>JAZNXV010000001.1:0-23973 GCA_045594045.1 Clostridia bacterium
TGCAACTTGCTTGCGGTAAAAATTGAATAAGAATAAAATGCATCTCCATTCAAAAAGAGAATTGTCATGGTGTGGAAAAGTTTGTGTCGCAACGAACGTGGATCAGTCACTTCGTTTTATACCGCGAGCACGTGCATAGCAGACCGCTTTCGGGCGGTCTGCTTTTTTTGTACAACGAAAACCACGCGATAGTCGCGTGGTTCAAAAGAGGTTAACCGTTGAGAAAAAATCCTCCGATTGTGATATAATGAATTTGACCTGCCAGTCGAAAACCCAAACACAATCGGAGGATTTATCTATGAAAAAAAGAATCCATAGACACAAATAGTTTAGCACACACAAAATGGAATTGCAAGTACCATATTGTATTTGCCCCAAAATACCGCAGGAAAGTGTTCTATGAAGAACATAGAATGGAAGTGCGAGGAATATTAAGACAATTATGTGAGTGGAAAGGCGTAGAAATAATAGAAGGCGAGGTCTGTCAAGACCACGTACATATATTGGTAAGTATTCCACCCAAAATGAGCATTTCGGTATTTATGGGATATTTAAAAGGAAAAAGTGCAACGATAATATTTCAAAGGTTTGGAAATATGAAATTTGCATACCGAAATCGCGAATTTTGGTGCAAGGGATATTATGTAGATACAGTAGGAAAAAATACAAAAGCAATACAAGAATATGTTGCAAACCAGTTAAAAGCGGATAGAGAAGCAGATCAGTTGAGTTTGTTTGATCCACGCGACCCGTTAACGGGTAGCAAGTAACCAATGCATGACTGGCAGGTCAACAAAAGAGCACGTTTGTGCTAAGCCAGTGAATAAGGGCTATGCCCGAAAAATAAAAACCACGTGCTATGCACGTGGATGATTATTGTCGTACAGAAAATATTTTTTTTAATTTATAATACAAATTAAAAATCAGAAGAAACGATTTCGATTAGCTTCTTATTTAACTCATCGGCCCGTTCAACGTGTAAGAAGTGACCGCATTGAGCAAAGGTTGCCGAATAAACGTCGGGTAAAGCTTCCTCGTAAAGCTCTAACATATCTAAGGAGTGCCACGTATCGTCCTCACCCCAGAAAATATATGCAGGAGCCTGAATTTCGGATAATTCGTAGGCTAAATCGGTATCGTCCCAAGCGGCAAGGGCGTTCATTGTTGCGTCAAGTGCCGCACGGTTAGAAAGTACTTTGTAGTAATGGCGAACAATGTCCTTTGTTAAAAGAGAGGGGTCGTAAAAGCCTTGATTTAAAACCTTCTGTACCATAGAAGCGCTGAAGAACGTAAACAACAAATCTGAAATAATAGGAGCTGTTAACAACTTGATTTGCGTCGGATACGTTTTCGTAACACCGCCAGGGGAAAGAAGAATTAAACGGTCCACCTTGTTAGGATATTTTAATGCAGTATCGAGGGCGATAATTGCACCGGTTGAAAAACCCAAAAGAGTAGCTTTTGGAATTTCCATAGCATCCATAAAGTCAGCGATAAGTTTGGAAAAATCGTCAATTGTATAGTCAAATTCTTCGGGCTTATCGGAAAGACCGTGACCTAAAAGGTCAATAGATACAACGTGGCAGTATTCGGAAAGCACGTGAACATTTTTCCTGAAGGTGTACATTGCCTGACCCAGACCGTGAATAAAAATTACTGTTTCGCCTTGGCCTTCTTCAAAGTATCTGATCTGCCAATCATTGATTTTTATGTATTGCCCGCCGGTACGGCGTGCTTCTGTATTTTCGCTCATAGTAGCCTCCAAAATAGCATTATGGTTGATTTGCCGGGGGGGTGGTAGGTGCCGGGGGTGTAGGAGTAATCAAATTAGTGCTGGGCGGACCTATCGTGGTAGACGGTGTTGTATAAGAAAAATCGTCTGCGGGGGTGAGATATTTCTTTTGCAAATAACCGTTCATACCACCCTCGGTAGTTACTTTAACCCATTCGTTGTGTTCGGAAACGATTGTAACGCCCGTGCCGTGTGCAAGCGCGGCTTCAATATTGGAAGTTGTGCTTGGTCCGCTGCGCAAACGTAAGGTGCTCTTGGGATCGGAAAGTTTAACGGTAAATTTAGCACCGGCAACAAAAATGTTTTCGGATTGAATTGGAGGAGTAGGAGTAACAACAGTACTTGGAATTTCGGGGGTAGGTGTTACTGTTGGGGGATCACCGCTGGGCGTTGTATCGGGTGTTGGAACGTTAACGTCATTATTGTCGTTTGAGGAATCAATATCGCCAACGGGAACGGGGTACACCATTTTTGCGTGTACAACAATACGGTATTTGTTGGTTGCGTCGCAAGTGGATAAGGTTAAAATTCTGTCATTTGCGGTAAAAGTTGTGGTGTCGTTTTTAAAAATACCGCGGTTATTCGTTTCGGTGCACCAATTTAAGAAAGATGCATTGCTGGGGAAATCAACGGCAAGATAAATGTCTTGGGGCTGAGTTTGATATACAGAATAAATTTCGTAACGGTAGGTTCCGTATAAGGTATCAATAAAAATGTATTTATGGGAATCATAGAATGAACGGGTACCCTTTAAGTAGTTAACTAAAGAAGCAAACATTGTACCGTCACGCATATTATGACCGTGCAAAATCAAATTGCGGGAAATAGGGTCGATTGTTGCAGATGGTGACATAAAAATAGTTCCTGAGGTGGAAGCTGTTTTATCGTAAGCACGGCGCAGATAATAATCGGTTTTACCGTTTTCGTGAGCGACCGGATAGTTAATACCCATACCGTACATATAAATCCAAGCACAGATATCGGGATTGATGGAGTCGTGTATTGCCCAAAGCTTTGATTGCTTGTTTGTGTAACCTAAAGCCTTTTCAAATTCGGTAGAACCTAAAATTTCAGAAGGACGCATACCGTTTGTAGATTCTAACGGCGAAAGTGCCAAAGGGTCAAAGCCATTGGGATCAACGGCAGAATACTCTGTAAGCCAATCAATGTTGATAGGTGAGTAGTTATCGGCAGTAGGGTCGTCAATAGGACCTCTGTCAGCAAGCTGTGAATATTTAAGCTCGGTCATAATTTCGCCAATGCGCTTGTCAAATATACTGAAGCAGGAAAAGGCTATAATTATTACAAGTGCTATAGGTAAGACTCTGAAAAGTAGCATTTGAGCTAATTTGGGATCAAGTCTTTTTTTTCTTTTAATTTTTATTGGTTTGTATTCGCTCATCAAAAAACCTCCGAGAAAAGCATAGTAAAACGTTCAGTTAGTTCAAATACAAATATATTATACTACAACTTTAAAAAATTTGCACCTTGTATTTATTACCTTTACATAATTATACAACAAAAATAAATCTATTGCAATATAATTTGTTTTAATGTAAAATAATATTATATAAATTAACGGGGAATTTACATCAATTATGAAAGAAAAAATTCTTAATACTCTTGAGTTTGACAAAATTAAATCGTTATTGAAGCAATACACCGTTTCGCAAATAGGTAAAGAGGGCGTGGACAAGCTTTTTCCTTCTATCGATTTTGATGAGGTAGAAGAACTTTTGAAAGAGACAAGGGAAGCGGGCGAAATTATCGAAAAACGTGGTTCTTCGCCAATTGTTGCTTTTAACGACGTAAGGGGAATTTTAGCACGAATTAAGCTTGAAGCTGTGCTTTCAATGAAAGAATTACTTATGATTGCTGGCTTTTTACGCGCCGTTAGATTAGCTAAATATGAAATTACTGACGGTGATGCATTTAAAGATTACACGGTGTATACCTTGGCAAGCTTGCTCAGTCCAATGCGCGCGACGGAAGAAGCAATCTTTGCCGATATAATAAGCGATGAAGAAATAGCCGATTCGGCAAGCAGTAAGTTGGCGTCAATACGTAAGCAAATCCGTCAGCAAAACGAAAGTATAAAGGATAAACTACACAGCCTGATGCGTTCGCTTGACCGTGACGGCGTTTTGCAGGAAGGTATTGTAACCATTCGCAACGACAGATACGTTCTGCCTGTTCTTGCAACACATAAGGGGAGAGTTCCGGGGATTGTTCACGACCAATCGGCAAGTGGCGCAACGCTATTTATTGAACCAATGGCGGTTGTTGAAATAAACAATTCCATTCGCCAGCTTAAGCTTGATGAACGGGATGAAATTTTAAGAATTTTAAAAGCGTTTTCGGAGGAACTGTTTGATAGCTATGAGGCGTTAAGCGGTAGTCTTGAGATTTTAAGCAGGCTTGATTTGATCTTTGCAAAAGCTAAATTTTCAAGAGATTTTGATTGTGTATGCCCAAAATTAAATAAAAAAGGCTTTGTGGATATAAAAAACGGAAAGCACCCGTTGCTTGAAAAGTCAAAAGTTGTTCCCATTAGCGTTTGGTTAGGCAAGGAATTTACTGAGCTTTTGATTACGGGTCCCAATACGGGCGGTAAAACCGTTACCTTAAAAACTATCGGTCTATTTGCACTTATGACACAGTGCGGAATTCATCTGCCTGCGTCGGAGGGAACGCAAATGCCCGTTTTTGATGAAATTTTTGCTGATATTGGCGATGAACAGAGTATTCAGCAAAGCTTAAGCACCTTTTCGTCGCATATGAAGAATATTGCTGATATTATGAAAAAACTTACTCCCGATTCACTTGTTCTGCTTGATGAATTAGGGGCAGGAACCGACCCCGCAGAAGGTGCGGCACTTGCTATGTCGATTATGGAAGAGTTGCGCAAAAGGCGTGTAAGAACGGTTGTAACGTCCCACTATGCCGAGCTCAAAGCGTATTCACTTTCTCACGGAGGTATTGAAAATGCTTCTGTTGAATTTGATATTTTATCTCTTAAACCAACCTACAAGCTTATGGTAGGTGTTCCGGGTAACAGTAATGCGTTTTTGATTTCTGCAAAATTAGGGCTTGAAAAATATTTAATTGACCGAGCACGTAGTTACACAGATGAAGACTCAAAAAAGCTTGACAAAGTTCTTACAAATGCCGAAGAATATCGCGCTTCTGCCCAGGCAAAGCGAACTGAAGCGGAAATGATAAAAAGTGAAATTATGCGCGAGAGAAAGCTTCTTGAAAAAGAAAAAAATGCACAGATGCGAGAAAGAGAAAAAACACTTTCTCTTGCTCAAAAGGAAGCCGATAAAATTAGAGCAAATGCTCTTGAAGAAGTAAACAAGGTTATTGATGAGCTTAAAAACTTAAAGGAAAGTGCAGAGCCATCTGCAATTTTTAGGGCTCGAGAGTTAAGAAAAAAATTAAATTCTGAAAAAGCAGTAGTTGAACAGACGGAGCAAATACCAAAGGGTAAGCAAATAAAAGAGTTTTTACTCGGAATGGACGTGTTTGTGCAAAGTCTAAATAATTGCGGAACGCTTTTGTCATTACCGAATTCAAAGGGAAAGGTACAAGTGCTGGTTGGAATTGTTCAATTAGAGGTTAACGCTTCCGATTTAACGTATTTAGAAGCAAAAAAGGAAGAAAAGGCTGCAAGCATAAAAGTTCAGCGTGCGCACACAAGCGTGCCTATGTCTCTTGATGTAAGAGGACAGCTTTCTGATGAGGCTGTTGCCAACGTTGATTTGTATTTGGACCTTGCCTTTGGAAGAAACCTCAACACCGTAACGATAATTCACGGAAAGGGTACGGGTGCTTTAAGGCAGGCTATTTGGGAGTATTTACGGCAAAACAAACGCGTTAAGTCTTTCAGAGCAGGCACATACGGCGAGGGAGATGCAGGTGTAACCCTGATAGAATTAAAAAATTAGCGTTTTTAAATTTTTTGCAAAATTAAGATAAAAAATATGTATAAACTTCATATTTTTTTGTACAATTTTGCAGAAATATGCTATAATGTGTCTGTACATATTTTTTAGGAGGAAAAAACTGTGTTAAATAAAACAAAAATCCTTGTTATTGATGATGATAAAAGCATATCCGAGGTTGTAAAACTCTATTTGGAAAAAGAAGGGTATGAAGTTTATATTGCAGAAGACGGTATTGACGGTGTTAACAAGTTTAAAGTTGTTCAGCCTAAGCTTGTTATTCTTGATATTATGCTTCCCGGTATGGACGGCATGCAGGTTTGTAACGAAATTCGCCGCATTGACAATACGCCCATCATTATGCTTTCCGCCAAAAGCGATACCTTCGATAAGGTCCTGCTTTTAGAATTGGGCGCTGACGATTATGTTGTTAAGCCGTTTGAGCCTAAAGAACTTCTTGCGAGAATCAAGGTTATTCTTCGCCGCAGTGTTCAAAAGGAAAAGGTTAATCAAAATGTAAGCTATAAGGATTTGTTGATTGATATCAGCGAATATACCGTTACTTATATGGGAGAAAAAATTGAAATGCCTCCTAAGGAAATTGAGTTGCTTTATTATCTTGCATCTCATCCGAAGACGGTTTTCACCCGTCAGCAGCTTTTAGAGCAGGTTTGGGGCTTTGAATATTTTGGCGATTCCCGTACGGTTGACGTTCATATTAAACGTATTCGTGAAAAAGTTGCAGGTAACGACGAATGGAACATTAGAACCGTTTGGGGCATTGGCTATAAATTTGAGGTAAATGCTGAATGATTTTTAAGTCATTACAAGCGAAATTGATTTATATATATCTTTCAATCGTTTTAATGTTTGTACTTTTTTTAGGCGGTACACTGTCTATTTCCTACAAACAAAACCTTACGGCCATGCGTGAAACCGAGGTTGTTGAGTGTGCAGAACAGATTGCGAAGATGTATGCTGACGGTCAACTTGCTGTTGTTGATATTGAAAACGGGCAGACAGTTCCTGTTTTAATGACAACGGCAAAGGACTTTGATGCTACCATACAAATTGTAAACACCACTTCAAGGCGTATATTTTACAATATGAGTGAGAGCTCTATGACAATTTATGAAAATGATGAGCTCGTGTCCGATGAAATTTTTAACGTTGTTTACAATGAAGGTAACACATATATAAAATCAAACTATTTTAACGAAAAAATGCAAACGCAGGTTTCTACCGTTGCTTATCCGTTAAGATATGCCAATAGCGACTCTGACGAAAAACCCTGGGCAATTTTGATTATAAACTCGGCTCTTGATTCGGTAAACAGAGCTTACAGCAATATTGTTTCAAGTTTGTTTGTGCCAATCGTTGCCGTTTTTGTAGTTGGTTTAGCAATGATTATAATACTCGTTTACGGTATTGTAAGCAGGGTAAAAAGCTTAAATAACGCTACTCAACGTATTGCGAGGGGAAATTTTAAGGATCGCGTTGCAATTGGGCAAAAGGACGAAATCGGTCAGCTTGCCGCCAGCTTTAATAAAATGGCTGAGCAGTTAGCTATTAGTGATGCAAAAAAACGCGACTTCGTTTCCAATGCCGCGCATGAGCTTCGTTCTCCAATGACGTCAATCAACGGCTTTGTAGAAGGTATGCTTGACGGCACCATTCCCGAAGAGAAGCATAAAGATTACTTAAAAATTGTTTCTTCCGAGGTTAAACGACTGACTACACTTATTAAAAATATGCTTGATTTAAGCCGTATTGAATCGGAAACAAGTAAGCTTGAAATTGCTCAAATTGATATAAACGAGCTTATGCGCCGCGTTGTTATCAGATTCGGACAGAAAATTGACGAAAAGGGTATAATTCCCGAAATTGAACTGTCCGACGATCCTTTAATGGTTTATGCGGATTCCGATAAAATTGAGCAGGTTTTACAAAATCTTATTGACAATGCAATTAAATTCACGCAGACGGATAAGAATTTGTTTTTAAGCGTTAAAGCTAAAGGAACAAAAGCATACATTACCATTAAAGACGAGGGTGCTGGTATTGCTGAAAACGAGATTGATTTAATTTGGGATCGTTTTTATACGGTAGATAAAGCACATACGGGTCATAAAAGCGGTACGGGGCTTGGCTTGCCCATTGTAAAGAGCATTATTGAACAGCACGGGCAGTCAATTTCCGTTACAAGTACCGAGGGATGCGGAACAGAATTTGTTTTCACACTTGATTTAGTTAAGTAGGTTCTTATATGAAAGATGAATATTTTGATTTGGTGCAAGTAAAAAAAGGATTAAGCGCTACGTCTATTTTGGCAATTGTGTTGATTATTGCGCTTTTAAGCTCGGCGCTTACGTATTTTCTTGTTAAAAATACAGATTCCGGCGGAGAGCTTTGGCAAAATCAAACGGCAACGCCCACCAATAAGCCTAACGTTGACGTTAACGGAGATAATTCTACTGCTTTTACAAACGTTTATAATAATAACTGTAATTCAATAGTTATTATAAATTCTTACGTTTTACATCAAAATGAATACGTACCAAAAGCATTAAGCTCCGGCTTTATTTTTACAAAGGACGGTTATGCCTTTACAAACAGCCATTGTGTTAAGGACGTTGATAAAATTACCGTAGGCTTATATAATGGTAGCGAGCTTGACGCCCAAATTATAGGCTATGATGAACGCACTGAGGTCGCGGTTATAAAGATCGCCGACGATAATGAATTTGTACCCACTACGTTAGGTGATTCCGACAAGGTGTCAATAGGCGAGTATGCTATTGCTATTGGTTCGCCGTTAGGCTTTGAATATTCCTTAAGCGTTGGTGTTGTTTCCGGGCTTGAGAGAAGTGTAAACGCTAACGTTTACAGATACAAGATGCTTCAAGTTGATACCGCGCTTAATGAAGGCAATAGCGGTGGTCCGCTGTTTAACATAAAGGGCGAGGTCATCGGCATCAATACTATGAAAAGCTCTTCTTTAGAGGGGGCGTCGGTTGAGGGAATAGGCTTTGCCATACCGATAAACATCGCTAAAGATATTGGTGAGCAATTAGTTAAAAACGGAAAGGTTATTCGTGCGGCATTGCAGGCTACTGTAGGAACTGCAACTAATGGAAATGACAGCGGCGTGTATATTGATGAACTCGTTGCGGGTGGAGCCGCTGAATTGGCAGGGTTAAAGGAATACGACGTTATTGTTGCCTTCAATGATACACCTATCACAAGCATTAGCGACCTGTTAGTAATGCTTGAAGGCTTTGCACCGGGCGATGAGATTACGTTAACAGTTATCAGAAATGATATAGGTACTCTTAAAATTCCCGTTAAATTGGGCTCTACTTGATGAGTTAAAAGTGGTAAATTCTAACATAAGAGTATATTACTGTTTTAATTTGTTTGACTAATAATTTTATAAAAAAAGAAAACTACCGAAAATATCGGTAGTTTTTTTATTGGCTATTTTACAGTAAGAGTTCAATTTTATTCTTAATTTAGTAAATCGCAAGAAAATATTTTATTTCGCAGTATAGATGTACCAAGCTCTGAATAAGGGCTTGCCATCTTCTAAAACGCCTACACATTCGGCAAAAATCTTGTATTTGGAGTTTACAAGTACGTTTGTGGAGCTAAACTCATTTGTAATGATTAAAGGATAATCAATACCGTTTAAGGAGCAGGTTGCTTCAAACTTGTTTGCTGAAATATTCTTTTTAACAGTTACTGAATTTAACAAGAAAGTTTTGCCGCGATATGATTCGGGTTTAGATGCTACTGCGGAATTAAACTTTGCCGCGGTTGTTGTAACTGAATTTTCTTCCGGCCAATACCAGAAAATATGCGATTTTGTAGAGACACCTTTTTCGTTTTCGGCAGAGATTTTTACTTCAATTTGACCGTATTTGCAGCCGGATAAATCAATGGTTGCGGTAAAGGTGTTGTATAGCTCGTTCTTTTCAATTTCTCCGATAGTGGGGAGATTTGAAGAAATTGTTGCACCTTCTTCGGTAGAACCGGAAATTGTAATTTTATTTTCGTGAATAACTGCGGCATTGCTTGTTGCAATTGTCAAATTAACGGGAAGAGCATCACGGGTTAAAATAAAAATTTGGCTCTTTGGCGTGTGGTAAGGCTGTGAAACGACGAGAAGATAAGTTGTTGAGCTATTTGCTTCCACGTCAACGTCATAGGAAATATTTCCTAAACCGTCCATACTGCTTGTGATGTTAGAGTTGTTAAGGGAAACGGTTGAATCAGTTGTAGTCCAAAGCTTGATAGTGTATTTATCTCTATAAACCTTAATGTTTTGCTCAAGGGGAGAAATAAGCTCCATTTCGGCTTCGGGGACGCTAATTGTGAACGAAGGAGCGTTACAGGAATAAGATTTGTTATCACGAATGTAATATGCGTTCATATTGGCGTTTACGGTAGAGGTTTTAAATTCGTATCCGCTGTCGAATAAATCTTCAAGATATAATTTAAGCTCAAGTGTTTCTTCAATAAAGGTGTGGTAGGTGTTGTTGCATTTTAAATGAATTCTGTCGCCGATCCTTCCAGTGAATACAGCGTGTATATATTCAACGCCGTTTTCGTCGGTCAAGTGCTGTATAGATGGCGGCGCAATACCGATTTCGGTAGAAGAATTACTGTCGGGTGCTACAGGCGTGTCGTCAGAAGAAATAAGAGTAAAGATAAGCGTTCCAACAAAAATTGAAACTATAATAAAGGCGAGCACAAGCACCCAAATAAGTGCGTTGTAGCCTAAATTGCGTTTGCGATTTGCAACTTTAAAATGTTGTTCCGTGTCGGCATCTACCGAAAGCTCCAAAATATCGTCAGGCACCTTGCGGCTTTTCTTTTTTGAGGAGATGCTGTTGTCATAGTAATCGTCATACTCATTGAGCTCATCTTCATTAGTATCGTCGTAATATTGCTCGTCTTCATAGGTATCAGCGTTATTAAACTCATCGTAATCATAATCTTCGTCTAAAGATGAGATTTGCTCAGGTTGCTTGCTTTCCTTTACAAATGAATGTTTTTTTGTGGGAAAAACGTCTAAATCTAAATCATAAGGCTGAATTTCATCTTCAAATTCATTCTCAATTACGATTTCGTTATCATAGCTGTTATGGTTATTACGCTTTAAAACGTCGTCTTGTGCGCCAAAATCTGCCTTTTGACCTGCTGGCTTTTTTTCGATTATGTCATTGGGGTAATCGGTAAATAACGAATCAGATTCAACGCCTTTTTCAAAAACGTATCCGCAATGGAAGCATTTTATACGCTTATCATTATTTTTCGCACCGCATTTTTTACAAATCATAATTTCACCTTAAAATAAAAAATTCTTATATAGTATAACATATCATTTTCAAATTGGCAATAATTGAATATTTTTTTTAGAGTCATACATAATAAACCAAGGGTGTATTATGAAAAAAAGATTGTTTTTTACATTTATTTTAGCGATTCTTTTGATTTTTATAGGAATAACGTCAGCTGTAACTCCTGATTTATCGGTAGAAAAAATAACCGACATTCAACAAACGCTAACCATATACGATAAAGATAATCAAGTTTGCGCAACCATAAATTGCGGTGAAAATCGACAGAGTATCAGTATTGATAAAATTCCAAAGCACGTTATAAACGCGTTGCTTGCCGCAGAGGATATTAGATTTTATGAGCACAGCGGCATTGATATAAAACGAATTTTCGGCGCGCTTTTAGCCGATATTAAATCGGGTGGTTATAAAGAGGGCGCAAGTACTATTACACAACAGCTTATAAAAAATTCTCATTTAAGCAACGAAAAAACTATAATGCGCAAGATTAGCGAAGCAATTCTGGCTTTACAGCTTGAGCGTCAGTATGAAAAAGATGAAATACTTGAGATGTATTTTAATTTTGTTTATTTCGGGCGTGGTGCCTACGGTATTCAAACGGCGTCACAGAGCTATTTCGGCAAAAATGCCGAAGAGTTATCCGTTTCGGAAGGAGCGACTCTTGTGGGAATTTTAAAGGCTCCGTCGCGCTATGCACCGCATTTGAATATGGAAAATGCCGTTTCTAGACGAAACACCGTTCTTTCGCAAATGCAAAAATACGGTTTTATTACCTTGGAAGAATATGAGGCGTATTCAAAGGAACCGATAACTATTATTGAAAAAGAAGAAGTATACGATTACGGCTATTTTACCGATTACGTTTTAGAAGAAGGCGCAAGCATATTAAATATAAGCGTCAGCGATTTTATGGCAAGCGGATACAGGGTTTATACCACTCAAGATTCCTTTTTGCAAAATTCATTGCAGGAAATCTACGGAACAGGTAATAATTTTCCCGTATCAGTTGATTCGTCAATTCAGTCTGCTTCGGTGATTATTGATAACAGCGACGGCAGTATTAGCGCACTTGTTGGCGGAAGAGAGCATCAGGGGATGCGTGTTTTTAACCGTGCAACTGCAAAGCGACAGCCCGGCTCGTGCATAAAACCGCTGCTTGTTTATGCCCCTGCCTTTGAAAATAACAGTATAACTAATGCAACCTTGCTTGATGATTTTCGCAAAAACTTTAACGGTTATTCGCCTGCGAATTTTAACGACGTGTATTACGGCAAAGTTACCGTGCGTAATGCGCTTGCACTTTCGCTAAACGTTCCTGCAGTAGAGCTTCTTGAAAAAAACGGCATAGAATACTCAAAAAGTGTTGCGAAAAAGCTTGGAATTGAATTTGACGAAAGCGACAAAAATTTAGCAATAGCGCTTGGCGGAATGAAATACGGAACATCGCCGCTTATGCTATGCAATGCTTACAGCACTCTTGCTCGCGGCGGAAGCTATATTAAAAATTGGTGTATAAAAGAAATATATGACGAAAACGGAACGTTAATTTACAAGCAAAATACAACTTCGCAAAATGCAATTAAAGACACGACAGCCTTTTTGATAACTGATATTCTGTGCGACGTTTCAAAGCAAAAAAAGAACGCGCTTAGCACGTTTAAAAATAAAATCGCGTGTAAAACGGGAACGGTAGGGTATAACAAGCTGGGTTATTCTGACGCGTGGAGTACAAGCTATGTAAAGTCTCATACCGTTTGTGTTTGGATGGGGTATGACAAAACGGATGAAGCACATTATTTGCCCGAAGAGGTAACGGGAAGCACCTATCCTTCGTTAATTGGCGCAAAAATTTACGAAAGAATTTTTGAAAAATACGGATACCAAGAATTCGGTAAACCTGAAAACGTAAGTAAAATAAAAATTGATTCTTTTGCTTTATTTAAAGATAATTCTATAAATTTAGCAAGTGAATTTACAGGTAAAAACTACGTGCTTGAAGAATTTTTCGATGTAAATAGTTTGCCGACGGTGGAAAGCAAGTATTGGAAGCGGCCAAGCATTCCTAAAGATATAAAAATTCAATATAACGAATTGCGGCAAATTGAAATTTACTTTACCGTTGCAGACGAGCTTGTAAATTATAACGTTTACAAGAAAAACGTCCAAGGACAAGAAATACTTGTGGCGGTATTAAAAGGCAATTTAAATGAGCAGGTAAAATTTGTTGACGAGGAGTTTTTGCAGGGAGAAGAATATTATATTTTGCCCGTCCACACCATTGCAACGGAAAACGGAAGGCTTCTTGAGGGCGAAAAAAGCAAAATGTTATCATTAAATTGAATTTTCACTTTTAAAATTTGTCATTATATGTTAAAATAGTTGCGGTGATAATATGAAAACTGCAATATATAGCAATCTCGGCGTTAAAATTGCCGGCGATGAAAACTTAACAGCAGAGCTTCCAAAGCATATTTTGAATGCGGATTTGCCCGTTCTTGAAAATGGTTGCTTGTATTCAAGGCTGACTGATGGCAATATCTCGTTAATCTGTGCTGACGAGAAAGCGTTGAAGGGCTTTTTAGATAAAAAAGAGCCTTCGACTCGCATTACAAAAAATGAATTTATTAAAAATCTTTTGTTTGGCACAGCAGGAAGCGAAATAAAAAATCTCTGCATAAAATACGGCTTTTTGTTTGACGTTGTACGCCGCGTTTTTGTTGCGGAGTTAAACGATGATATTTCCGGGTATATTGCCGAGCTTGAAGAAATTTTCGGCGATAACAATATTGTTGTTGTGGGTTTAGATAGCCATCGTATAGCGGTTATTTGTTCCGTAGAAGACAATAACGTCGAGGAGCTTTCCGGGGCGATCGGCGCAACCTTTGCGGAGCTTAACACCGATTATAACATAGGTGTTTCCTGTATTTGCGAAAACGTTCTTTCTCTTGCCGAAGGCTTTGAGCAGGCTCTTTGCGCAATAAGAATCGGTAAAAAGCTTTCCTACAGCGGCGGCATTTGGTTTTTCTCAAATATTTTACCCGAATTTATTATTTCTGCCTTACCGCAAAACGCAATCAACGAGCTTAAAGAAAAGGCTGAGCAGGTTAAGCGAAGCTTGGACAACGAAACTATTGAACTTGCCCAGGAATTTTTTAAGCATAATTTGAATATAAGTGAAACTGCAAGATATTGTTATCTTCATCGTAATACGCTTATTTACCGTTTGGACAGAATTCAGAAGGAAACCGGCTTTAATTTGCGTAACTTTGATGAAGCGGTGGCATTAAGAATATATATTGCCGCAAATAAGATTTTAAGGTGATATTGTGAGTAAAAAGAAAAGGTCTTTTATTTCCGTTGTTTTAATTATAGTTATTAGCTTTTCCTGCGGTTTTTTGTTCAATCATTTTACCTACGGCGGCTTTGGCGTAAGTATTTTGAATTATGACCAAATGCAGCTTATTACGAACGTTGCAAAAATAATTAATTCAAATGCTATTCAAGAACAAAACGGCGATAATCTGCTCGACTATATATTGTTAGGTATGGCGGCAAGCCTTAACGACCCATATGCAAACTATCTTTCGCCGGATGACGTGGAGGATTATACAAATTCAATACAAGGCGTAATTGAAGGCGGTATCGGATGTGAGCTTGTTATAAGCGACGGTACACCTACTATTGCATCGGTTTATACAGGCTTAAGCGCTAATAGCGTTGGATTAAAAGCGGGGGACGTTATATTATCGGTTGACGGGCAGAGCGTAGAAAAGCTTTCTGCTGCAGAAATCAGCGCGTTAGTTAAAGGTGAGCCTGAAACTACCGTAAATATTACTGTTTTGCGTAACAGCAAAACCTTATCATTCAACCCAAAACGCACAAATGGTCAACGCCAGATGACAGAATACTGCTTTGTTGAGGGAACAAAACTTCTCTATATTAAAATTGCTTCCTTTAGAGGAAACGCGGCTGAATATTTTGATAAAGCAATTACTTTTGCGAAAGAAAACAGCGCCGAAGGCTTAATTATTGATTTGCGCGAAAATGGCGGTGGAGAGCTGGTTTTGTTTGAACAAATGGCAGAACTGATTACACCAAAGGGTGAAATTTTCTATGCAATGACACGCCAGGGCGAAAAAATAGAATCCTATTCGGTTGATGATGAGTATTATGATGTTCCCATCAGCGTTATTATCAACGGCTCCAGCGCAAGCGCTTCTGAAGCATTTGCAGGTGCTCTGCGCGATTTGGCAGATGCAAAAATCGTAGGAACAAAAAGCTTTGGCAAGGGAATTATGCAAAAAACCTTTACATTGAAAAACGGCGGTTTGTTTAAGCTTACCGTTGGAAAATATTATTTGCCAAGCGGTGAATGTATTCATGAAACGGGCATTACGCCTGAATACGAAGTTGGATTGTCTGAAGAATTAACCCAAAAGTTCTGGCTTAGAAACAACTCTAACGACCTGCAATTAAAAAAGGCGATAGAAGTATTGACAGAATGATTGAGATATAGTATAATTAAATTGATCAAAGTGAAGGAATATTCTGACACGGAGAGTTTTAACCGCATCTGAAAACAAGGTTTTGTACTGCGTTTAGGTAAAGTGATTATTAAAAAATAAAGTTAAATATTGTTTTTAATTCTCTTTACTGTGATTCGGTAAAGAGATTTTTTTGTTGGAGGTAAAATGGAAAATAGAATTGGTTTAATTGGCATTGTAGTTGAAGACCCAAAGCTTTCTGCTGAAAAGGTTAATGAGCTTTTAAGCTTATTTTCGGATATAATAATAGGCAGAATGGGAATTCCTTACGAGAAGCGTTCCGTATGCTTGATTTCTGTTATGGTTGACGGAACAAACGACCGCATCGGCGCTTTGTGCGGCAAACTTGGAAGAATTCAAGGCGTAAATGTTAAAAGCGTATTATCATCAAAAATTTATAAAGGAGAAGAATTATGAAAAAGATTTTAAGTTTAATTTTAGTTTTAATTTTAAGTGCTGCAGTTTTTGCAGGCTGCAATACAAATATGGGTGAAACGGCAACACCTACACCTGAAGCAACGCCCGAATATAAAAGCGTTGATTTTAAAATCGGCGCTTTGATGGGTCCCACGGGAATGGGTATGTCCAAGCTTATGTCTGATGCTGAAGCAAAAACAACCGTAAACAATTATTCCTTCGAACTTTTTAACGCGCCGACGGATATCACTACACTTTTATTAAATGGTGAGCTTGATATTGCGGCTGTGCCCACTAATTTAGCGGCAACGCTGTATAACAGATCACAAGGCAAGGTGCAGCTTTTAGCACTTAATACCCTTGGTGTTTTGTATATTCTTGAAAAAGGTGACACCATCAACTCAATTGCTGACCTTGAAGGTAAGAAAATCTATTCTTCGGGTAAGGCATCAACTCCGGAATATGCTCTTAATTACGTGCTTGAGAAGAATAACGTAAATTGCACGGTTGAATATTTTGCAACACACGCTGAATTAGCCACTCAGGCTCTTCAAGGAAACGCCGATATAATTCTTATTCCCGAGCCTCAGGTTTCAACCATTTTGTCAAAGAACAAGGGTTTCAGAATTGCCGTTGATTTTAATTCGGCTTGGGACGAGGCTTGCGGTAATACGGCACTTTTCTCAATGGGTTGTCTTGCTATAAGAAAAGAATTCGCTGAAAATAATAAAACAGCAGTTGATAAATTCTTGGAGGAATATACCGCTTCTGTAAAGTATGTAAACGAAAATCACGATGAAGGCGCTGCATTGATTGCAAAATACAAAATCGTTCCCAGCGCCGAAATTGCAAAGACGGCTATTCCCAACGCAAAAATGGTTACAATTTCTGGCGAAGAAATGAAAACAAAAACAGAAACGTACCTCAAAATTTTATTTGATAGCGATTCAAAAAGTATAGGCGGTGCATTACCGAGTGAGGATTTCTATTATTAAAAAGAAAATTTTAACTTTATTAAAAAGTATTTTAATTGCGACGGTTTGGGTTGCAATATGGCAATTGGTTTATGTTGTTGTAGATAGCGACGTGTTTGTTGCGCAACCCATTGACGTTGCAAAAAGAATTATTCAGCTTGGGGCAACGAGCGATTTTTGGATTACTGTGTTCTCAAGCGTAGGAAGAATTTCCTTGGGATTCCTGCTGGGCATAGTATTCGGCTTGTTTTTTGCCTTTGTCAGTACGGTCAAATTCTTCGATAATCTTTTTGCACCTATTAAAATAATTGTACGAACAACGCCCGTTGCGTCGTTCATAATGCTTGCGTGGCTGTGGCTGAAAAGAGATTCAATACCAATCTTTATTTCTGCGCTTATGGTTATACCGATAGTTTGGGGTAACGTAAGTGCGGGCTTAAAAAATATAAGCAAGGATTATAAAGAATTTGCACAGGTTTACGGCTTGTCCAATGCAAAAAAATTTAAATATATTTATTTTCCAGGTATAATGCCGCACTTTGCATCAGCTGTTTTAACGGGCGCTGGTCTTGTTTGGAAAGCAGGTGTCGCAGCAGAGGTTCTGTGCCAACCTACACACTCAATAGGTGCAGATCTGTTTTTTGCAAAAACGATTTTAGACACGCGTGATATGTTTGCGTGGACGGCGGTAGTAATAGTAATTAGCTTGATTTTGGAAAAAATTATAAAAATTATTCTTAAAAAAGTAGAAAAGAAGTTTTCTACAACGGGGTTATCGTGATAAAAATTAACAATTTAAGCGTTTCCTTTGATAAAAAGGTAATTGAAAACTTTTCTTTTGTGTTCGAAAAGGGTGTCTATGCAGTTTTCGGACCGTCCGGCACGGGCAAAACAACATTGCTAAATGCTATATGCGGTCTTGTAAAATTCAAAGGCGAAATTTCAGTATCGGGTAAAATAAGCTATTTGTTTCAAGAAGACCGCCTGCTTGATTGGTTTAATGTTGAAGAAAACATTTTGTTAGTTGAGCCAAACAAAGAAAAAGCGTTGGCTTATATGAATAAATTCGGTGTTGATGAGTACAAGGAAAAATATCCCAAGGAACTCTCCGGCGGTATGAAGCGCCGTTGTGCCTTGGTACGCTGTCTTTCTTATGAAGCTGATATTATTTTGCTTGATGAGCCGTTCAGGGGGCTTGATGATACTAACGTAGATATTGTTCGCAAAGAAATCAAAAAGCTTGCAAAAGATAAGCTGATCATTATTGTAACACATAGCGAAGCAGACGTAGAAGCACTCGGTGCTGAAAAGGTTATGATAAAATAGCTCGGATATTCAAAATTGATAAAGATTATCCGGTATATTGAGTTAACGTGTCCATATACTGTTCACGCTCGCGATTTGTTCTTTGCCCGTTGTTTTTTGAATTAAAGTCGGAATTTAAACTGTTATTTGAGCTTTCTTTATTGTTCGCAAGCAAATTAAAGATATCGCCTTCGTTATTATTCAAGATGCTCGAAAACAAATTTGCTAAGTTATTATTTTGTGAACCGTTATTTAATAATCCCGCTATATTCGGCAAAAAATTCATTATGCTCGTTAACGAGCCTATTTTATTTGCAAAACTATCAGCGGCTTCAATGGCATTTTTTATGTTGTTGAAGCCGTTTTTGTTTGTTATAGCCAAAAGTATAATAAGTGGGGTAAGGTTGTTCAAAATTAATCACCTCATTAAAATTATATGCATTTGATTATAATTTGTTCATACACCCAAAATATAAAATTTTAACTATATTTTTTTGTTAAGCATAATATATTTAAAAGGTGTAAAGAAAATTAAAATTTTGAGGTGATTATTTGAAAAGGACGCTTAGGCAAAATGTCAATAACTTTAATAACTCAAAGAATGAAAACGGCGCAACAAATCAAAGCAACGGACAAAAGCAATTTGCGCAAAATAACAATATAAACAATTTTAAGAATTTTGATGCAAAAAACTTAAATCAAGACCAAGCAAAGCAGTTTGAAAAGCTAAAAAATATGGCAAAGGGATATGAAGGAAAGAGCGAAAGTGAAATTTTAAAAGATCTTGCAGGCGCGGTAAAAAAAGGAAAATCCGATGGCACGTTGACAGACGAAAAAATAAACAGTATTGCTTCGTCCATAGCACCTATGCTTAACTCAGAACAAAAAGCCAAGCTTGAGTTGTTGATGCGCACATTAAAAAAATAATTTAATATTTTCACTGATAAAAATAAGTTTAAAATATCTCTGTTGTGAGCAATAAAAATGAAAAGTAAGCTCGCAACAGAGATTTAATTAAATATACATTTTTCTTATTTTAAAAACCGCGTCTATTGCTTTGTCAATTTCTTCGTTCGTATTAAAAGCGCTAAGGCTAAATCTTACGGCACCTTGCTTTTCTGTTTTTAAAAATTTATGAACAAGGGGGGCACAATGAAAGCCGCCTCGGCAACAAACGGAGAATTTTTCGTCAAGGAGCTGTGCAATTAAAGTAGAATCAACGTCAAGCACGTTAAAAGCAATAACGTTACTTAATGAGTCCTTGTCACTGTACAAGGTAATGCCAATTATGCCATTAAGTCCGTCATATAGGCGGTTAGCCAGCTTTTTTTCGTGCTCTGTTATAGTAAAAAAGTTATTCTTTACAAAGTTGATTCCTTCTTCAAGGGCGGCAATATTCTGAACAGAAAGTGTACCGCTTTCCAAATATTCGGGCATTTCCACAGGTTGAGCAAGGCTAAAACTATGCGTTCCTGTTCCGCCAAAGCGCAAAGGAAGAGGTAATGGTGCATTTTCATTTATCGCCAAAATACCTATTCCTTGTGGACCGTATAAGCTTTTATGTCCTGCGCAGCAAATATAGTCAATTCCTAATTTGCTTACGTCAAGTATTCCTGCGGCTTGTGCGCAGTCTGCGATTACAAGTAAGCCGTTGTTTTTAGCGCGGGAAATTATTTTTTCTGCCTGCTGAATATAGCCCGTTACGTTTGAAACAAGATTTAAAATTATTGCTTTCGAATTGCTTTTAAGATGGTTAAAAAAGCTTTCTTCTGTAATAACGCCGTTAACGTCGGGAAAAACAACGGAATATTCAACTCCGCCATCTTGATGCATATATTCTAACGGTCGCAAAACCGAATTGTGCTCGTAGGCAGTTGTTATTACGTGATCACCTTTTTTTAGCAATCCCTTTATAACAATACTGAGTGCGTCGGTGCATCCAAAGGTAAAAATAATGTTTTCGGGATTTTTTACGCCCAAAAATTCTGCAGCAGTGCTTCTGCACGAAAATATAATTTCCGCCGCTTTTTTTGAAGCACTGTGACCGCTTCTGCCGGCATTTGCCGAAAACTTTCTAAAGGCTTCGTTGCTGCGTAAATACACTTGATTTGGTTTATATAGTGTAGTGGCAGCATTGTCAAGATAAATCATATAAAATCTCCATTCACTCTTATTTGCTGCACATAATATATTATATTAGTAAACAATATTGGAGGTCACAAAATGGATACTTTTATCGTCGTTGCTTTTAGGTCGCGCACACAGAGCTTGCATTTTAAACGTTTATTGACACCAATGGGTGTTGAAGGCGAAATTATTAGCACGCCTATTGAAATTTCGATAGGATGCGGTATTTCTGTAAAAATGGAGCAAAGAGATTTAAACGCAGTAAAAAATTTATTATATCAGAAACAGTTTTCAAGCTTTGTTGGAGTGTATCTTGTGGAATTTAACGGTATGCGCTACAGAGTTTTATCAAAGCTTATGTAATTTAATAGTAATAAAAATTAAATAATATTATAAAAGTAAAATTTACGAATTCCTATTTGATTGACAATTAAAAAATATTATGATAGCATAAATAAAAATACTGATGGAGAAAATTATGATTTACGCAGATTATGCCGCAACCACACCGCTTGACGAGCGGGTGCTAAAAAAAATGTTGCCATATTTTAATAAAAGCTTCGGTAACTCGGCAAGTGTGCACGCCTTTGGTCGCGAGGCGGCAAGCGAACTCGAAAATGCACGTGAAGTAATTGCAAAGGCGATTAACGCGCAAAAAAACGAGATTTATTTTACTTCCGGCGGCACGGAAAGCGATAATTGGGCGTTAGAAAGCGTTTTGGGAAATAATAAAAAACGCATAATTACATCTAATATTGAGCATCACGCTGTTTTAAACAAATGTAAAGAGCTGGAAAAGCGCGGTGCAATGGTTACTTATTTGGAAGCTGATGGGCTTGGCATAATCGACGCGGAAAAAATTAAGTCCGCAGTTTTTTCTAACAAGGATACGGCGCTGATTTCAATAATTGCCGCAAACAATGAAATAGGAACTGTGCAGGATTTAGCGGCCATCGGTGCAACTGCCAAGGAAGCGGGAGTTTTGTTCCATACAGATGCAGTGCAGGCAATAGGTAATATTGAAATTGACGTTAAAAAGATGCATATTGATATGCTTTCTGCTTCGGCACATAAGTTTTACGGGCCAAAGGGCATAGGTTTTCTCTACGTGCGAAACGGTATTTCATTTAATAATTTAATTATTGGCGGATCCCAAGAGCACGATAAACGCGGAGGGACTGTAAACGTTCCCGGGGCTATCGGAATGGCAGAGGCTTTAAAGCTTCAATGTGTTGAACGTGAAGCTCGCGCGAAAATAAAAAAGAACAATACCGATATAATTAAAAAAATTGTGCTTGAACAATTAGATGACGTTAAAATTAACGGGAACGAAGAACAGAGAGTTTGCGGTAATTTAAGCTTTAGCTTTAAAGGCATTCAGGCAACGAGCTTGGTTATGTTGCTTGATTTAAACGGAATATGTGCCTCTTCGGGTGCGGCTTGCTCTGCGGGCTCTGTAACAACCTCCCACGTGATAGATGCAATTCGTAAAAATGATTCCTTTGAAAAAAGTGCGGTACGTATTTCATTAAGTCATTTAACTACTGCTCAAGAAGCCGAAATCATTGGCAATTCTATTGTAGAATGTGTTAAAAAATTGCGTAATAAAGGCTGAATTTTTATATAAAAAACGATAATTTCATAAAAACTTAAATTGGTATGGCTGTTGGATTTTTCCAACAGCTTTTTTTGTTTAAACAGAGTAAAAAAAGTTGCCAAGGCAATACTAATTTTACAAAAAATTTTTTAGGTGATTTTATGGAAACGATCAGCAGCTTTATTGGTACAGACATATACTGCGACGGCACGGTTATTGGAAAAATAACGGATTTATCCGTAGACATACACAAAAAAACTTTATTTGGATTGCAGGGAATAAAAAATTACGGTTTAATTCGTGAAAAGTTTTTTGTGGATAAAAGCGGAATTTTGCATCTTGACAGAAACGGTGCGGTAATAAAAAAATCTGCAATAAAGCATAAAAAATTCTTTGGTGAGGAATATGGAAGAAGCAACTTTGATATTTTTAAAAATAATGATTTCTATTCGGGCAGTGTAGGTGATTTTTACATTGAAGCGGCCACTATGGAAATTTTAGGTGTCAGTGTAAAACAGAGCTTTTTAGATGATTTGATTTTCGGCAGAGAAATAGTAAATATTGATAATATCTCCCTGACAGATAAAGGGCTTGTAATAATAAACAGAGAATAGGAGGTGCTGATTTTGAAAATTATCGGAACATCAATGGCAATTATTGTCGGTGTAACGGCTTCAATGGCGGCGGGTGCATATTTAGCAATGACTAAACCTTGCGTAAGAAAAATTTACCGCTACGGAAAGCGTGCGGCAAAACAAATGATGAATATGTGATTTTTGGGGCGTATGCCCTTTACATAATTTTGATATTTCTTTACATAACTTACTAAATTCAAAAGGAGTAGGCCGAATATGCGTAAAAAGTATATAATATTCATTGTGGCGGCTATTGCAGTGATTTTTTTATTGTCGCAAATATTTAAAAATACTGTTATAGAAATTGTGAGTATTCTTTTTAGCGGAATTGTTCAGGCGTACTTATTTTTTCCTGTAGTAAAGCCAATTGAAGAGCGTATTAATAAAAAAGGTGCATCAATAATACTTGCGTTTTTAATAACAACCGTAATAAATGCATCAGCATTAATATTATTTTTACCTATCTTAACCGAGCAAATTAAAAGCTTTGTTATGATTATACCTAATCTTTTTTCTGATTTAAAAAACTTTGCTTTAACCTATTTAAAAGACGTTCCTTTTATTTCAGAAAATTTAAATAACGAAAGCATTTTTGCGGGCGTAAAAACGTATTTTGGCGAATTTTTTGACGGCTTTTTAAAAAGCTTTTCGCCGCAAAAAATATTTTCGTTTTTCTCAAGCTTGCTGCTCGTGCCGGCTATTGTATATTACTTGTTGCGCGACAGAGAAATATTTAAAAGGCAACTGTTGTTTATGGTTCCCGGTGGAGTGAGAACACCTCTTGTTTATATATTTAAAGATATAAACTCACAGCTTAAAGAATATATTTTCGGCGAATTTGTGGTTGTACTGTTTGTAAGTGTATTGATGGGCGGTGCACTTTTATTGTTCGGCTTTGAGTATTGGCTTATTTTAGGCGTAATAATGGGCGTGTTTAATATAATACCTTACGTCGGACCCGTTTTAGGAAGTATTCCGATTTTGTTCTTTGCAGCATCACAAGGGCTTAAACAGGTTGGTATAGCGCTGGTAATTATTCTTGCTGTACAGCAAATTGACAATCTTATTGTCCAGCCGCGCATTATCTCCGCAAGCGTAAAAATTCATCCGTTAACCGTGCTTTTGTGTGTTATTGCAGGCAGCTCGTTAGGCGGATTTTTCGGTATGCTTATTGCAATACCCGCATATATAGTTCTACGTATAGTTTTTAAGGCGATTTACGGTTATTTTGCTGAAAGAAAATGCAAAAAAAGTCTATTTGCCAAAATATAGTGT
>JAZNXV010000002.1:0-7438 GCA_045594045.1 Clostridia bacterium
TTCATTTCATTTCTCCTATTAAACCTTATTTTTACATTCATCATTATACCACTCACCATTAATTTCTGCAACCAATTCAAATAATCCCCACCGATAAAACGGTGGGGATAAAAATTACTTTATAAAATTAATTATTTGGCTTTCTTGGTAGATATTTTCACAAAGCAAAAGTAATATTGTAGTTTCTCGGCGATAAATATAAATCACTTTTTGTTATTCACAAAACGCGCATATTCACCTTACGCGCTCGCCTGTTTTTGCGTTAACATAAACAACCCAATAGCCTTCATCGTGTGGCTTTGCACAGTCCTTAGGAATCCATTGGCAATAGCCTTCAAGCTTTTCGGGCGGCTCTTCGCTCCAACCAAGCTCAAACCCATAGCATATATACATCGGTTTACTGTCTTCGTCGTATATAACGCCTAATATGTATTTTGCATCGTCCTGTGCAATTTTTACCCATTTTGAACCGGGTATAAGGTCGCTCATATATTTTTCTTCAGGATTATTTTCTAAAAGCTGTACTAATTCCTTTTCATTACACTCCCAATAAGTTTCGGGGCTTCCGTTATAAGACAGAAATTCTTTTGGTAGCGTGTAATCGGCATTTTTATATGCATCTAAAAGCCATTCACCGCTTTTTTCCGCCGATATTTTGCCGTCTTCATCACTTTTTTCCGAGCCTTGTACGGTTTCGTCTGTCATCTTTACGCTTGTCGATTTTGTATCCGCCGCTTTTGTCATCTGTACACTTGCTGATTTTGTGTCTGTCGATTTTTTATTTTCAGTCCAATTTAGACCATCTTCGCGATTGCCAAAATCTTCCTTTGAGCCTTCAAGCTCCTTACTGCTTTGCGTTAAAATACTACTTTGCACAGGTTCATTTTTTACAGTATTATCATTCATTTCAGAAGCACTTTGACTGTTGATTTTTAAGCCCAATTCCTTTTCTGCACGCTCTAAAATAGTTTTTTCGTCTTGCGAAAAAGCCACGGGGATCGCAATATTGCTTTCTACCTTAAATATGCCGCACCGTGTGGGTATTTTCTTTACGGGGCACTGGGTTTTTGTGTGGGCTTGACCGTTTAGCGTTCCATAGTAAAACTGTTCATCTGCTATACACCACAGATAATTGTCTGACGGCAAATCCACCCCTACCGTCATATCTCTAAAGCAATTTTCAAATTTGAAAAAACCTTTTTTTGCCTTATCGCTTCCATTTAATATAATAAGTCCGTCAATCATTTTAAACACCTCATTGAATAATATGATGCCTTTGCTTTTTTATTACCTTTTTTAAATATATTAGTGGCAAAAAGAAATTCATTCTTTCCGGGTGAAATTGGCACAGTATATGCCGAGTGCTTGCGGCAAGTTCAATAACGTTTCCGCACACACCAAGCACCTTGAAGCCATTTGCAAGTCTTTTTATAGCTTGATGGTGCATCGAATTAACCGTTATTTCCTTTTCGCCCAATTTCATTAGGTGAAATATATCGTATTTACTAATGTGCATATATTCATTTTTTAAGTCTGTCAATGTTCCGCCGCAAAAAACGTTAATTATTTGTGCGCCGCGGCAAATTCCCACCAAGCCTTTTTCGCCCATTTGACAAAATGACGTATAATCAAAAGCGTCGCGACGCCAATCAGCATTTTTCCCCATCGGGTTAGCAGAATAAAAGCGATAGTTAATATCACCGCCGCCTGCAAAAATCCCGCCATCTACTTCTTTAAGCTTTTTTATATCGGCAAACCGCTGTACTACAATGGGTTCCATTCCCGCCGCCTTTACCCACCGTACATAATTATGAGGAAAACGCTCTTTTCCGCAGATAATTGCTATTTTCATATTTTCACCCCGTTAAATTTTATTTTTAAACAGCTAAAAAAGAACTAAAGGCTCTTTAAAATCTATTTTGCC
The DNA here is from genome assembly GCA_045594045.1 of Clostridia bacterium. Classification (GTDB taxonomy): domain Bacteria; phylum Bacillota; class Clostridia; order Christensenellales; family QALW01; genus UMGS1322. The sequence goes on from JAZNXV010000002.1 coordinate 1,925, forward strand.
AAAATTAAAACTCTTTTAGAGTTATGCATACATAACAAAGTATTTTAAAAGTTGTTTACATAAAGAAAATGCTTTTGAGCGTTATTTACACAAGATTTTTTAACAAAAAAAGACAGAGCTGTTGAGCTCTGTCTTTTTATTTCACGCCATTTTATCCGTGCGTTGTTATTATTAAAATTCCTACCGTTTTATTCTAAATGCATATAAATTTAGTATTTGGGTGTAAGTCCTTTGTTTCCCGATCAACCTCACTGTCACTTATGATATAGTGTAAATTATCAATGTTGCAGTTTACAAGGCGTCCTTTTTTCCCGATTTTATCGCTTCCGCAAAGGTAAACGTGTGTGTTTGAATTCTTAAGCATAATTTTGTGGTGCTGATAATAAATTTCTGAATTTTCATATACGTTGTTTTTATCAAACCCTATGGTCGAAAAAAACATAATATCCGCGTGGAACATTTCATAAGTCTTATTTGTAAGTTCCCCTGCTAAAATCCCCGGAATCTCACTTATAAATCCCCCTGTTACGTAAGTGTTTATTCCGTATTCCTTTAGTTGTGCACCGAGAAGCATATTATTCGTTACTACGGTTAAATCCTTTTTTTGCGCAAGAAAGTGACCTAAAAACTGTGCGCTTGTGGAACCGTCAATAAACACGGTGTCGCCGTCCTTTATCAACGATGCCGCAAAATGAGCAATACTGTTTTTTTCTTTTTTCATACTGTGCTGTCTGAATCTGAACGGAGTATAATTGTTATCTTTAATTTCTACACCGCCGTAAGAACGCTTTACCAGCCCTTGTTTTTCCAGAAACGTCAAATCTCTTCTAATAGTGGCAGGACTGTAACAAATTTGTTCCACCAAGAAATCCACCGTTACATAGTGGTACTTTTTTAAAATTTTAATTATTTCATCTGTTCGCTCTGATTGATACATTCTATCCTCTTTTTGCGCGTTGTTGATTATTTGGAATAAAAAACGCAAATATTGATTTTTTTTGATTACTTGCTATAATTATATATGAACTCTTAGAAATATGCAAGCGAGGATTATAAATGAAGCAAATATTTGAAGGAAATATAAAAAAGAATTTTCTTGTTTTTTCCATACCACTTATTTTAAGCGCGTTATTATCTAATGCACACAGCATAATAAATTCAATGATGTCAAGTAATCTGCTTGGCGAAGAAGCCTTATCCGCCATCGGAAGTACTTCGCCGCTGATTCAGTTTATATCTGCAATTTGCTGGGGCTACGGTACAGGTTTTTCGGTCTACGTAGCGATGCTTATCGGCACAGGCGATTACAAAAAGACTGCAAACGTTATAAAAGTTAATATGCTTTTTAGCTCTATTGTTGTTATAACTCTTTCTGCTATATGCCTTATTTTCCATCCTATGATTTTTCATTTTTTAAATATCGAAGAATCCCTTTGGGACGCCGCCTTTGCTTATTACTCAATTTATATTGGTGGCTTGGTTATTTTTCATTTCAACTGGTGCGGTGTATACATTTCCAACGCATTTGGCATGACTAAGCTCCCCCTTATAGCATCGATAATATCTAACGTACTCAACATAACGTTAAACTACGTTCTTATAAAGCTATTTGGTTTAGGCGTAGAAGGAACAGCTATCGCGTCAGTTTTCTCTGCCTTTGTAATTGCAGTATTTTACGTTATAATGATTTTAAGAGCATTTAATCAAGTGGGTGTTTCCTTTAAAGGAATTTATTTTGATAAAGAAGAGCTTAAGCAGTCTATACGTTTTAGCGTACCAACAACTATGCAGCAATCAATAATGTATTTATGTACAACACTTGTTTCGCCGCTTACCAACCTGTGCGGCACAAGCGCAATTGCAGGCTATTCCGTGGGTATGCAGATTTATAATTTGGAAGCAAGTATTTACCAAAATTCAAACAAAACTATTTCAACCTACGTGGCTCAATGTATGGGGGCTAAACAATATGCCATTATAAAAAAGGGATTAAAAATAGGGTTAACCCAAACGCTCACAATATTAGCAATCGTGCTGATACCCGTTGTTATTTTTGCCAACTTTATTTCAGGGTTGTTTCTTGATAAAGCCGAATCTATCAATTACTTAAATATATTTTTACAATTCTGCTTGCCTTTTGTGGTCTTCAACACTTTTAATAATATGTTCCACGCGCTTTTCAGAAGCGTAGGAGCAGGAAGAATACTTGTAATTTCAACTTTAGTCTATGCAATAAGCCGTGTAGGTTTTAGCTATTGGCTCTTTGGAGAATACCAAATGTACGGTATTTTTGCTGCAATAGTGCTTTCTTGGGTAACCGAAGCCATATTTGGTATCGCTGTATATTTTTCGGGCAAGTGGAAAAGCCAAGAATATATTGTCGCTACCGCCCCTTATTCCGAATAACACCTCTTTGTTAAATATTTACCGACACTTTTATGTCAGCACAAAATTTTGATATAAAAAAAGACATTTGCCTTTTTAGCAAATGTCTTTTTTAATTGAATATCAATCTTATTGTTTTTAAAATTACTTAAAGCAACCAAGTTTTAAACTTTTTATTTGCTTCCTACCCTACTGTCCTTGCGCTTATCCTCTTCGGAAAGCGAGGAAAAGTCCACAAGGTCGTGATGCGTTTTTGCCAGATAGTTGCGGCTGCTTGCATCCTTTGAGCCGCTGAACACAAAGCCTTCGGCACGCATATAGGCATTCCATCTGCGATGCTCTAACACCTCAATAATATCTCTTTCTTCTTTAGTAAGTTCTTCTTCCTTTTTATCCGCACCGGGAATGTTGCAGTTTACTCTTGCGCGCATATGGATTGCCGAAGCTATTGAAGAACGGTAATTATATTCATATTGCCAGAATTCTTCTTCGCTTCCCCATTTCAAATGCCTTTCAAGAGCCTCATGTTCAAGGGGTGAAGCAATAATTACGTCAACAGCGTATAACGAATCTATATCTCCTATAAATTCAATGTCGTACGCCTGCCCTTTAACGTTTTTAATTCCGGTTAACGCGTTGCGTCGTTGAGAATTATGCACTATTGCCTGAATAACAGGATGTATGCCCATTCTTTCAAAATACATTCTGAGCATTACCGCTGTATGTATATTTGTATCATCACTATCTAAAGCCACCAACGCATAGGTGACATTTTTTATTTTCTTTAATTCGTCAGCAAAGCTTATGGTATTAACGTCAACACCCGAATGAACGGCTATGCTATACTGTGCTTCGCCTTCATTAATTACTCCGTTATATTCTTTAGACATCAATTCAGGTGCAAGGGCAATAAATTTTTCTTCCGCCTGTGAGTCCTTATCAAAGGCGTTGATTTCTATTCTATAGCCGTCCATTTGGCAGAACCACGCAAGCGCCTTTGTCATTTCGGTACCGTAGTTCCCCATACCAACGATAACGGCAGAAACCTTTTTTGTACCGTCGATGTCCTCTTGCGCATTATCAAAGAAGCTGTTTCCGCACTCGTAAAGCACCTTGTTTATAAGGGACTGTACCTCGTTAATCCTTCTAACCTTAACCTTGCCCTTATCCAACGCTTCAAAAAGCAATTCGCTTTCGGTTTTTGCAGAGAAAACGTAAACGTTTACGTTTTTACGCTTATTGTATTTTTTTACAAGCTTTATTCCGCATTCTATATTGTCTGCATCGTTTTCCCCAATAGCAAAAAACGAAATGCTTTTTCTTTTAGAATGTATAAAAAAGTTTATAGTAGAAATTTCTTTTTCAAAGTTGATAGTGCTTATTATCTTTGTTTTCTCAATAAGCTCAAGCAACTTTTCGTTTTTATCTTTTACAACGTTTGTGAAAACGATTACGGCTTTTTTCTTGTTTTTCTTTATATCTGTTGCAAGTGCAAGAGATTTTTCGTTAAGTTCAGAAAACACGTACACGTGACGCAAGCAAGCCGCTAAGTATTTTAAATATGCCGATATGTTTTTGAACAGCGAAAGCACAAATCCTAAAGCAAGAATAGGCTCAAGCACAAATATTGCAAGCATCCATACCTGATATATTAAGTTAAGCTCAATGGGGCATCCTTTTACGCCTTCTGCCACAGCGCCTACGTCGCTACCAGCAATAACCGTCTGAATAGAATCAAAAAGTGTAAGCAAAAACGCCCTGAAAATGCCAAGCTGCGACAAAGCTCCGTTACCAAGATAAATTGGCAAAAACGCAAAGAACGTGGCAATAAAAATTCCTAAAAACAGCGCGTTAAAAAGGTTTAACTTTTTCTTGTGCAAAAGCCACGTTTTATTAATTAAAAAAGCTATTGCAACCGTTAAAATCAGGCTCAGTATTGATAAAAATAAAAATGCATACCACATAACATATCAGCTCCCGCTATATTCATTTCCCCGCAACGCCTATGTGACAAAGTCGGGTTTATAATATTTCTTTCGACCTTAATTGGCTCAAAAAGCCTCGACACACGCTTATTGCTTTATATGCGTTATATATAACAAATTTATAGGATTTCTGCGCGATTTTATTATATCACGCTGCCAAGCCAATGTCAACAAACCAAATCATCAAATGCCACTGTTTAAGGGACTTTTCGCCCTCTTACATAGAGCCGCGCACCCTATTAGTGCCGCCTCGTAACCCAAGCCGCTTTTTTCTACCGATAATCCTTCGCTTGCAGCCTTAAATACGTATTTATTTATCCCTTCTGAAATATACGGATAAATAATATCAAAGCTTTGCATAACGCCGCCGCCTAAAACAATTTTGTTAATTCCTAAAATATTTATGCAATTCGCCAGTGCTTTGCCTATATATCTGCCTGCCAAAGCATAGATTTCTTTAGCATTTTTGTCACCGTCAGCATACGCCTTTGCAATAGCTTCGCCGTTTAAGCATTTGCCTGTTGCCGCCTGATAGCTTTTTTCAATCGCATTACCCGACGCCATAGCCTCAAGGCACCCGTAAGAGCCGCAACCGCATTTTTTATCGGTATTTTCTTCAACGATTAAATGACCTATTTCTCCTGCATTATTAGTCGCACCCAAATATAATTTACCGTTCAAAAATAAAGCTCCACCTATACCGTTGCTTACGGTTACCCACAAAAAATCGTTTTCAGCCTTGCAGCAACCGTAAATTTTTTCGGCTATAGCGCAAGCATTAACGTCGTTTTCAATATAGACGGGTAAAGAATATTTATCACCTAAAAGCTTGCCTACGTTTACGTTTTTTATTCCCGAAAATGGTGCGTAAACCCATACACCGTTTTGCGCATCGGCTAACCCCGGAATTGTTACCCCTATCGCAACGGGATTGTATTGCAATAAATTTTCTGCATTTTCGTATATAATTTCAAGCAGCGTGCTTACATCGTACTTTTTCGGAAGAAGTTTTTTTATTTTTGCCTTCACAACGCCTGTTTCCCTATCAACTATACCCATACTAATTTTTGAGCCGCCGATATCTATAGCCAATATGTCGTCCATTTTTTACCTCGCAGAAGAATATATAAATACATATATATTA
>JAZNXV010000003.1:0-18782 GCA_045594045.1 Clostridia bacterium
TTAAAACAAACAAGTTAGCAGTTAAATAAACATAAAGTTAAAAAATCAAACATATAAAAAACGCTATTTAACACTAAAAAACGCGATTTTAAGGCGGTTTTTGAGGTGATAGAAGCCATTTTCTGTATTCCTTCACCTTGCTAATTATTCGCAAAACACAAGTTTTGCGAAGAGTTAAGTATATTTTAGCGCATATAATGCGGATTGTCAATAGTTTTCTTGAATTTGAGCTATTGCTTTAGCTAAAAGCTCTGCGCTGTTTTTAACTTGCTTAATATCGTTTTTTTCATTACCGATTTCAACAAGTAAGCATTTATCAGAAATATGCTGATTTAATCTCGCATCCTTGATAAAAGTATCTTTACAAATACCGTTCTCTATTTTATTTAATTCGTTTTTTAAATTTTCAGCTAATTCATAGTTTTTTTTAAAATTGGGTTTTTTATTATAATTAGTACCGTTAGCTACTACAAATCTAATAAAAGCATATTCTTTGCCTAAAGCGCCGGAAATGTAATTTTTGCCCCCATCGGCTGAATATGCATCTCTGTGAAGATCAATATAAATATCTATATCCTTGTAATTTTTAATGTTTTTATAGCTTGTATCGTATGCGTTATTAAAACCATCGGAAATGTTGTCAGATTTATCGTGAAGCACGTTAAATCCGAGTTTTTTAAGGCTCTCTGCTAATACCTTACCAACGGCTATTACGTTATAATTTTCATCGTTTGAGCGTCCCACGTCGGTTTCTAAATAATTTTTTCCGTTTTTATAGTAGGCTTCGTCATTATGTGTGTGATATAGTAAAATCGTTATTTTTTTATCGATTTGCGGTGTATTTGGGGTTGTTTTTACTGTGTTGAACGTATTATTTGGAGTTTTTATGACTTCATTTGATGTCGGCTCATTGGGTTCTTTATAAAAAAGTATAAAAAGCAGTACGGATAACAATAAAATTGCGATAAATACCGCAGCAACTCTGCGCAAAATATATATTTTCTTGGTGTTGTTTATGTAATTAATGCGATTTTTTCGGTGTTCTTTTCTCATTTTTGCCTCTAATTGTAATACTTTTGTAACAATTATTATAGAGTTTTACATATTAATTGTCAATGCGAAACGGCAAAATGTTACAAATTTTTTACAATTAAAAAAGCAGCCCCTGATAAAACGTTATCAAGGGCCAAATTTATTAAATATTAGATATTTACATTTGCTTTGCAAATTCTTTGATTGCACCGGTTGCAAGCTTATCACAGCGATTATTATATTCGTTATCTGCGTGCCCTTTTACCTTAATAAAAGTAATTTTATGGGTTTTATTGAGGTTATAAAGACATTTCCACAGCTCGCAGTTAGGAATTTCTTTGCCCGCCTTTAACCAATTTTTTTGCTTCCAGCCATATATCCATTTTTCATTAAAAGCGTTAACCAAATAAGCGCTGTCAGAGTATAAATTCACCTCGCAAGGCTCTATTAACATGTTCAAAGCTTCGATTGCTGCGGTGAGCTCCATTTTATTATTGGTAGTAAGCTCGGAAAAACCGCTGATTTCTTTTTCAAAGCCATTATACATTAAAATTGCGCCCCAACCGCCAACGCCGGGATTGCCGGAGCAAGCACCGTCTGTATAAATAGTAACCTTTTTCATTTAATTACCTTGTGCCTTATCATAGGCCTGCCATACGGATTGATATTGATTTTTGATTTTTACATGTTCCTCGTAGGTTTTTGAATACGCAACCTCACCGGTATAAGGGTCGGTAAGAGTAAAGTACAAATAGCCTTGAGATAATATATCTTCGTTTGGATAAAGCGCGGCAACAATGGCGTTTTTACTTGGATTACAAATAGGACCTGCAGGAATTCCCGTTACTTTATAAGTATTGTAAGGTGAATCAACTTGCAGCTCTTGAGAAGTTAAAACAAGCCTTTTAACGCCTAAGGCATACTGAACGGTAACGTCGGATTCCAAGCGCATTCCCTTTTTAATTCTGTTGTGGAATACGGCGGATATTTTTGCAAAGTCCTCCCCCCTGCCCTCTTTTTCAATAATAGAGGCAAGTGTTAGAACCTGATGCATTGTTAAGCCTAATTTATTGGCGCGTTCGGTATATTCTGCGGTATAAATGGTGTTTGTGCGCGATAAAAGCTTTTTAATAACGGTTTCGTTGGAAGAATTAACATAAAATTCGTATGTATCGGGAAATAAATAGCCCTCTAACAAGTATTTTAAATTTCCCATATTATAAAGCTCAGGAACAAAATAATAATCCGAAAAATTACGGGCGTTTCTGCAATCAGATAAAAAGCTTTCCTTAGACGAAATAATACCGCCGGCAACAAGCATATCAGCAAAATCTTCAACGGTTGTACCTTCAACCAAGGTTACAGTAACAACACGTGCAGAAGCTGTTGGACGTGTGATTATATCTAAAATTTGCTGTGCAGACATTGATCTGTCCAGCACGTATTCGCCGCTTTGAATTTTTGAAGAAACGCTTGTAAAATCAGCTAAAAGCTTAATGCCAAAGGATGAATTTATAAGGTTTTCGTCTTCAAGCTTGTTTGCAACTGTTGACATGGATGCACCGCTACTTATGGTAAATAAAACGGGAGTTTTGTCCCACACGTTAACGGCACCGAATAATGAAGATAGAGTAATTGAAATAGCGCAAGCAAAAATAACGATAACGAGCAACGAACTTAACAGATAAATTGACCATGGTCTAATTTTTTTTATAGTTGCGCGTGTATCACGGCCTGTGCCGATATGTTTACCTAAAAAAAGCAGAAAACGGCGTTTTGTATGCTCAAACCAATCGACAAAATCAGCAAAACTTCTGATTTGTATTGTTATTTTTGCAGTTTTCTTTCTTTTTTCGATATTATTTTTATTTTTTTCTTCATTAGTGGGAGCGTTTACTTTATTATTTCTCATATCTCAATAATCATTGGCAAAATCATTGGAGTACGCTTTGTCTTTGTATAAAGGTATTCTCTTAATTGATGCCTAATTTCATTTTTAATATATGACCAATCGTGTAGCTTGGAAGCACTCATATCTTCAACCAATTCCTGAACAATGCGCTTTGACTCGTTGATTAAATCTTCATTATCCTTCATATAAATGAAGCCGCGAGAAATAATATCGGGTTCGGTCAAAAGCGAGCCATCGTCACTTGAACGGGTAATACAAACAACAACAAGACCGTCTTGCGAAAGTACCTTTCTGTCACGAAGCACCACGTTACCTACGTCGCCTACACCAAGCCCGTCAACCATCACGATACCCGAAGGAACGTTACCGTTGAATTTGGCTTCGGTTTTGCTGATTTCAAGCACTTTTCCTATTTCAGCCATAAAAATATTACTGCTTTCGATACCGTTCTTTTCGGCAAGCATTGCATGCTGTACTAAATGACGGTATTCGCCGTGCACCGGCATAAAATATTTCGGCTTTGTTAATGCAAGAATGAGCTTTAATTCCTCCTTGCAGGCATGCCCTGAAACGTGTACGGTTTCAAGAGCCTCATAAATAACAAGCACTCCTAAGCGGTAAAGATTGTTTATAACCCTGTAAACCATACGCTCGTTACCGGGAATTGCCGATGCGGAAACGATAACCATATCACCCTTTTTAAGCTTGAGCTTTGCGTGGTCACCGGATGCTAAACGTGCAAGACCGCTCATGGGCTCGCCTTGGGAGCCGGTTGTGATAATAACAACCTTTTCTTTGGGCATATTTTCTGCTTTATCTTGGGTTATGATGGTGTTGGGGTTAACAATAAGCTCTCCGAGCTCTGCCGCAATGGCAGAAACGTTTTCCATGCTTCTGCCCATAAAGCAAACTTTTCGATTATACTTTTCAACACAATCAATAATCTACTGAATTCTGTGAATATTACTTGCGAAGGTAGCAACGATAATTCGTTTATCAGCTCCTTCGTCAAAATATTTTTCAAAGCATTCGCCTACCTTGCTCTCACTCATTGTAAAGCCGTCGCGTTCTGCGTTTGTGCTGTCTGACATTAACAGAAGCACGCCTTCTTCACCGTAGCGCGAAAATGTAGCCAGGTCAATAACATCACCGTCAACGGGGGTGTAATCAACCTTAAAATCGCCCGTGTGAATAATCGTTCCCACAGGTGTTGCAATAGCCATCGCAACTGCACCTGCAATGGAGTGATTTGTTTTTATAAATTCAATGGAAAAGCAACCGATGCGAACAACGTCCTTAGGCTTGATGCAATTAATTTTAATTTTGTTGGGCATATTATGCTCTTTGAGCTTGTTTTCAATTAGTGCCTGAGTCAGCCTTGTGCAGAAAATGGGCGCATTTATTTTTTGAAATACGTACGGTATTGCGCCGATATGGTCCTCGTGCCCGTGAGAAATTATAAACGCTCTGATTTTATCAGCGTTCTTTTCAAGATAAGAAGTATCCGGAATAACCAGGTCAATGCCGTACAAATCTTCATTTGGAAACATTGAGCCGCAGTCAATAATAACTATATCATTACCGTACTCAACAGCGGTCATATTTTTACCGATTTCTTCAACGCCGCCGAGTGGTATTATACGAAGCTTGTGTTTTGTTTTTGCCACAAATATACCTCCATTATGTTTTCTATTACTAAATTATACACTATCAGGAAATTTTTTGCAAGTAATTATGTGTTCGGCGCCTTTGAAAAGTATATCGTAATTTGTAAAAAAAGGTTAAGTACAAATAAATACTTAACCGTAAAAATATTTTTTATTTTAGCGTGTTTATGGTATCGTTAACAAATTCAACTACTTGATCGGGAGCATATTCTTCTTTAAAAAACTTGCCGTAAGCAGTAAAAGAATAACCGTTGTTTTTCGGAACGATTGTTATGTGACTGTCCCGATAGTTTGCAGTAATTATTTTAGAGTGGTTCTTATTAAGAGCATAAATTAAATTGCAGGCTTTTTCGCTTGGACAAGAAAAATTATAGCTTGCGTATAAAATATTACCTTTTTCAAAATCCTTGGTAGAAAGATATAACGATAATGCCTGGGCAAAAAATTCCGGTACGTACTCAAGTAACACGGAAACGGAATTAAAGCTATTTGCTTGTTGCATTGAATTGCCTTTGTGCTGTAAGGTGTTTAAAACCTTTAAGCCTGATTTTTGAGCAAGCTCAACGGCTTCTTCGGGCGCATAAATCGGCAAAAACACTTCTTTACCGCCTAAAAGCTCCGTAATAGCTATTTTAAGGCGCATAAATTCAAACGTTGATATTCGTCCGTCTTTTGTATAAACGTCGGTTACCGTGCCGTTTTTAGCCTTTACGGAAGCAAGACAGCCTGCGGAAGATGAAGCACCTTCAAAATCGTTTTCCTTCCAAACTAAATTGTGAAGCATAATTTTATTTTTTGAATAAATTTCAACGTAGCCCTTTGAAAAAGGAATGGCAGAATTCAGAAAATATTCAAAATCTTTGTTCAATGATTTTAGCTTAATGATTTTACCGCTGTGTCCGGAGAAATCACGGCTGTTAAAATCAATTTTACTCTCTAAAACAGACGGGATATTTAATCCGTTATCTTCAATTAAATCAATGGAAAGCTTTTTATCTGTTTCGTTAATATAAACGGCACGCTTTTTGTTTACAGATGAAAAAAATCTGCAACTGTATTCGTTAGTCTGTGCAAGGTAAACGTTTGTTCCGCAAAGAGTATAAAATGAAGCTAAAAGTGTACCTATCGCGCTTCCCAGAGGCGTTTTTGACGTTGCGATAAGAATTTCTTTCGCTTTAAAAGAAGATGCTATACCCATTAAATGCTCGGAACAAATTTCATTATCCCAAATACCGCAAATTGTACCGTTATCCCATAGAGTTTTCTTTTTTTGTGTCCAATTTTTAATTATTCCGTCAACAATTGAATGTTCGTTTAAACAGATATTGTTATAAATAACACAACCGTTTTTAACCAGACAGCCGTTTTCTACAATAACGTTTGAACCTATAACGTTATTACCGCCTAAAACAGCACCGTTAATTTTTGATTTTTCCCCTAAAACAGAGTTTTTGAATTCACATGCGGTTAAAACAGAATTTTTCCAAATTACCGATGAAGATATATTTGCGTTATCAATAATGCAATTTTCGCCAATTGTAACGCAAGGACCGATCGTACAAGCTCCTTTTATTATTGTATTTTTGCCAATATAAACGGGCGGAATCAGTTTAACGGCTTCAGAAATCTGAACGTTTTCTTCTAAAATATTTTCATATTTATTAAAAAATACTTTTCCGTTCAATATATCGGCATTAGCTTGCAAATATGAGCATGGATTGCCTAAATCGCACCAATAATCCTCGGTGATATAACCGTAAATTTTTGCGTTTTCCGCCAAAAGCGCAGGAAAAAGGTCGCGGCTGAAATCAAAGCTTACGTTGGCAGGAATTTTATCTAAAATTGATTTTTTAATTATATAAATCCCTGTATTAACCGTGTTGGTAACAACGTTTTCCCAATTCGGCTTTTCTAAAAAGGAAATAACCTTACACGACGTATCAATTTGTACAACACCGTATTCCAGCGGCGACGGCTGTTTAGATAAAACAATTGTTACATCAGCGCCCTTTGCGTTATGAAAAAGAATTATTTTCGATAAATCAACGTTTGTTAGTGCATCGCCGCTAAGCACAACAAAGTCTTCGTCCAAAAACTCTTCGGCAGCTTTAACACTACCCGCTGTTCCGCGAGGGGAAGTTTCTTCAAAATAATGTATATCGACCCCACAATCTTCGCCTGATTTAAAGTAATTTTTAATTATTTGAGGCAAAAACATTAAAGTGACACCTATTTTATCTATTCCGTGTGTTTTTAACAGCTTAATTGAATATTCCAAAAGCGGTCTGTTTAATACGTCTATCATTGGTTTAGGCAACTCTTGAGTCAGCGGCTGAAGACGTGTGCCCATTCCGCCTGCTAAAATAATTGCTTTCATATAAAAAGCACTCCTTTTTATAAATTTATGCAATTATTTTCTGTATAATTTAAGCTTTTATGCAATTTAAAATATAAAAAACGCATTCGGCGCGAGAATAAAAAAGCCAAATGCGTTTTAAATTAAATTATATATTTTTTAATATCCTTATCCGAAGCATTTTCTCCCAAATGTTTATTGATATACTCTTTATCAATAATTACCTCATGCAAGGGTATTTCATCAGTTGCACAAAAAGAAAGCTCGTCAAGTAGTTTTTCCATAACGGCAGTTAAACGTCTTGCGCCGATGTTTTCCTTAACCTCGTTTTCGATAAAAGCGTAATGTGCAATCATATCAATAGCTTCATCTGTAAATACCAAATCAACGTTATCGACTTTTAAAAGTGCCTTATATTGATTAATCAAGGCATTATCGGTGCGAACTAAAATATCTTTCAGCTCTTTTTCGCCTAATGCATTCAGCTCAACGTGAAGAGGAAATCTGCCTTGAAGTTCGGGAATAAGGTCAGTAATTTTTGATAAGTGGAATGCACCTGCAGCAATAAAAAGAATATAATCAGTTTTTATCGGACCGTATTTTGTGCTTACGGTGCAACCTTCAACAAGGGGCAAAATATCTCTTTGCACGCCTTCTCTGCTTACGTCGGGTCCACGCCCAGATGCCGCGCCCGATGCAATTTTATCAATTTCATCAATAAAAATAATACCGCTTTGCTCGGCACGCTCAAGAGCCTCTTGAATAACAGAGTCCATATCAAGCAGTCTGTTAAGCTCCTGCTGAGAGATGACCTTTCTTGCTTCTTTAATGGGAAGTTTGCGCTTTTTTGTGCGTTTTGGCATCATAGAGCCGAAAATATCACCGATAACTATCTCAGGCTGACCGGGCATTTCAACGTTCATATTAGCAGGCTTATCCTCGACCTCAACCTCTATTGTAAGGTCTTCAATCTTGCCTGATTCAAGGTCACCCTTAATAGCATCGCGACGAACTGCTATATCGTCTGCCTCGTTATCCTTTTTCTTTCTCATAGGCAGAAGAATATCAATAAGACGGTTAGTGGTCATATTTTCAAGCTTATCGTGCAGTTGGGCAGTTTTTTCTTCTTTGATAAGGCGAATAGATGCTTCGGCTAAATCGCGAATCATAGAATCAACGTCTCTTCCAACGTATCCGACCTCGGTAAACTTTGTAGCTTCTACCTTTACAAAGGGAGCGCCTACGATTTTTGCAATTCGGCGTGCTATTTCCGTTTTACCAACGCCCGTTGGGCCTGACATAATTATATTTTTAGGAGTAATTTCGTTTTGTAATTCTTTAGGAAGCATACTGCGACGGTAGCGATTTCTAAGCGCAATGGCAACGGAGCGTTTTGCTTCGTTTTGACCGATAATATATCTGCTTAACTCGTCAACAACTTCTTTGGGTGAATATTGCATTATTAAACCTCCAAAACAGTAATGTGGTCGTTAGTATATACGCAAATCTCCCCTGCTATTTTAAGGGCTTTATATGCGATTTCTTTTGGTTCAAGGTCAGTATTTTGCGATAAAGCTCTTGCTGCGGCAAGGGCATAGTTACCGCCACTGCCAATGGCAACAATTCCGTCGTCGGGTTCAATAATTTCGCCCGTGCCCGAAAGCACAAGGGTAGAATTCTTATCAGCGGCAATAAGCATGGCTTCTAATTTGCTTAACGCTCTGTCCCTGCGCCACATTTTAACAAGCTCAACGCTTGCTCTGTATAAATTACCCGAATGCTCCTGCAGCTTTGCTTCAAATAAATCACAAAGTGTAAAAGCGTCGGAAACAGAGCCTGCAAAGCCAACGGAAACGGTATCGTTAAAAAGCTTACGCACTTTTACGGCAGTAGCCTTCATTACAACGGATTCCCCCATTGTAACCTGACCGTCACCCGCTAAAGCACATTTGCCGTCTTTTCTTACGCAAACAATGGTAGTGCCTCTGAATTCCATTTAGATTGTCTCCTTTAATTCGTTAATAATAGTTAGTGCACGGTTAGCAATAAATAGATACCTAGCTTGCTTACCGCCTTTAATTTTTTCATTTGGCGAAGCAATAATACCGAAATTTACGTTCATTGGTTGAAAATTTCTTCCGCTTCCCGATGAAATATAATGACCTAAAGCTCCAATAGCCGTTTTATCGGTAAAATCCGTAATAGGCTGATTCAAAAGACGCTGATACATTGAAACTGCCGCAACAAAACCCGATGCAGTGGATTCAATGTAACCTTCAACGCCTGTAATTTGACCGCCAAATGCAATGTTTGGATTAGATTTAAGTGCATAAGTATGGTCTAAAACCTTAGGTGAGCAAATAAAGGTGTTACGATGCATTACTCCGTAGCGAACAATTTCGCAATTTTCAAGCCCCGGAATCATAGAAAAAACACGTTTTTGCTCGCCAAACTTTAAGTGTGTTTGAAAGCCAACAATATTATAAAGAGTATCAGCGGCATCGTCCTGCCTCAGCTGTACACAGGCATAAGGCTCGCTATTAGTTTTTGGATTAATAATCCCTACGGGCTTGCAGGGACCAAATGCAAGAGTTTCGCTGCCGCGTGACGCCATAACCTCTATAGGCATACAGCCTTCAAAAACCTGACCTTCAAAGCCGTGAACGTCAGCCACCTGGGCGGAAACCAAAGCACTGACAAAGCTATCATATTCTTCCTTTGTCATCGGACAGTTAATATAATCGTCTCCGCGATTATATCTGCCTGCACAAAAAGCCTTGTTAAAATCAATAGAGTCTTTGGTAACAATAGGTGCCGCCGCATCAAAGAAATGGCAGTATTCTTCGCCCGTAAGCTCTTTAATGCTTTCGGCAAGAGCATCGGAACAAAGAGGTCCTGCACAAACAATAACGGGAGTATCAAAAGAAAGATTCGTTATTTCTTCGTTAATAAAATTAAAATTATCAAAGGAAAATAAAATATCTTTTATTTCTTTAGAAAAGCTTTCTCTGTCAACCGCCAGAGCTCCACCTGCAGGAACGCTTGTTTTGTCAGCGGCACGCATAATAATTGAATCAAGTGCGCGTAGCTCTGCTTTTAATAAGCCTGCGGCGTTTTCAAGTCTGTCCGACCGTAAGGAATTGGAACAAACAAGTTCTGCAAAGCCGTCGCCGTGGTGAGCGGGCGTAAGCTTTTTAGGGCGCATTTCGTATAAATCAACCTCTACGCCTCGTTTTAAAAGCTGATATGCAGCCTCACATCCTGCAAGACCTGCACCTATAATAGTAACCTTCATTTATCAGTTCTCTTTTTCGTTTTCTTTTTTAGCGGGTTTAAAATATTTACATTCAAAATTATTGCACAAAATTTTTCCTCTGAAGCCGGCAATTAAGAAATCGCCGCATTCGGGGCATCTTTCGCCCGTAGGTAATCCGGTTGAAGCAAAATTACATTCCGGATAATTGGTACACCCGTAGAATTTCTTCTTCTTTTTGGAAATACGTTGAACGAGCTTGCCGCCGCATTTGGGACACGGCACCTTAACCTCATCAGCAGGCATCGGCTTCGTGGTTTTACAATCAGGATAATTAGGACAAGCAAGGAATTTACCGAATCTGCCTGATCTTACAACCATTTTTGCGCCGCATTTGGGACAGGGCTCTTCCGTTTCAACCACGGGTACCTTAACGCGCTCGATTTGGCTCGCCTTATCAAGCGTTTTCTTGAACGGACCGTAGAAATCGTTTATAACCTTAACCCAATTTTTATCTCCCGATTCAATATCGTCAAGCTTTTCTTCCATAGACGCGGTGAATTTTAAGTCAACAATATCAGGGAAGTTTGCTGCCATCATATCGGTAACGCAAACACCTAAATTAGTGGGTTTTAAAATTTTCTTTTCTCTTTCGATATAATCTCTTTCAAGAATTGTTGAAACTGTAGGAGCATAGGTACTTGGTCTGCCTATCCCCTTTGCCTCCATTTCTTTAACTAACGATGCTTCGTTATAGCGCTGAGGCGGTTGTGTAAAATGCTGTTGATTTTCAAAAGAAATCCAACTGAGCATATCACCGATTGACATTTCAGGAAGGCTTGTTTTTGCATTTTCTTCCTTTTCGATGGCGTATAAACACATAAAGCCGTCAAAAGTGCGCTTTGAGGCACTTGCCTTAAATACGTATTTGTCGTTAGCTAAAATACTAACGTTGATTGTAGAATATTTTGCAGGCGACATTTGGCAAGCCACGAATCTTTCGTAAATTAGCTTGTAAAGCTTGTATTGGTCGTTAGTAAGGCTTGATTTAACGTCTTCAGGCGTAAGCTCAATATTTGCGGGACGAATGGCCTCGTGAGCATCCTGAATGTTTTTCTTTGTTTTATAATAATTCGGTTTTGCAGGAAGGTATTTTGCATCGTAATTTTTAGCAATATATTCGCGCACGTCTTCAATGGCTTCTGCGGCAATACGAACCGAGTCGGTACGAATGTACGTAATCAAGCCTACTGCACCCAAGCCTTGAATTTCAACACCTTCATAAAGCTGTTGAGCAAGCATCATGGTCTTCTTTGTTGTGAAGCCAAGCTTTCTTGAAGCATCCTGCTGAAGCACACTTGTAGTAAAGGGCGGTTGCGGATTTTGTGATTTTGAGCCCTCTTTGTATTCGCTGACAACGTATGAAGCATTTAGAAGCTCGTCGGTAATTGCTAAAACTTGCTGTTCGTTATTAAGCTCAATTTTTCCGTTAACGTCGCCGTAAAAGTGTGCGGTAAATTTTTTCTTCGGCTTTTGTGTTGAAAAAACGGAATCAAGTTCCCAAAATTCAACGGGAACGAAGTTCTCAATTTCTCTTTCTCGGTCAACAACCATTTTAGTAACGGCAGACTGTACTCTACCTGCACTCAAACCACTTTTGATTTTGTGCCATAAAATAGGACTGATTTCATAACCTACAAGTCTGTCAAGCACACGGCGTGCTTGCTGTGCGTTAACGAGGTCAAGGTCGATTTGACGGGGCGTCTTTAAAGCGTTGGTAACGCAGTTTTTAGTAATTTCATTAAAAACAACTCTACAAGCTTTTTCGGGTGAAATCTTTAACAAGCTTGCTAAATGCCAGGAAATTGCTTCACCTTCTCTATCAGGGTCGGTTGCAAGAAAAACTGCATCGGCTTTTTTTGCTTCTTCCTTTAACTCGTTGGCAAGCTCTTTTTTTGCAGAAATAAGAGTATATTGAGGCGTAAAACCGTCATCAATTTTAATACCCAACTTGCTTTTGGGTAAGTCGATAATATGACCGCCGCTTGCAAGTACTTTAAATTCTTTTCCTAAAAATTTGCTAATTGTTTTTGCTTTATGTGGTGATTCCACAATCATAAGTTTTGCCATAAAAAACCGCCTTTATTTTTTTAGTACGTAAGTTCTACCGGCTTCTTGAGAAATAACGCCGTAAATCTCAAGCATTGTTACAGCCGTATTTAACTCAGCAGAATCAATTTTTAATCTTTCCTCTAATTGAGCAAAGGTCATTTCCTCATGCATAAGTAATTTTAAAACAGCAACCTGCGTTTCGTCAAATTCATCAAAATTCAAAGCAGGCTTTTTTAATTTATTACTTGGAACAATACCAAATTCATATAAAATATCTTCGGGCTCTGTGGCACAAAGACAGCCGTTTTTAATCAAATAATTCGTTCCTGCACTTGCTTGGGAATCAATTCTTCCGGGAATACAGTAAATGCTTTTACCCTGCTCTAATGCAAAATCAGCTGTTGACATCGTTCCGCTGGGCACACCTGCTTCGATAATCAACAAGCATTTTGCCAAACCGATAATAATTCTGTTTCGTTGCGGAAAATATGCTTGCTGTGGTCTTGTTGAAAGCGGGTATTCACTTAAAACTAACCCGTGAGCGCATAGTTTGTGGTATAACGCGGTATTTGCCGCAGGATAAATATAATCTACTCCGCCACCCAGCACAGCAACGGTAGAACCGTTTTCGTCAAGAGCCGCTGATTGTGCAATGCCGTCGATACCGTCTGCCATACCCGAGATAATACAAATATCGTTTTGCGAAAGAGCTTTGGAAAAGCGTTCGGTACAGATTTTACCGTACGAAGTACAATGACGTGAACCGATAACAGCAACGCAATTCTTATCAAGCAACGATAACTTACCGATGTAGTAAAGAACGGCAGGAGGATTATCAATATTTCTTAAGCTTTGAGGATAGTGATTTGAATTATAGAAAACTACACCGATTTTATTCTGCTGCATATAATTTAAAATTTTATCGCAGCTTTTTAGCCAAGCGCCGTTTTTAAGTTCTTCCTTTAGTGCATCGTCAAAATATTTAACGCTGTCAATATCAGCAAGCAGTGCTTCTTTTTCTTCATAATTAAAGTATAATTCATTAAAGCGCCTTGCATTCATCTTTTTAGAATTATTTACGTATAACCAAAATAATTCGTCGGGTGTAAGCATAAAAAAACTTCCTCAGCATTATAAAGTAATTACAATATTATATTAAAAAGTTTTTTGTGTCAAGGTAAAATATGGAAAAATTTTTGAAACTTTAGTAAAATTAGAAAGATTTATTTTGCATAACGTATAAAACATATAACAAAGAAAGCAAGCTGTTATAAAAAAGCTTGCCTTTTTTATTTTATTCAAAAGGAATAAGAACAATATGGCCGTCTTTATCAAATTCCAGCTTAATTCGGCTCATAGGAGAAATCTTTGCCGCAGTAAGCATTTCGGCGGGAATTTGCAATCTGCCAACTCTATCAACAACAACAAATTCCTGGTGAGTAGCATCCTCGTCAAAAGCGCCGAAAGAAAAGTTGTTATTGTTGTTATCGCTGCTTTCAAGTTTAATATACTCGGTACTTGTTCTTCCGTCACGAATTCTTATAACTCTGTCAACCTTAGCGGAAAGCTTCATATCGTGTGTAACAATAACAACGGTTATACCGAGCTCGGTATTTATTTTTCTGAATAAATCAAGAATAACCGTAGCCGTGGCGTTATCAACAGCGCCCGTCGGCTCGTCGGCTAAAAGCAATTTTGGCTTGTTTGTAAGTGCCATTGCAATAGCTACTCTTTGCTGTTCTCCACCTGAAAGAGTAAAAAGCTTTGAATTCATTTTATCTCCGATTCCGACAAGCTCAAGAAGATGCTTTGCCTGATTATAATCGGGCTTTTTGCCTAAAATCTCCATTGGCAAAACTATATTTTCCAAAGCTGTTAAATACGGCAGAAGGTTACGTGCGCTATTTTGCCAAATAAACGAAACCTTGTTGCGCTTATATAACATAAGTTCTTTATTTGAAAGCTTGGAAAGGTCGGTTCCGTCAACAAAAATATTTCCGGCGCTTGGCTTATCAAGACCGCCTAAAATATTCAAAAACGTACTTTTTCCGCTACCGCTTGCGCCGATTAAAGCAACAAGCTCACCTTCTTCAATCGTCAAATCAAGACCTTGAAGCGCTAAAACCTCAGTTTCGTCCGTGCGATAAATTCTAACGAGATTTTCGCAGTAAACAATAGGATTTGACAAGTTATTGCACCTCCTTGTTTATAGAAATATCGCAAATTTTTCCGTCGTCTAAGGTATATACCTTGTGTGCAAGCTCCATCATACTCTGGTCGTGGGTTGTCATCACAACGGTAATGTCTTCTTCCTTAATTAGATGATGAAACATCTTCATAATCTGTTTTGAGGTTTCACTGTCCAGCTGGGCGGTGGGTTCATCGGCAAAAACAATTTTAGGCTTATGAACTATTGCACGCGCAATAGCTACCCTTTGTTGTTCTCCACCCGAAAGCTGATACGGCATATGGTATGCTCTGTTTTTTAGTCCTACCAGGTCAAGACAATGTAAAATTCGATCCTTTTCCATCGGCAGACCTGCAATGCGAAGCATAAACTCGATATTTTCGTAAGCGTTCATAGTGCCGAGAAGTGCAACAGACTGAAAAACAAAGGAAATGTTTTTTTTGCGCAAATTGTTGGTTTGAGCTTCCGTCAGCTTCGAAATGTCCTTGCCGTTAATTAGCACAGTTCCTGCGGTAGCACTGTCAAGACCGCCCAAAATGTTCATAAGTGTAGTTTTACCGCTGCCTGAGCGCCCCTTTAGAATAGATAAGGTTTTTGTTTCAAAATCAACGTCAACATTCTTTAAAACTTTTATTTTGCCGCTTCCTGAGGGAAATTCTTTAGATATATTAATACCTTGAATAATTTTATTCATAGCTTATTCCTCCCCCAATTTAATTGCAGACGCGGCTTTGATACGCTTAAGCATAACGATTGCGGCAACAACGGTAATTGCAATCAATATAGCAAACAATACCAGCAGTTTGACAAGGTCGCTTGTTTCAAACAGAACCTTGTATTCGGGCATCTGCCCCATGCTTTCAAATGCAGACTGTAAAAGTGGTGTAAACAAAAAGCCCGATAAAATACCTGCGGCAATACCCAACACTAACGGCAGAATGCACAGAAGGCCTTCTTCCAACATAATCATTTTGAATACGTCCTTAAATGACATACCGAGTGCGCGCATCGTTCCAATTTGCAGCGTTCTGCTTTTTATTGAAATCGCCCAATAAATTATAAAACCGATTGCGCAAATTAAAATTACTGCAATGAAGCCAAGGGATAAGGAACCGTTAACAGCCTGGCGAATTGGATTGATTTCGCCTAAATAAACCTCACGTGCACCGTTAACTATATTAACAAGACGTGCGCTCGTTTTAAACTCAACGCCCTTTGAAATTGTTATCTGCTTAAGCTCGGAAACAGTTTTATCCGTATTCATCCAAACCTTATAAGGCAGATTTTCAGCAACCTTATCGCACGCAGAAGAATTAACAACAACCAAGAAATTGTTTTTTGGGGTGCCGCCCACAACGTCAATAGTGCTGTAATAGGTAGGCCAAGCATCAACAATGGCCAAAACTTCGCTGACGATAACAGCACCGCCGTTTAATGAAGAATCAGGTCTAATTAAAACTGAATCCCCTACCTTTAAATTCCCAAGAGCCGCCGCAGTGTTAGGCGAAATTATACAGCCTTGGGGATTTTCTGCAAGTAAATCCAAATAATTTTTCAGCGGAAGCGGCAGAATTGAATCGTCCCAAGTAACAATATTGCCGAATTCTTCGGGATTAAGAGCCATAAAATCAATATCGCTCGTCAGCTTATTACCAAAGGAAGTGTTTATTCTGGGATTATTACCCGTTGTAATTTTTGTAGCGTCAATTCCTTCAATATCTTCAAATAAATAAGGCATATTCAGCTTTTCCGAATTTGAAGTTTTATAGTATTTTACCTCTGCAATAATGTCGCACGGATACCGATATCTGATTGTGTTTTGCATATTACCGTTTAAGGTGCGTGCGGAAATCGAAGAAAATACGCCTAAAGCAATAGTAAGCGTTAAGAAAATAACCACGAATTTTTCTTTAATTTCAAGCTTTGAAATTCGCGAAAATGCAGAATAAGTCGATGCAGAGGACTTTTTGCCGAAGATGAGTAAAAACAGCTTGAGAAACAGCGGATAAATGAGTGTAAAAATCAAGCCAACCGATGCAAACAATGAAATTAAAAACACGTATGCAAGCGGTTGAATGCCGCCTTTTTCCGTAAGTAAGCCTTCGCCTTGATAAACCAACACGTAATAGGCATATACGGCTAAACCGCCTAGTACAGCGGCTACAACGGCGGAAATAACTGTTCCGATATGCGAAGCCTTGATTTTTCGCTTAAACTGTACAATTTCTACCTTTGCTGCACGGAAAACGGGTACAAGCATTGTGGAAATTGCAAGAGCACCTGCTAAAATGCCAAAAACGTATGCAGAAGCTGATAAATTTATCTTCATAGGTGCGTTTTGCCCGAATTCTAAGAATCCGGAGGACGCACCTAACAGGCGACATATAAATACGGCAAGCAAGGGAGCAATAATCACGCCAATAAGCGTAACAAGACCGCCTTGTATTAAATACAGAGTAAGAATTTGCTTTCTTGAAGCGCCGCGCGAGTTTAACATTGCTATTTCATTTTTGTCGTTTTCAACTACAAACTTTGAAATCATAAAAATGAAGAAAACAACCAAGATTAAAATAGGCGAATAGAAAAAAGCAAGCAAAACGTTTATAGACTGTACGTTTTCAAAATAAGAAATATATTGCTCAATGGGCGGCGTAACGGTTGAAACGTTTCCCGTTAACCCCCAAGTAAAAATGTTTTTATTTAATTCTTCAAGCCCCGCTATAGTCTCTTCGATTTGGTCTAAATCAAACCGTGTATAGTCACCTGCAAAATACCAGGTGGCTTTTGAAGCAAAGTTTTTATCAACAAAAAGATGATTGTAAAAAAGCGAAAAATCAGCATACATTTCAATGCCGGAATCAGCATCGACAATGGGGTTTAAAGGATTTTCGTCATAATCAAAAATACCTGATATTTTTAATTTAACGGGCGCATCGGAAAACTCTTCCAATATTCCCTCTTTTGTGTAATCTGCTTCGAGAACTGTACCGACTACGTAATGCATTTTTTCTTGCATAGCACGGCTGATAACAACCTCAACGCAACCGTCATCAGTAATAGATGCGGAAGGCATTTGCCCATCAACTAAAATAAAAGCATTTTCATAGGTATCCGTTGCTTTTATAATAATTTTATTAACGTTGCTCTTACTAAAATCGCGCACGTCACCTGCAAACAGCGTTGTGGTAGAAAGTGTGGTGCTGGTCAAAAGCGCAGGCATATTCATTTTTTTATAAAGCACGTTTTCAAGATATTCCGAGCAGAATTTGTAGTTATTCAAGTTTGCCGCACTGTCAAACTTATCAACAGTAATACTATTGCCGTTTTCGTCAACCAACTGTTGTTTAAACGAA
Organism: Clostridia bacterium; assembly: GCA_045594045.1. Taxonomy (GTDB): domain Bacteria; phylum Bacillota; class Clostridia; order Christensenellales; family QALW01; genus UMGS1322. The sequence goes on from JAZNXV010000003.1 coordinate 17,874, forward strand.
GCAAGAGAACAAGAAATTTTAACTGCACCGGGGCTAACTTGAAATTCGTTTTGATAATTCTCAAGCTGTGTAACTAGCATTCTATGAGAAATACCGGCAGAATAAATCGGTATTGTTGCCGAAATTAACACGGCAATAAGAATACCTGAAAAAAGCGAAATCATAAGTGCTTTGTTGTTAATTATTTTTTTTATTGCAAGCCTTAACATTATTTAAGCACCACCTTTTCGCCCACAGAAAGACCGCTGACAACTTGATAGTATTCGCTGTTTTCGTATCCTATTTTAATTAAAAGTTCCTTTAAAAGACCGTTTTCGTCTAATTTATGTACCAGCGCATTACCTTCGTCATCAAGCTTGATTACGGCATTTTTAGGCAATAAAAGTGCGTTTGGGATCTCTAAAACAGTAACCCAAAACTTTCCGGGATAGCTTTGAGGCAGTCTATATGCTAATGGCGAATTGAATTCAGCAATAAAGGTGCCAAAGCCGCTTTCCGGGCACAATATAAGTGTTGCTTCTACCGTGATAGGTGTTTGTGCGCCAAAGGTAATATATCCTTTTTCGCCCGTTTTAAAGCCCGTTGTCGCTAATGCAGAGCTATCCATTCTGAGATAATTATCACCCATTTTGTTACCGCGAAAGGATTTTTCTAAACGGAACGTATCGCAGATAACTTCGACCTCGTCATAAGGCTCGGGCGTAGGAAAGGCTTTTATAGGCGGATAAACCGTTTCAAACGTGCTTGAACTGTTGCAAGCACACAAAGACAGCGTCATAACCGCAAGCAAAATAAAAGTAGTTAATTTTTTCAACAACAAATGCCCCCCTTTGTTAATGTAAAAGAACGGAAAAACAAGTACTTTTTTACAAATATAATTATATATTTTTTTTAGTTTTTTTCAAGTAG
>JAZNXV010000004.1:0-80211 GCA_045594045.1 Clostridia bacterium
AAAACGCTTTTATTTTACCGTTTTTTCCAACGTTTTCTACACTTTCTATTTTTTGTTTTTATTTTTACCTGAAATTTCATAAATTTCTTATATTTTTATGTAAAAAAAGCGTGCAATAAAATTAAATGTGTGTTATAATAAATCGAGTGTGCAAGATAGCGCACTATATCTATGTATAATTATATTAAATAAATTCTTTGGGAGGATTAAAAAATGGCTTTAACAAAAGAGCAAAAACAAGCTGCCTTTGATGAATTAGCAAAATTTATCGAAGACGTAAAAGACGATAAGGGAAAAGTTATGCCAATTATGCAGCAAGCACAAAAGCTTTTAGGCTGCGTTTCACTTGAAGTTCAGGAATTCATTTCTGAAAAGACTGGTGTTCCGGTTGCCGAGCTTTACGGCATTGCTACCTTCTATGCACAGTTTACACTTGAGCCCAAGGGCGACAACGTTGTAAGCGTTTGCCAAGGTACCGCCTGCTACGTTAAGGGCGCTGCTGCTATTTTAGACGAGGTTAAAAAGATTCTCGGTATCAATGCCGGTCAAACAACTCCTGACGGCAAGTTCTCCATTCAGGACACACGTTGCTTAGGCTGCTGCGGTCTTGCACCCGTTATGACTATCAACGAAGATGTTTACGGTCGTCTTGTTCCCGGTGACATTAAGGATATTTTAGCAAAATACTAATACCTTTTGATAGGGGAAATGAAAATGGAAATAAATGCTGTAAAAGAGCTTTTAGGTGCAGAGGTTCTGTGCTGCAAAGATTCTTTATCACGACAGGTCAACTCCGCCTGCGGAAGCGATCTAATGAGTGACGTGCTTGCTTTTGTAAAAGACCAAGCAGTACTTTTAACGGGTCTTGTAAACCCCCAGGTTATACGCACCGCCGTTATGATGGATATGAAATGCATCGTGTTTGTACGCTCAAAGGTTCCCACTGTTGAAATGCTTGAGCTTGCTGAAGAAAGCGGCATCGTAATTTTAAGCACTGAAAAGCGTCTTTACGAGGCTTGCGGAATTCTATATTCCAACGGTCTTGTAAGTCCCACAAAGTAAGCTATGAACGAGCCTTTGATTTTCAACTTTAACGTTGACGGCGAGGATTTTACCTCTGCCGGTCAAGCATCTGTACAAATGAAGAAGAATCTTCGTCAATTAGGTCTTTCGCCAGAAATTATTCGCCGCGTATCCATTGCTATGTACGAAGGCGAAATCAATATGGTGATTCACGCCGGCGGCGGTAATGCTCAGGTGCAGATTGACGAGGATTGCATTACAATTATTTTAGAAGACACAGGCCCCGGTATTAAAAATATCGACCAAGCTATGCAAGAGGGCTTTTCAACAGCACCCGACGCCGTTCGTTCTTTAGGCTTCGGCGCAGGTATGGGTCTTCCTAATATGAAGCGGTATTCCGACTCAATGGAAATTATATCCACCGTTGGTGTGGGTACAAAAATCGTTATGAAAGTTTTTATACGGTAAGTGGTGGTTTTTAATGAAGCTATACAACCATTCGGTTCAGCTTGATGAAAGCAAGTGCACCGGATGTACTACTTGCTTACGCCGTTGCCCTACCGAAGCTATTCGTATTAAGGACGGTCACGCTCACATTTCTCAAGAGCGCTGTATCGACTGCGGCGAATGTATAAGAGTATGTCCGCACAAAGCTAAAAAGGCAGTATGCTCTTCCCTTGACTCTATGAAACGGTTCAAGTGGAAAATAGCCTTACCTGCCCCGACTCTTTACGGTCAATTTGACAATCTTGACGATGTTGACCTTGTTCTTCAAGGTTTAAAGAAAATTGGGTTTGATGATGTTTTTGAGGTTTCAAAGGCGGCGGAACTGGTTTCTGCCTACACCCGCCTTTACTTAAAAACCGACGGCATTAAAAAGCCGGCTATAAGCTCGGCCTGTCCTGCAGTTATACGCTTGATAGGTTTGCGCTTTCCTTCACTTAACGACCATATAATACATATGCTTCCGCCAATGGAGGTGGCCGCAAAGCTTGCGCGCAAGCGTGCTCTTGAGGCGCACCCGGAATTAAAGGCCGAAGATATAGGCATATGCTTTATATCTCCCTGCCCCGCCAAAGCAAGCTACGTGAAAAACGGCTTTGCTACGTATAAAAGCGAGGTTGACGAGGTCGTTTCAATAAGCGATATCTATTTCCTTTTGATCAGTAAAATGAAGCAAGAGGATAATATTGATGCTTTAACCGAATCCGGTATGATCGGTATCGGTTGGGCGTCTTCAGGAGGAGAAGCTTCTGCAATATTTAACGAGGATTATCTTGCGGCAGACGGTATAAGCAACGTTATCCAGGTTCTTGACCAGATAGAAAACGGCAACGTTCCGCCTCTTGAGTTTATTGAGCTTAATGCTTGCACGGGCGGTTGCGTAGGCGGAGTGCTCGCCATACAAAATCCGTTTGTTGCAAAGGCAAGGCTTCAAAGAGTTCGCAGATATCTTCCCGTTTCCCAAAACTTTTTGGACAGTAAAAGCGACAGTTATATTCCCGACAGTTATATTTTCAACGATTTACCAGAATATCAGCCCATATCGCGTCTTAGCAGTAATATGGCTGAATCCATGCGAATGATGGCGGATATTCAAAGGCTAAAAGAAAGCTTGCCCGGCATTGACTGCGGTTCCTGCGGTGCTCCCACCTGCAGAGCCTTTGCCGAGGACGTTGTTAAGAAAAACGCTTGCCTTGAAGACTGTCTGATTGCACTTGACAGGCTTTCTAAAGCGGAAAGGGACAAGAACAATGACGGTTAACGAGCTTGCAAAACGCTTAAATTTAAACCAAATAGCTGTGTCTGATGCCGAAAGAGATGTTCAAGGCGCATATATTTGCGACCTTTTAAGCTGGGTTATAGGCAGAGCAAAGGAAAATGATGCCTGGCTCACAATAATGACTAATGTCAACGTTGTTGCCGTTGCCTCTTTGGCGGACGTTTCTTGCGTTATTTTAGCTGAAGGCGTTGCTCTTGACCAAGACGTTATCTCTTGTGCAGAGGATAAAGGCGTAAACGTGCTTTCCTCATCCTTACCCATGTACGAGCTTGCAACAAAGCTTAACGAGTGCCTAAATGAATAAGTACTATTACGATTTGCATTTGCACTCCTGCCTTTCGCCCTGTGGTGATGACGACAACACACCAAACAACTTAGCAGGCTTTGCAACCCTTTGCGGATTAAATATCGTTGCGCTTACTGACCACAACACAACAAAAAACTGTCCTGCCTTTTTTGAAGCCGCAAAAAAGCACGGTTTAATTCCCGTTGCAGGTATGGAACTAACCACAAGTGAAGATATTCACGTAGTATGCCTATTTGAAACCTTGGAGGGCGCTATGGAATTTGATAAAGAAATCGACTCCAAGCGGATAAAGATTTTAAATAAGGAGCATATCTTCGGTTGCCAACTTATTTGTGACGGTGAAGACAATATAATAGGTAAAGACGAGTATCTTTTACCTAACGGCACAACAGTTTCCATTGAAGATGCACCTGAAATAGTATCTTCCTTCGGCGGCATTTGCTATCCTGCCCATATTGACAGACAAGCAAACGGCTTAATAAATATTTTAGGTACGTTTCCAAAACAAATCGGTTTTTCCTGTTTTGAGCTCCACGAAATTCAAAAGCAGCAGGAATACGTAAAAAAATACGGGCTTGAAAGTTTAATACCCATTATAAGCTCTGACGCTCACTATTTAACAGATATGCGCGATAAAGAAGCTTTTTTTGAGCTTGACGATGAACCTTATTCAAGTGCCTTGGTGCGAAAAAAGCTTTTTGAAAAATTAAGGTAATAAGAGTGCGACTCTTACGGTGAAAAAGATGAAAGAGCTTTCCTTAAATATATTGGACATTACGGAGAATTCCGTTAAAGCAGGTGCTACAATCACAGAAATTTACATTGATGAAACCGACACCTCTCTTACCATAAAAATCGTTGACGACGGTTGCGGTATGAGCGAAGAAATGGTCGCATCGGTAACCGACCCCTTTTGCACCACTCGTACCACCCGCAAGGTTGGGTTAGGGCTGCCGTTATTTAAAATGGCGGCAGAGCAAACAGGCGGCTCCCTTAATATAACGTCCAAGCAAGCAAAAAATCCCGATGATTCTCACGGTACTACGGTTACCGCTACGTTTAACAAAAATCATTTTGATTTTACGCCTTTGGGCAATGTTATTGAAACTGTCTTGACCTTAATACAAGGTCATCCCAATACCGATTTTTATTTTTCGCATAAAAAGGGTGATAAAGAGGTTTCGTTAGATACCCGCCAAATGCGGCAGGTGTTAGAGGGTCTGCCTCTGAACACTTACGAGGTTATAAAATGGACCGAAGATTGCTTATTTGAGCAGTATGACGGTTTTTAAAATTATAAAAAATGTTTATAAAACAGAAAGGATAAAAAGTATGAAATCATTAGCTGAACTCCAAGCCATTAAGGACAAGATGAAGAACAAGGTTGTTCTTCGCGAAGGAACAAGTGATGTTCGTGTAGTAGTTGGTATGGCTACTTGCGGTATTGCTGCAGGCGCACGTCCCGTTCTGAACACCTTTGTAGAAGAGGTTAATTCTTCTGCACTTGCCGGTAAAGTTTCCGTTTCACAGACAGGCTGCATTGGTATTTGCCAATTTGAGCCCGTTGTTGAGGTTTTCGAAGCCGGTAAAGAAAAAGTTACTTATGTAAAAATGACACCCGAAAAAGTTAAAGAGGTTGTTGAAAAACACCTTGTAGGCGGCAAAGTTATTACCGAATACACCATTGCTGCCAATAAGGCATAATAGCGGAGGTTTTTATATTATGATTAGAGCTCACGTACTTATTTGCGGCGGTACAGGTTGTACCTCCTCAGGAAGTAAAAAAATCCAAGAGGCTTTTGAGCAGAATATTATTGCTAACGGCCTTGGTGAAGAAGTAAAAGTTGTTCAAACAGGCTGCTTCGGTCTTTGTGCACTCGGTCCTGTTGTTATCGTTTATCCCGACGGTACCTTCTACAGCCGTGTTACTCCCGAAGACGTTAAAGAAATCGTTGAAGAGCATCTTTTAAAGGGTCGTGTTGTTGAACGCCTTGTATATAATGATACAGGTGACAACGAACCTGCAATTCCCGGCAGTGTTTCCCTTAGCGATACCGCTTTCTATAAATCACAGAAGCGTATCGTGCTTCGTAACTGCGGTGTTATCGACCCCGAAAACATCGAAGAATACATCGCTATGGACGGCTATGCTGCTTTAGGCAAAGTTTTAACAGAGATGACTCCTGATGACGTTATTAAAGTTATCACCGATTCAGGTCTTCGCGGCCGTGGTGGCGGCGGCTTCCCCACAGGTAGAAAATGGGCGCTTACCGCTCCCAACAAGGCAGACCAGAAATACGTTGTATGTAATGCTGACGAAGGCGACCCGGGTGCTTTCATGGACCGTTCCGTTTTGGAAGGTGACCCCCACTGCCTTATCGAAGCTATGACTATTGCAGGTTATGCTATCGGTGCAACTATCGGTTACGTTTACGTTCGTGCTGAATATCCTATCGCTGTTAAGCGTCTTCAGATTGCTATTGACCAAGCAAAAGAATACGGCTTGTTAGGTAAGAACATCTTTGGTTCAGGTTTTGACTTTGACCTTTCCATCCGTCTTGGTGCAGGTGCATTCGTTTGCGGCGAAGAAACTGCTCTTATGACATCTATCGAAGGTAAGCGCGGTGAACCTCGTCCCCGTCCTCCGTATCCTGCTATTAAGGGTCTTTACGGAAAGCCCACAGTTGAAAATAACGTTGAAACCTTTGCTAACGTTCCCCAAATCATCTTAAACGGTGCTGACTGGTTCAAGAGCATGGGTACAGAAAAATCTACCGGTACAAAGATTTTCGCTTTAGGCGGTAAAATTGAGCACACAGGTCTTGTAGAAATTCCCATGGGTACTCCCTTAAGAGAAATTATCTACAATATTGGTGGCGGTATTCCTAACGGCAAAAAGTTCAAGGCTGTTCAAACAGGCGGTCCTTCCGGCGGATGTATTCCCGCTTCCTTAATCGACATCAGTGTTGACTATGACTCTCTTACCTCCATCGGCTGTATGATGGGCTCCGGCGGTATGATTGTTATGGACGAAGACAACTGTATGGTTGATATTGCAAAGTTCTTCCTTGAGTTCATTGTTGACGAATCCTGCGGTAAGTGCACACCCTGCCGTATCGGTACACGCCGTATGCTTGAGCTTCTTACCAAGATTACTGACGGTAAGGGTGAAGACGGTGATATCGAAAAGCTTGAAAACCTTGCTAACACAATCAAGGCTTCTTCACTTTGTGGCTTAGGTCAAACTGCACCTAACCCCGTACTTTCAACAATCCGTTTCTTCCGTGACGAATACGAAGCTCACATTTATAAGAAAGAATGTCCTGCTCACTACTGCAAGGCATTTGCAAAATATACTATTGACCGTGATAAGTGTATCGGCTGCGGTCTCTGCGCAAAGAACTGCCCCGTTAACGCTATCACAAGAACTGACTATATTGCCCCCGGCAAGAAGCTTGCTGCTTTTGCTATTGACACAGATAAGTGCATCAAGTGCGGTGCATGTATCGGCAACTGCAAATTCAAGGCAATAGACGTTAAATAATTGGGTAGGAGGTAATATAAAATGGATAAAAAGATGATTAACTTAACCATTGACGGTATTAACGTTACCGTTGAAGAAGGCACAACCGTTCTTGAAGCTGCAAAGCAGGCAAAAATTACTATTCCTACACTTTGCTACTTAAAGGGCGTTAACCAAATCGGTGCTTGCCGTATTTGTATGGTAGAAATTGAAGGTGCAAGAGGTCTTGCCGCTGCTTGCGTTATGCCTGTAGGCGAGGGTATGAATGTTAAAACAAACACTCCCAAGCTTCGTCAGGTAAGAAAAGACAATCTTGGCTTGTTGCTTTCAAACCACAACAGAGAATGTACAACCTGCGTTCGTTCAGGCTCTTGCGAGCTTCAAACACTTTGTAACGAATACGGTGTTTCTGAAATCACATACGCAGGTGCAAAAACCTTCTCACCTGATTGTATTGATGACGTTTCTCCTTCAATCGTTCGCGATAACAGCAAATGTATCCATTGCCGCCGTTGTATCGCCGCTTGCCAGAACATTCAAAAAATCGGCGCAATCGGCATGAGCAAGCGTGGCTTCAACTCAACCGTTGGTGCTGCATTTAACGTTTCTTTGGCGGACAGCCCCTGCGTAAACTGCGGTCAATGTATTGAAGCTTGTCCCGTTGGCGCACTTCACGAAAAGAGTGAAATCGACAATGTTTGGGAAGCTCTTGCAGATAAGGACAAGTTCGTTTGCATTCAGCCCGCTCCTGCTGTACGTGCTTCCTTAGGTGAAGAATTCGGTCTTCCCATCGGCACAGGCGTTACAGGCAAAATGGTTGCTTCAATGCGTCGTCTTGGTTTTGACAGAGTTTTTGATACCGATTTCGGTGCTGACCTTACCATTATGGAAGAAGGAACAGAGCTTTTAAACCGTATTAAAAACGGTGGAGTTCTTCCTATGATTACATCCTGCTCTCCCGGCTGGATTACTTACTGTGAAAAATTCTTCCCTGAGTTTATTCCTAACCTTTCTTCCTGCAAGTCACCTCACGAAATGACAGGTGCTATGATTAAATCATACTACGCAGAGAAGATGGGCGTTGACCCCAAGAATATCTACGTTGTTTCCGTTATGCCCTGTACTGCTAAAAAGTACGAAGCACAGCGCGAAGAGCTTGTTACCAACGGCTTAAGAGACGTTGATGCTGTTCTTACCGTTCGCGAATACGCAAAGATGGTTAAAACTGCAGGTATTGACTTTGTTTCTCTTGACGACGAGGATTTTGACAGCATGCTTGGTGAATCCACAGGTGCAGGCGTTATTTTCGGTACAACAGGCGGTGTTATGGAAGCCGCTCTTCGTACAGTTTACGAAGTAGTTACAAAGAAAGAATTAACCGACGTTAACTTTAACGCTGTTCGTGGCTTTGACGGTATTAAGGAAGCTGAAATTGACCTTGACGGCACTATCGTAAAGGTAGCCGTTGTTCACGGTACAGGTAATGCAGAAAAGCTTCTTAACGCTATTAAGGCAGGCGAAAAGGATTACACCTTTATCGAAGTTATGTGCTGCCCCGGCGGTTGTATCACAGGTGGCGGTCAGCCCATCGTTGATGCAAAAACTCAGATGAGCGTTAACGTTAAAGAGCTTCGTGCAAAAGTTCTTTACGGCGAAGATGCTGCAAAGGCAAAGAGAAAATCTCACGAAAATGCCGAAGTTAAGGCTGTTTATGATGAGTTCCTTGGCGAGCCCAACAGTCATAAGGCTCACGAGCTTCTTCATACAACCTACAGCGCAAAGCCTAAATTTAGCAAATAATAATTAAAATAATAAAAGGCAGAACCGAGCAATCGGTTCTGTTTTTTTACAATTTTTCCTTATTGTTTTAAAATTAAAAGGTCTTTTATTTATTTCTTATTTTTTTGCAATATTTTTACAAATTTTTTTGCTTTTATTATTGACTTTACTTTCTCAATATTGTAAAATTAAGTTAAGAGCGAATGCTCAACAAATTAAGATGTTTTAAGGAGTTAAAACTATGATTAACATTGGAAAAAACAGAGAACTCTTCGTTGACGATTATTTACTTGACAGCGAAAAAACCACAGCAGAGAGAAGACTTAACCAACCCGTTAAGCGCGAAGCAGTTTTCACCTTTGACGCCCCTTGGGAAAGCTTTTTGAACACAGGTTATCAGAACATTGTTCGTAAGCCCGACGGCACATATTTAATGTACTATAAGTGCTGGCATCACGGCAAAGAGCCCTGGAGCGACACAGCTCGCGGTCTTCGCCACGTTGGCGTTATTGAAAGTAAAGACGGTATTAACTGGACCCGTCCTTCCCTCGACATAAACCTTATTTTCAAAAACTCCAACCTTGTTTCAACTGACCTTAACTATGATAATTTCTTCGTTTTCTACGATACAAACCCCAACTGCCCTGAAAACGAAAGATATAAATATCTTGCGGGTGAATGGAATAACGGCCTTTACGGCGGAACGTCACCTGACGGTTTTAATTTCAAATTCCATAACAGAGATACAAAGGAAGGCAGACTTTTAAGTAACGCTGAGACCAGCTGCCACTTTGATACACTTAATATCGCATTCTTCAAGGACGGTTTATATCACGCCTACTTCCGCGGTCTCCACAGAGGCAACGACTACTATCCTGAAGTTCACTCCGATAACGACCGCACAATCATCCGTGATATTCGCCACGCAGTAAGTAAGGATTTCTGGCATTGGGATACTATCGAATTCCTTCAGTATGACGATGAGTACGATTACGAAATGTACACCAACGGTATTATTCCCTATTACCGTGCTCCTCAAATCTTAACAGCACTTCCTACAAGATATTATGCCCGCGAAGGTTGGCCTACCTCCTTTGACCGTATGTATGACCCCGAAGGCAGAAAATCTCTCGGACGCAATACTTCTTTAGGTGACAGTATCTTTATGGTATCACGTGACTACGTAAATTTCCACAGATACAACGAAGCTTTCCTTGCAATCGGTCCTGAAGGTGCTACAAACTGGCACTACGGCGATTGCTACGTTTGCCCCGACATTATTGAAACTCCCACTGCTATCAACTGCTTCGATCCTGAGCTTTCACTTTATTGCCACGAAACAACGGCAGACGGTGTAGATCATCTTTTCAGATACTCCTTGCGCATTGACGGCTTCGTTTCAATGGAATCCAACCGCGACACCAAGAAGGTTGTTACAAAGCCCTTCGTTTACGACGGAAGCGAGTTAGTTCTTAACTTCGCTACATCTGCTTTGGGCAACATTTATATAAAGATTGAGGCTACTGACGGCTCTAAAGCAATTACCTCCTGCGAAATCTTCGGTGATAAGGTTGACAGACCTATCGACTTTGTTGATGGTAGTGTGGCTGACCTTGCAGGCAAGGAAGTTGTTATGACCATTGAGCTTTGCGAGGCAAAGGTTTACTCCTTTAAATTTAACTAATAAGCTATAAGCATTAAAGCAGAACCGAGAATTCGGTTCTGTTTTTCTTTAAACAGTTGACCATATTTTGCAATCGTTATATAATTATTATATAATTGCAAATCAATTTGAGGTACTTACTATGGACTATGCAAAAGAATCTTTAAAAAAACACTATGAGTGGAAGGGTAAAATCGAAGTTATTGCGCGACCTGAAATATCAACCCGCCAGGACCTTTCGTTAACCTACACTCCCGGTGTAGCGCAGCCTTGCTTAGAAATACAAAAAGATATTTCAAAAAGCTTTGAGCTTACACGCCGAGCAAACCTTGTTGCCGTTATAACTGACGGAACTGCCGTTTTAGGCTTAGGTGATATTGGCGCCGAAGCAGGTATGCCCGTTATGGAAGGCAAATGTGCTCTTTTTAAAGCGTTTGCTGACGTTGACGCTTTTCCCCTTTGCATTAAAAGCAAAGACGTTGACACCATCGTAAACACTATCGCTCTAATTTCAGGCTCCTTTGGCGGAATAAATCTTGAAGATATTTCTGCCCCCCGTTGCTTTGAAATTGAAAGAAAACTGAAAGAGGTTTGCGATATTCCCGTTTTCCACGATGACCAGCACGGCACCGCAATAGTCGTTGCCGCCGCTTTAATTAACGCCGCCAAGGTGGCGTAAAAGAAACTTGAAGATTTAACGGTAGTTATTAACGGCGCAGGCAGCGCAGGTATCGCCATTGGCAAAATGATACTTAAATTGAATGTTAAAAATCTTATTATGTGCGATATCAACGGCACTCTCTGCAACGGCGATGATTCTCTTAACGCCTCCCAAGCAGAAATGGCAAAAGCCACTAACAAACACCGTCTAAAAGGCACACTTGCAGACGCGCTCAAATGTGCAGACGTGTTTATTGGCGTTTCTGCACCCAACGTTGTAACCAAAGAAATGATTGCTTCAATGAAGGATAAGCCTATAGTGTTCCCCATGGCAAACCCCACTCCCGAAATTATGCCTGATATTGCCCTTGAAGCAGGCGCATTTATTGTCGGTACAGGCAGAAGTGATTTTCCTAACCAAATAAACAACGTCCTTGCTTTCCCCGGGATTTTCAGAGGGGCATTAGACGCAAGGGCGCGCGACATTAACGAGGAAATGAAGTTTGCCGCCGCAAAGGCTATTGCCGATTATATTCCCGTCCAAGAGCTTTCCCGTGAAAATATTATACCAAACGCTCTTGATAAAAACGTTGCTTATGCAGTTGCCAGGGCAGTAAAAAAAGCCGCGGAAGAAACGGGTGTGGCAAGGGTGTAAAGCTTTAATTATTATGGATTTTTCAATTTGTAGAAAAAGGACCTTGAAAATGTTTCAAGGTCCTTTATTTATGCTTTATTATATATAGGCTTTATATAAGCTTCATTATAACAGTTAAAATAATCAAAAATCCAAAGTTAAAAAGTGAAAACATTAAAATATATCTGCCCACTCTGTTCGGATAATGTCTTGTATATTCTCTAAAGGTAATCAGGCTTGCAAGTGATGCAATCAACGTTCCCGCGCCGCCTATGTTCACCCCCACAAGTAAATCAGTATAATTCTGTGTAAATTGGGAAAGCAAAATTGACGAAGGTACGTTGCTTATCACCTGGCAAGAAAGCACGCTTACTAAAAGAGTATCTTTTTCTAAAAGGTAAAAAAAGGTTTCTCTCACCCACTCTATTCGCGCCATATTACCTGAAAATATAAAAAAGAAAACAAAGGTAAGAAGCAGCGGATAGTCAACGTTTGCTAAAGCTTTTCTATCTAAAAAAAGCAGTGCAGCAATAATTACTATGAGCCCTATCTGATAAGGTATTCCCCTAAAAACTATTGCTATTGAAAGAGCGAACAAAATCAAATATATAATAGTGCGCCCTTTGGGTAATGAAATTTTATCTTCTTTTATATGCAAAGGCTCGGCTTTAACAAACATACAGCAAACTGTTATTAAAAATATTGAAATTAAAAACGGAACAAGCATTATGCCCATAAATTCCAAATTAGGAATATTAAACTTTGTGTACAAATACAAGTTTTGTGGGTTACCAAAGGGTGTTAGCATACCGCCTAAATTAGCGGCAATATTTTGCATAATAAAGGTAAAAGCCAAATATCCTTCTTCACCGGTAGAAGTAAGCACTAAATATCCTAAGGGCAAAAAGGTTAAAAGCGCCATATCGTTCGCAATAAACATAGAACCTATAAAGGTAATATAAATAAGCACCAAAATACAACTGCGGGCAGTATGAAACTTTTTAACTATTTCCTTTGCCAAGGAATAGAAAAAGCCTATATTTTTTAGTGCACCTACAACTGCTAAAACGCAAAACAAACAAGTAAGTGTTTTAAAATCAAAATAACCTAAATACTCGCTGTCCGGCGGAACAAAAAAGCAGGTTATTACTGCCGCAATAAACGCAATAAACGCAACTATATTCTGTTTTGCGAATTCAAAAATCTTTGTCATAGCAAACCTTAAAAATCTTATTTTACAGCGACAATTATAACACAAAAATTATTTGTAAGCAACCGAAAGAACAACAAAAAAGCAGTTATAATAAACTTACAACTGCTTTTATTTGTTTTGTTTTTTTAACGTTGTTTAACTCTTTGCTGTTCAAACAAACATACTTTTATATCTTATTTTTTTCCTTTTTACCTATAATTCTTAGCATTTTTCCTTTTACTCGCCCTAAAAAACGACGTACTTTTTTATATAGCATTCGCACAGGAAAAATAAAGCACCATATTTTGCTATAACACATGTAAAAGAAGTCATCTTCTTTAACGTGCTTGTTTTTACGGTAAAATTCCTTTGCAACACCTATGATTTTTCCATCGGGTATGCCATATTCAATATATTCGCAATTATCACCGCAAATATCATAGCTGTTTTCATTAACCCTTATTACTCTGTGCAGAATATACTTTTCATCACGTCTGTAAAGCGCAACATCATACCTTTTAAGCCGTTCCTTTGGCTTCACGATTACCACATTGTCCCTGCGGTTTTTTAATAAGGGATACATACTTAACCCTACTGTTGTGCTGATAAACACGCCATCTTTATCAAGTATGTCTTCAATTTTTACACCCGTATCAGTTTTTACGCCTTCATCAACGCCACGCAAAATACCCATTTCGTTAAAGTTTTTTATTATTTCGCCCGTATCCTTTAATGCTTTTTCGTAAGAAATATCGTACTTGTGTTTAAGCTCTGTTGCAATTTCTTCTTCAGAGAGCTTCTCTAATCTCTCCCACACAAAAGCCGCTGTTTCGTTCAACTTAATTTCGCCGCTAAACCGTTTACTTGCTTCGCCTGTGGGCACTAAAATGAATTGATTATTAACTTTTCGCAATTTTAAATCATCTATCGCGCCCATAAAGACTCCTTTGTGATAAAAGTTTTTAACACCGTAATCTCTTGTTATTTTACCACACCAAATTTGTTTTTGCAAGAAAAAGCCGCAAATACTCGTTAACACGCAAAAAAAGCTACCTAAATTTACTTTAGGTAGCTTTTGTTTATTTATAAAATTAATACATTCCGCCCATACCGCCGGGAGCAGGTGCAGCAGGTTCCTTTGATGGAATGTCTGCTACTAAGCACTCGGTAGTAAGCATTGTTGAAACAACACTTGCCGCGTTTGTAAGAGCAGTACGGCTAACCTTTGTGGGATCAATAATGCCCTTTTCAACCATATTGCAGTACTCGTCGTTAGCGGCATCGTAGCCATAGTTAACATCGGCATTGCCAAGCACGTTTGCAATGATAACGGAGCCTTCAAGACCTGCGTTAATTGCAATCTGACGCATAGGCTCTTCAAGAGCACGAAGCACAATGGAAGCACCTGTTTTTGCATCGCCGGAAAGAGTTTCCATATGAGCCTTAACAGCAGGGGCAACACTTAAAAGCGCAACACCGCCGCCGGGAACGATACCTTCTTCAACAGCTGCCTTTGTAGCTGCTAAAGCGTCCTCAATGCGAAGCTTCTTTTCTTTCATTTCAACTTCAGTTGCGGCACCAACCTGAACTACTGCTACACCGCCTGCAAGCTTTGCAAGGCGTTCCTGAAGCTTCTCTTTGTCGTAATCGCTTGTAGTTTCAAGAATTTGTGTTTTAATTGACTGAACGCGTGCGGCAATAGCGTCTTTATCGCCTGCGCCTTCAATAATGGTTGTATTTTCCTTGTCAACCTTTACTAAACGGGCAGTACCGAGCATATCAATAGTAGCATCCTTAAGCTCAAGACCTAATTCTTCGCTGATAACGCTACCGCCTGTTAAGGTTGCAATATCCTGAAGCATAGCCTTTCTTCTGTCGCCAAAGCCGGGGGCTTTAACTGCAACTACGTTGAACGTACCGCGAAGCTTATTTACAACGATTGTTGCAAGAGGCTCGCTCTCGATTTCTTCAGCAATAATAAGAAGCTTTTTGCCCATTTGAACAATCTGCTCTAAAACAGGGAGAATCTCCTGAATGTTTGTAATCTTCTTATCTGTAATGAAAATCAAAGGATTGTCAAGTACGGCTTCCATCTTGTCCATATCTGTTGCCATATAGGGAGAAGCGTAACCGCGGTCAAACTGCATACCTTCAACTAAACCGAGCTCGGTTTTCATGGTCTTTGATTCTTCAACAGTAATAACGCCGTCGTTACCAACCTTTTCCATAGCATCGGCAATGAGACCGCCGATTTCACTATCGCCTGCAGAAATTGAAGCAACCTGCGCAATAGAGGTTTTGTTTTCAATGGGCTTTGAAATATTCTTAAGTTCATTAACAGCTACGTCAACAGCTGATAAAATACCTTTACGCAAGCCCATGGGGTTAGCGCCTGCGGCAACGTTCTTTGCACCTTCTCTAAAAATTGCTTGAGCAAGAACCGCAGCTGTTGTAGTACCGTCACCTGCAACGTCATTTGTTTTAACGGAAACTTCCTTAACAAGCTGTGCACCCATATTCTCAAAGGGGTCCTCAAGCTCGATTTCCTTTGCAATGGTAACACCGTCATTATTAATCAACGGTGCACCGAACTTTTTATCAAGCACAACGTTTCGGCCCTTTGGTCCTAATGTAATTTTTACTGTATCTGCTAAAATATCTACACCTGTCTGAAGAGCTCTGCGAGCTTCCTCACCGTACTTAAACTGTTTTGCCATTTTTCATTTCCTCCATCAATCTTCGATAATGCCTAAAATATCGCTTTGGCTTATTACTATATATTCTACGCCGTCAAGCTTAATGTTTGTACCTGCATATTGGCTGTAAACAACTTTTTGGCCTTTTTCTACCTGCATAACAACTTCCTTGCCGTTAATTACGCCACCGGGGCCTACGGCTACTACCTCTGCAAATTGAGGCTTTTCCTTTGCTGTACCTGTAAGCAAGATACCGCTTTTTGTAGTTTCTTCCGCTTCGCAGTTTTTGATAACTACCTTGTCAAATAATGGTTTAATTGTCATAAAAAATTCCTCCTAATTCATTAGCACTCTTGCCTTGCGAGTGCTAACACACATATCATACTTATTTTACCATATAATTGCAAACTTCATTCAATGGTTTATTTGGCTGAATGTATGACATTTTACCGTATTTTCTCGTTTTTTCTCTTGTTTGCTCTCGTTTTCTCTCGTTTTTAGTTTCGCATCACTTATCGTAAAGAGGACGTTCCGTATTTAATATCATTTTCCAATTTTCTTATACGCTCCTTAAGCGCCTTAACCTCGGCAGATAGGGCAAATACGGCTCTTTGCTGCATATAAACCTCTTGCATAAGCCCCCCGTTTTGAACTCTTTCAAGTTCGGTTTTTACATAAGGAAAAGGAGATGAAATTATTATTTTTTTGTCTTCACACGCTTTACACAAAACATACTCCTTAGCGCCGCGCGGCATTGACACCTCTCCCGAAAACCTTGTGCCGTCCCCAAGGATATACTCCTTAATACGTTCCCCTTCCTTTGCCAAAACACGCTTCCCGTCAAGAACGAAAACACTGTCACCCTTAGCTATTTCATTCTCCTTATAATATATACTGCCGCCGCATTCAAATACTACGCTATCAGTAAGCGTCTGCCCGTATTTTATAGGGAAATGCGAAGAAAACACCTCTGAGCTATCATATGCATTTATGAGCATATATAAATTATTATCTTTTTTTACTGCGTAGCACTTGTTTTCGCCTTTTTTAGCGCACAAAAGGGTAACGTAAGCATCGGTTGTGTACAGATTTTTCCCTTGCCACGAATCACCCGTAAGCACGTACTCAATAACTGCACAACCGTCCTTGCTTTTTACGCAGTAGTTCAAACGCAAGTTTGTATCGGCATTTATCAAAACGCTCGTAATTGAAAAATTTTCGGGTAAGCGCATTAAATGAGTAGTGTTTACCAGCTCCCCGTTTACCTTTATATAAGTTAAGGTTTTCGCCGTTACTGCCGCAATATGAAGTATACCGTTATTGTCTATATCACAGCTGAACAGAGCACACTCGTGAGATGTCAACGGAACATTTTTTATAATTTGTCCGCCAACTCCCTGAGAAAGCACTAACAAGTTTTTGTTATTAAGACCTATTCTAAAAATATTTTCACCGCTAAACAAAACGTATTCGCGCATACAACAACCTTCTTTTTGTTTTTTAGTAAATTATATTGAATAAAATTGCTTTTTATGTTATTATATAGTACGGTTAATTTGATATTTTATTTTGAATGACTTAACGCATTTTTGCAGACTAACTGCAAAATATCGAGGTATTTTAATGAAGGTATTTACTATTTCCGATCTTCACCTACCGGGGAATATGGATAAAACCATGGATATGTTTGGCTCAAGATGGCAAGGTCATTGGGAAAAAATAAAAGAAGATTGGCTTGAAAAGGTTACTGATGAAGACGTTGTTTTAATTGCAGGCGATATTTCTTGGGCGATGCATTTAAAGGATGCAATAGGCGATTTAAATGACATTGGCGCCCTTCCCGGAAAAAAGATTCTAATTCGCGGAAATCACGACTTTTGGTGGAGCAGCGTTACCAAGGTCAGAGATAATCTTCCTGAGGATATGTTCGTTTTGCAAAACGATGCAATAAGAATCGGTGAATTCGTTTTTGCAGGCACCAGAGGCTGGATGGATACCGCCTCCCCCGAGGATCAAAAGATTTTTGCCAGAGAGCATATCCGCCTTGATTTAACGCTTTCGGCGGCACAAAAGCTGATGGACGAAAGCTCTACCTTGATTACTATGCTTCATTACCCGCCTGTTCTTAACAAAAGCAAATTTAACGAGTTTTGCGGCGTATTAGAAGCTAACAATGTAAAATATTGCATCTACGGTCACCTGCACGGTGTTAGCCCCCAAGAAGCCGACATTTTGGAGCACAACGGAGTAACGTATATGTTATCCTCTTGCGATATGCTTGGTTTTAAGCTACGCAGAATAATTTAATAGACAATATCTTATTAAGCAAGTGCTGTAAAGGAGAAAATATGGTTAAAATTTATGAATCGGCATACGGTGGCTGGAACAAGTGTCTTTTTATGGAAAACGAAGTGGTGCAGCTTGTTATTACCCTTGAGGTTGGTCCAAGGATTATTCGCTACGCCTTAAAGGGCGAAGAAAACGTTTTTGCCGAAAAAGAAGACCAAATGGGCACCCTTGGTGGAGATAGTTGGAAGGCTTACGGCGGTCACCGTCTTTGGCACGCACCCGAAGCCATTGGGCGCACGTACCCTGCAGACAATTTTCCCATTACCTACAGTATTGAAGGAAATTCCGTAACCGTTACACCCCCTGAAGAAACACACTGTAATATTCAAAAGGAAATGGTTATTACCTTAAGCGAAGAGACTTCTACGGTAACCGTTGAGCACCGCATAAAAAACACGGGTGCCTGGGATGTTGACCTTGCCCTTTGGGGCATTACCGTTTGTGCTCCGGGTGGAGTTGAAATCATTCCCGAGCCCGAGCATTTTGACGCACTTTTGCCCAACCGCCGCATTTCACTTTGGCCATATTCAAGACTGAATGATAAACGCCTGTATTTAGGCGAAAAATATATTGCCTTAACTCACGATGCCGCTATGGACAAGCCCTTTAAAATAGGCGTAGATAATCCGTCGGGCTGTGCCGCAGTATTTGTTAACGGATGCGTATTTATTAAGCAGTATCCCGTTGAGCCCGAAGTTGAATATCCCGATTTCGGCGTTTCCTTCGAGTCCTATATTTGCGATTATATGACCGAGTGTGAATCACTTTCTCCTATGATGCGCCTTGCCCCTAATGCAGTGGGCGTACACGTTGAGCAATGGCAATTATTTAAGGAAGCTCAGCCGAAGGCAGAAGATGCCCAAAACATCGAATCGCTTATGAAAAAGTATTTCTGATTACACTTAAAAAATCTGACAAAAAAGAGCTGTGAAATTAATTCACAGCTCTTTTATTATTTTATTTCTTGGCGTTGCCGCTGATTTTATATTATTCTTTTTGCATCAGCTTTCAACGCGGTTTTAATATTTCATTTGCTTTATCGTTTATTCTACGGTTTTATTCTTTAATCTTTGCAAAAATTATTTTGCCTGCGTTTGTTTGAAGCATACTTGTAACTACTATATCAACAAATTTGTCAACGTACTCGCTACCGTTTTCCACAACTATCATTGTACCGTCATCAAGATAGCCTACGCCTTGACTGGCTTCCTTGCCACGCTTTGAAATTTCTATATTAAGCTCGTCGCCGGCAACAACCGTCGGCTTCAAAGCATTAGCAAGCTCGTTAATATTAAGAATTCTTACGTCCTGCACGCTTGCCACCATATTAAGCGAATAATCGTTTGTCATTATATCAGCCTGAACATCCTTTGCGAACTTGATAAGCAAATCGTCAATGCTTGCCGCTTCATCGTAATCCCGTGCTGAAATAATAACCTTTGCATCTTCACGCAATTTTTTTACGGTATCAAGACCTATTCTGCCACGGGTACGCTTTTTACTGTCCTCGGAATCAGAAAGGCGCGTAAGCTCGTCAAGCACAAATTTGGGTACGTAAATAGGCTCTTTTAAGAACCCCGTCTTTAAAACGTCAAAGGCTCTGCCGTCAATCAAAATGCTGGAATCAAGCACAGTTCCGCCCACAGCTTTATCAACGCTTTCGCCTTTTCTTCTTTTAAAGAGCGATATGGAAACATCGTCTCTGCGCAACAAGAATACCCTTATTCCCAAAAAGCCGCAGCAAATATAAATTAACGCATTTAAACACGTTACAAGCATGGCATTATCAATTTTGTTAAAAATTTGACACAATAAAAAAGCACCTACGAAGCCTACCAGCAAACCTGCAAGAGCAACAAACAAATCCTTTGCCGGCATTTCCTTTGCTTGCTTTGTTATTTTTGCAAACATTCTTGTGCACCATTTTGAAATAGGACCGCCTATAATATAGCCAATAATTGCCATTATTGAAATAGCGGCAATTTCGCAAATAATACGTCCCCATTCTTCAAACGTGACGTTGACAATCTTAAAAAACTCATCTATCAACCGCCACAGCCAAAACCCTAATGCTCCTCCGATAGGCGCAAATAATACTCTTATAACCTTGTTAATCATTTTATTACCCACTAACCTTATTGTTGTTTGCTTTATTGTTATATCGTTTAAAACGCTTTCTATTTTGTTTGCTTTGTTATTGCAGCTCTAAAACGCTTAATCTGTTTGACTTGTTGTTACGTTTTAAAATACTTTGGTAGCTATTTACCTTGCTTTTCTGCCACCGCAAGCGAAAGTGCTGTAAATACGTTTTCGGCATACTGTAATTTTATTTTTTCATTTTGCCCTAACTCGCGCTTGTTACCCATAGGTAAAATAACACGCTTAAAGCCTGCTTTAACACACTCGTCAATACGTTGTCGGCAACCGTTTATTGCACGAAGCTCGCCAGTTAAGCCAACCTCACCCAGAACAACCGTGTCGCTTGGCAACGGTACGTTTTTATATGCCGAAGCTATTGCCGCGAGTATAGGTAAATCGGTTGCAGGCTCGTCAATACGCAAGCCACCTGCCACAGAAACGTAAACGTCCTGATTATACAGCGAATATCCGAGGCGTTTTTCAAGCACCGCCAGGAGCGTTACCATTCGGCTGTAATCTACGCCGCTGGCAACTCTGCGTGGGTTGTTAAAGCCCGAAGCCCCCGTCAAAGCCTGAATTTCCACAAGCATTGGGCGCGTACCTTCAAGTGAGCACATAGTAGCAGTACCTTCAACCGGTTCAGTGCGCTGGGACATAAACAACTCCGATGGATTTAAAACGTCCATCATTCCCTGCTCGCTCATTTCAAAAACGCCTATTTCATTTGTTGACCCAAAGCGGTTTTTATTACTGCGCAAAACACGATAGGCGCTGTTTTTTTCACCTTCAAAGTACATAACCGTATCAACAATATGCTCAAGCACCTTCGGTCCTGCAAGAGTTCCTTCCTTGGTAACATGACCTACGGTAAAAATTGAAGTGCCGTCTTCCTTCGCCTTGCGCATAAGGCGCGAAGCACATTCGCGCACCTGGGATACCGTTCCGGGTGCAGAATTCAAATACGACGCATAAACCGTTTGAATAGAATCAATTATTGCAATATCAGGCTTTTCGGTGCTTAACACAGCACAGATTTCATCAATATCGGTTTCGGCAAGAATATAAATCCTCTCCGCCGCGCAACCAAGCCTATCTGCCCGCAGCTTTATTTGGTAGGCAGATTCCTCTGCAGAAATATACAGCACCTTTTTTTCCTTTGAAACAAAGTTACACACCTGCAAAAGCAGGGTTGATTTTCCGATACCGGGGTCACCCCCGCAAAGCACAATACTGCCTTGAACAATGCCGCCGCCGAGAACTCTGTCAAGCTCTCCGCTACCTGAAGAAAACCTCACCTGTGCGCTTGTTTTAATTTTATCGAGGCTCTGTACTTCCTTTGTTGCCTTGCGCGGTACTTCACCTTTTTTTGTTACAACCACCGCTTGCTCTTCCAAGGTGCCCCATTCTTCGCAAGACGGGCATTTTCCAAGCCATTTTCCTGTTTCAAAGCCGCAGCTTGAACAGATATAAACTGTTTTTTCTTTTGCCATAAGCTACCCTAAAATATTATATTTAAAAACGTCTTTTCCGCTTGTTTCCGTTTTATCCTCCCAAACGATCATTGTGCCGAACGCTTGAGGTAAAATAGCGCTGTGCCCTGATTCAGATACCTGCACAAGCACGTCCTGCTTATAGTAATAGGCATAGATTATTTGATTTGATACAAACGCTATAAAGTCATCACCTATAGAATACTGGGTTACGTTGTTCCAGAACTTTTTGGGCTCAAGCGCCCCGCTTTTATACGCATAATAAAGGCTTGAATCGGGTGCGTTATTCTTATCAATCCAAACAAAGATATCGTCGTTACAAATAGGCTTGTGAACGTACGTTCCCGTTATAAAGGTTTCCGGCAACAGCTCACCGCTGTCCTCACCTTCAGCCTCGTCGGACGTTTCGTTTTCGTCCTGAGTGTTTGACTGACCTAATTCATCAAAGGTTATATTGTAAATTGCACTTTTGTTTTGACCCGGTGCAGTTTTATCTTCTTCAGCCCAAATAACCATGTTTTTGTAAATATACGGCGTGCTTATGGCGTAATTTGTGTTGGTAAACTGTTGAAGCGCCATGTTTTCGTCAGTAGTTAAATCAACAAAATAAAGCTTGTCCTCGCTATCGCTAACCTGCTCCATCCATACCAAATAGTTGCCGTAAAGCCCAAGGCGCGGCATATGGTTTTCAGTTTGCTGTACAACCGATACCGTATTTGCCTTAACACCGTTAACTTCTTCCCTGTTCATTTTATAAATGATGTTTGTGCCCTTGTGGTCTGTATCAAGCCAAACAATCCATTTTTCAGAAAGATACGTTTCATATATTTCGCCGCCGCTGATAGTAGATTGAGCTATTTTTTTTGCTTTACCTGTAACAGCATCGAAAAGATAAAGGTTTGTAAGCACCGATTTCTCCAAGCTTCCCGTGCCTGCCGAAAACAGAAGCTCGTGCCCTGAAATACTTGGGTGATTAACTCTTACCTCATCAACCTCAAGCACCTTTACCGTATTGGAATGGTCAAGCACGCTGAACTTAATCTCGTCCGTAGCGTTTGGCGTAGGCCACGGCGCATCGGGGTTGCCGCCCGCAGTATTAAGGGTACCGTTAGCCCAAAGCACGTTAAGAATAATAGCTATTACAAGCAAAACGCTTGCGCAAGCATAAAACGCCATATCGCGTTTCTTTTTGAGCTGTACAACCTTTGGGTCCTCGCCTTTTCTGTATTTATGATTCAATGCTTCGCCTATTTGTGAAAATTTCACACTGACACCTTGCCTTTCGGTATTTTATAAGTATAAAATCAGCTTTAAAAACAGCTTTTGCTGTTTTATCAGCCTATCAGAACACCTTTTCAAGCATTACCGTTGCCTGCGCGGCTATACCCTCTTCTCTGCCGCAGAAGCCCAGTTTCTCCGTAGTAGTTGCCGCAACGTTTACCCGTTGAACGCCAATCTCCAGGGCGCCCGCTATGTTTTTATTCATCGTTTCAATAAAAGGAGCAAGCTTTGGCTTTTGCGCCATAACAACTGCGCTTACATTTACAATCTTAAACCCGTGCTCGCTTAACAAATCAAATACCTTTTTTAATAAAAGCATACTCGAAATACCCTTAAAGCTTTGGTCCGTATCAGGAAAGTGCTTGCCTATATCGCCAAGACCTGCCGCGCCTAAAAGAGCGTCCATTATTGCGTGCACAAGCACGTCAGCATCAGAATGCCCTTCAAGTCCCAAAGCGTGCGGAACTTCAACACCGCCCAAAATGAGCTTTCTGTTTTCTGTAAGTCTGTGAACGTCATAACCCATTCCGCTTAAGAAAATCGGTGCCATTTTTATATCTTCCTTCGTAGTTATTTTTCTGTTTGCGTATCCGCCCTCGACCATTACCGTTTTTTTGCCGAACGCTTCAAAAACAGCAGCATCGTCGGTATATTCCGTGCCTTTCATTTCATAGGCTTCCGTAAGCTCTGCTAACATAAACCCCTGGGGCGTTTGTGCGGCATAAAGAGTTGCACGGTTAGGCGTATTTACGATATTTTTGCTTCCGTCCGTCTGTTTAATTGTGTCAGTAACCCTTACTCCTGCTACTGCGCCGATGCCGTCTGCAATTCCGTTTATAACGTTAGTAATAATTTCCTCGGTTACGAACGGGCGTGCGCCGTCGTGCACAAGCACCTTTTCAAAATTTCCTTCAAGTGCCCTTAATCCGTTTAAAACAGATTCGCCTCGATTATTCCCACCTGCCGCATAGAGCACGCTGTCACCTAAAACTTCTTTAAGACGCATTTCGTCCTTTTGACTGTGGACAACCAAAACCTTGTCAATAAGCGGGTGCGTTAAAAAAACATCTACGGTTTTTTTAATCATAGGCACGCCGTCAATGTTCAAAAATATTTTGTTTTCTTTAAGCCCCGTGCGAGTTCCCGCACCTGCAGCGGCAATAAGTGCGCAAATCATTGAACTTCCTCAAACATTAAGCTATTATTTTGTTTGGCTTCTCTTTCATCGTCAAAAAGCACTCTGAACGAAAGAAGCCTTTCCCCGAATTTAATTTGTATAATATCGCCCTTTTTAATTGTATAAGATGCCTTTGCGATTTTTCCGTTAACGGTTACTCTGCCCGCATCGCAAGCATCATTTGAAACTGTCCGACGCTTAATTATGCGCGAAACCTTTAAATATTTATCCAGCCGCATTTTATTCTCCTATAGATATATATTTTAATTATAACATATATGAATGCTTTTGAACAGAACATTTTTGTGATAGAAATTTAAAAATATTGATGCAAATATTTTCATATAATGGTATAATAAGCAAGTAAACTGTGTAAAACGCAGCTGTTTTATATTCTTAAAAATTTGCTGTGCGTTTTTTTGAGGTGAATTTATGTTCAAGTTAATGGCAAAGATTTTCATTAAAGATTATACTGACACTTCCAATGCCCTTGTACGCCAAAAATACGGCGTTTTAAGCGGTGTTACAGGTATTATCTGTAATCTTATACTGTTTGTATTAAAGCTGTTTATAGGGCTTTTAATCAACAGTGTGGCGGTAATATCTGACGCATTTAATAACCTTTCAGATATGGGCTCTACGGTTGTTTCCATTGTGGGTATAAAGCTGAGCAATAAAAAGCCTGACCGCGATCACCCCTTCGGTCACGGAAGATTTGAATACATATCCGCTCTAATAGTTTCATTTATTATTATGCTTGTAGGATTTGAGCTTTTAAAAACCTCTGTTGAAAAAATTATAACTCCCGCAGAAGCACAAGATATAAATTGGCTTTTAACTGCATTTCTTGCCCTTTCCCTGCCCATAAAGCTATTTATGTACGGATATAACAATGCCTTTGGAAAGGCAATAGACTCTGCACCGTTAAAGGCTACCGCCGCCGACAGCTTAAACGATTGCATTTCGACCTCGGCAGTTATTGTGGCAACAATCATTGACGGTTTTCATATCCTGCCCTTTGCAGTTGACGGTTTTGTAGGCGCACTTGTTTCCCTTTTAATTATGTTTGCAGGCTTCTCCGTTGCAAAGGATACGGTAGGTCTGCTTTTAGGCACCGCCCCTGATAAAAAAACTGTAAACGCAATAGCAAAAATGCTCACCGATACCGAAGAAATTGTAGGCTTGCACGATTTAATTGTTCACGATTACGGCCCCGGCAGGCTTTTTGCATCGGTACACGCAGAAATCCCCGACAACGCAGATATTATTGCCGCCCACGAAACTATCGACAAGGTAGAAAAACAAATTTTTAACGAGCTTGGTTGTGAAATTTCCATTCACGTTGACCCAATATCCGTAAACAACCCCGACCTTAAGGCTGTAAAGGAACAAATTGACAAGGTGCTTGCAGAAAATAACTGTCCTTGGAACGTTCACGATTTGCGTATGACAGATGGCTTTGATAACAAAAACATTATTTTCGATATTATCGTTCCCTTTGAAGCCAGCACAGCCCTTACGGAAGAAATACTCAAAAAGCTCCGCCAAGCCATTACCGAGCTTGACCAAAAGTATTCGGTGGTTATTCAGGTGGACAGAGATTTTATCAACTTCTAACAAACCTTTTTGCGTATCTTACAAGGAAAATAACACGCCAAAAAATAGCAAAGCACTTGATTAAAAACCAAGTGCTTTTATTTTTTTATCTTTACTTTTTCGCCTTTATTCTTTTTCAGCGGTAGATGCGATAAACAGCTCGTCCATTTGCTTTTGTTCAACCACGTCGGGTGCGCCTGTTAACAAGCAAGAGGCATTTTGCATTTTGGGGAATGCAATAACGTCCTTAATATTATCTGCCCCTGCAAGAAGCATAACAAGTCTGTCGAACCCAAGTGCAAGACCACCGTGTGGCGGTGCGCCGTACTTAAATGCTTCTACCAAGAAGCCAAAGCGGTCCATAATATCCTCGTCCTTAAAACCTAAAAGATTAAACATTCTGTTTTGGATTTCGGAAGAGTGAATTCTTATACTGCCGCCGCCAAGCTCGTAGCCGTTAAGTACAATATCGTAAGCCTTTGCACGAACGCTTCCGGGGTCTGTTTCCAAAATAGGAAGGTCCTCGTCCATAGGTGACGTAAAGGGGTGGTGTACTGCAACGAAGCGGTTTTCTTCCTCGTCGAACTCTAAAAGCGGGAACTCGGTTACCCAAACAAGCTCGTATGTATCAGGCTTAATAAGTCCTGTCTTTCTTGCGATTTCCTGACGAAGCTGACCTAAACTATCAAATACAACGTTATTTTTATCGGCAACAGCAAAAATAATGTCACCGTTCTGCGCATTCATACGCTCAGCAATAGCATCAAATTCTTCGGTTGTAAAGAATTTGTTTACGCTTGTTCTGTAGCCTTCGGCAGTTTTGATAATCCAAACAAGGCCCTTTGCTCTATAGGTTTTAATGTATTCTGCTAAAGCGTCAATATCCTTGCGTGAGAACTTATCTGCACAGTTTTTTGCAACTATTGCTCTAACGCTACCGCCGTTTTTAACAGCATCGTTGAATACGGAGAAATTGCAGTTCTCTACCATATCGGAAATATTTTTAAGCTCCATTCCGAAGCGTAAATCAGGCTTATCGGAGCCGTAATTTTCCATAGCGTCCTTATAAGTCATACGGCGTATAGGAAGGGAAATTTCAATATTCAAAACGTCCTTGAAAACCTTTTTCAAGAGCCCTTCGGTAAGGGTCATAACGTCGTTTTCTTCTACGAAGGACATTTCCATATCAATCTGTGTAAATTCGGGCTGACGGTCTGCACGAAGGTCCTCATCTCTGAAGCAGCGGGCAATTTGGAAATATCTATCAAAGCCCGAAACCATCAAAAGCTGTTTAAAAAGCTGTGGTGACTGGGGAAGTGCAAAGAACGTTCCCGGCTGAACACGGCTCGGTACAAGATAATCTCTGGCGCCTTCAGGCGTGCTCTTTGTAAGCATGGGTGTTTCAACCTCTAAAAATCCGTTATCGCAAAGATAATTTCTGACAGATGACGCAACGTTACTGCGCATAATAAAGTTATGCTGCATGGAAGGTCTGCGAAGGTCAAGATAACGGTATTTAAAGCGTAACGCTTCGTTTACGGAAACGCCATCATTAACTTCAAAGGGCGTAACGGCAGATTCAGAAAGAATTTTAACTGCTGTAACTTCAATTTCAATTTCGCCTGTTTTAAGTTCCTTATTTACGTTTTCAGGCGTTCTTGCAATTACGTTACCTGTTACGGCTAAAACGTATTCGCTTCTAACGTTCTGAATTTTATCAAAAAGCTCTTTATTTTTTGTACCGTCCCAAACCGCTTGCACAATTCCGCTACGGTCGCGAAGCCACATAAACGTAAGTCCGCCTAAATCTCTTCTGCGTTGTACCCAACCCATAACGGTCTGGCTTGTACCTATATGCTCTGCGCGAACCTCGCCGCACAAAATGGTTCTCTTTAAACCGCCTAATACTTCTGCCATAATTTTAACCTCTGACTAAAATATTTATAATTTCTTCGGGTGTTAACTGCTGTTGTGTGCCGTCTGACATATTTTTAAGCACATATTTGCCTGTTGCAAGCTCTTCTGAACCGATTACCACAGTATATGGTACATTCAGTTTTCCTGCATATTTAAACTGAGCCTTAAAGGAGCGCTTATTATGGTCGCCCTCTGCGGCAATGCCGCTTTTTCGCAAGGCTTGCACAAATTCAAATGCCTTAATGCGCTCTTCGTTTGATGCGCCTGAAACAACATAAACCTTAAATAATTCAGGCTCTTCCGGAAGCAAGCTTTGATTCTCCATAAGCATAAGCAAACGCTCGATACCCATACCGAAGCCTATACCGCAGGTTTCCTTTCCGCCAAGCTGTTCCACAAGACCGTCGTATCTTCCGCCGCCGCAAACGGTCAGCTCGCCTCCGTCAACGGGAGCAATAATTTCAAATACTGTCTTGGTATAGTAATCAAGACCTCTGACGATGCGGGGATTAACCCTAAAAGGAATTTCCATTGTGGTCAAAATCTGTTTAAGCATTTCAAAATGCTCGGCGCACTCGTCACAGATATAATCTAAAATAACGGGAGCATTTTCAGCATCTCTGCCACAATCGACATCCTTGCAGTCTAAAATTCGCATAGGATTGCGCTCTAAGCGGCTTAAGCAAGTTTCGCAAAGCTTTTTGCCCGCAAAATATTCCTTTAATGCCTGATTGTATCTATCGCGGCACTTAGGGCAACCGATACTGTTAATGTTAAGGGTAAGCCCCTTAAGTCCGCAAGATGCAAGCACGTTAAAGCCAAGCATAATAATTTCTGCATCCAAGGTGGGCTCACTGCCACCGAAAGCTTCTACACCGAACTGATGATGCTCTCTTAATCTGCCGCTTTGTGGCTTTTCATATCTGTAAACGGGTGTAAAATAAAACATTTTAAGTGGAAGAGCGTCGTTGAACATACCGTGCTCAATAAAAGCTCTTGCCGCGCCTGCTGTTCCTTCAGGCTTTAAGGTAATGCTTCTTTCGCCCTTATCTAAAAACGTGTACATTTCCTTTTGTACAACGTCTGTTGTATCACCTACGCCGCGCAAGAAAAGCTCCGTATGCTCAAAGCCCGGAGTGCGAACCTCACGGAAACCGCTTCTGCGGGCATTTTCCTTCATTATGCCTTCAACGTAATGCCATTTATATGCGTCCTTTGGTGTAACGTCTTTTGTGCCTTTTGGTGCTTGTGTAAGCATAAAAATTCTCCTAAACTGTTAATGTTAGTGCGTTTAAAAGCTTTTTTAATTGCGTGCAGTTTTTGCACATAGCTTTTAATACACAAAATATATAAATATATTATAAATCTTTTTTTATTTGTGTCAATTACAATCAACTGAACAAAGCGATTTTGCGCATTTTTGCTTCATCAATGCGGTCAATATACTCATAGATGCTTTTAAAATTAAAAGCTCTCTCAAGTCGGTCTTCTTCTCTAATTATTCTCTTTGAAACACCGCCGCAGCCAAGAGCTAAAATATTGGTGGTTTCTTCCATAATATCTATGTTATAAACACCCGTATGTCCTTTTAATGCATAACCGATATTTTCAAAATTACCCGTCATATATTTTTGGCGATACAAATAATAAGGCTCGTAAAAAGCTTCCATCAATACTTTTTGTGCGCCCTCTACCATTGCTTTAACGTCGTCACTGTTATCAGCGTAAAATCCGCGTTCGAACATTTTTGAACCGCGCTTTAAGGCAAGAGTATGCACCGTAATGTTTTCCGCCTTTAAATCAAGCACCTGCTGTAAGGAATAAAAAAACATCTCTGGTGTTTCGTCGGGCAAGCCAGCAATCAAATCAGCATTTATGGTTTTAAAGCCAATATCTCTTGCAAGAGCAAAGCATTTAACAATTTCTTCAGGCGAATGACTCCTGCCAATCTTTTTAAGCGTCTCTTCATTCATACTTTGGGGGTTAATGCTTATGCGCTCTACCCCACATTTCTTCATAATTCTAAGTTTGCCCTCGGTTATTGTATCAGGTCTACCTGCTTCCACGGTAAACTCGATAGCGGGCTTAAAATGTTCGCTTGCGCATATAATCATTTCTTCAAAAAGAGACTCACTTAGTGCCGTTGGAGTGCCGCCGCCGATATAAACGCACCTGATGCGCTTGTTTAATTTTTTTACAAGCTGTGCCGTATCAAGAATTTCCCGTTTAAGTGCCTTAACGTACGGTATCATAAGGCTTTCGCCCTTAGTAGAATCGGTGGACGAAAACGAACAATACGTGCACCTTGTTTTACAAAACGGAATACCTATGTAAATATCAATTTCGTCTTTATCAGGAACGTAATACTTTTCTTGGTTAAGACAAATTCTCTCTAAAAGTTTACCCTTTTCTATTGGCAAATCATATTCGGAATTTAGAAATCCAACGTCGCCGCCCACGTCACGCAGAAGCTTTGTAGGTCGAATACCCGTAAGCGACCCCCAGGGCAAATTTATGCCCGTTGCTTTTTTCAGGGCATAATATACGGCAAGCTTTACCGTATGCTTGCAGATGCGTTTTTTAGCAATTTCGCCGTCCTTGGGTAATAGATTATCCTTTTCTCCCAAAGCACCCAAGTAAACCGCCTTTGCGCAAACACGCTGACCGTTTACTTCTTCTGTCACCGAAAGATCTGCATCTTCTTCATTTTCACAAAGCTCTACACAATCAATCTTTAAAAATGCCCTGATTGTTTCCGAAATATCATTATAAAATTCCTGAGCATTAGTAAATAGCTTCATTTTACCTCACAAAAGGATTAAATCTTTTTTCGTTAAAAATTGTTGTAGCCTCTCCGTGCCCCGCGAGCACCCTTACGTCATCATTAAGCACGAATAGCTTTTGCTTGATATTGTTTATAAGCGTTTGCCCGTCGCCACCCGGGAAATCGCTTCTGCCCACGCTTTGACAAAAAAGCGTATCGCCCGAAAACAGAATGTCATTTACCAAATAGCACACGCTTCCTGCCGTATGACCGGGCGTTGCAATAACCTTAAGCTTCATTTTGTCAAGAACAAGCTCCTGTCCGTCCGATACAAGCACATCGGCTCGGCAGGCTTCGGTATAAATTCCGAAATACGCACCCATTGACGCATAGTTATCACCAAGCATTTTTTCGTCCTCGGCTGAAACGTAAACCTTTGCGCCCAAATCCTGCAAGTTCTTTACTGCGCCAATATGATCAAAATGCCCGTGGGTCAGCAGTACCCAAGCAGGCGTCAGATTATTTTCCTTTAAAACCTTTAAAATTACTTCAAAATCGTCGCCCGGGTCAATAACAGCGGCGTTTGCTCCTGTATAAATTATGTAACAGTTAACCGCCATATCCCCTACGGGCAGAGTAATTACATTCATCTTAAAGCTCCTGTTTTTTATTGTAGCGTAATGCTGTAAGCAGATGCTTTTATTTTAACGTTAAAAGCTTTTATCACTTTCAAGCAATATGGTTACGGGGCCGTCATTTATAAGTTCCACAGCCATATCCGCACCGAAAATTCCCGTTTCCACCTTTACGCCCTTTTCGCTTATCTTTTTGCAAACAAGCTCGTAAAGCGGGCGAGAAATTTCACCCTTGGCAGCACGGATAAAGGACGGTCTTCTGCCGTGGCGCGCATCTCCGTAAAGAGTAAACTGCGAAACAGCTAAAACGCTTCCTCCCACGTCAAGCAGGGATAAATTCATTTTATCCTCGCTATCGGTAAAAATCCTGGCGTTTACGGTTTTTTCCGCAATATATTCGGCATCCTGCTCGGAATCCGTTTCCGTAACGCCTATAAGCAACAAAATGCCCTTATCAATTTCACCCGTGATTTCGCCGTTCACGCTGACAGATGCTCTTTTTACTCTTTGTATTACTCCGCGCATAATAACCCCTAATTATTAAGTCTGTAAACCTCGAATACACCTTGAATTTTTTTGAAATCTCTTGTTATGGCTTCAAGCTGTTCCGCGCTTGTTATTCTCAAGCCGATGGTGATGGTGGCAGTACCCTCTTTTGTTGAAACGTTCAATGCGGCAATATCGGATTTATGCGAATAAATGCAGTTTGAAATCTCCATAATTATGCCCGCTCTATCGTAAGTATGCATTTGAACGTTAGCAACGTAGTTTGTATCGGCTTCTAAATCCCAGCTAACCTGAATTTCACGTTCATGTTCAAAGCCGCCTAAATTACGGCAGTCCTTACGGTGAACGGAAACGCCTCTTCCGCGGGTAATATAGCCCACGATTTCGTCACCCGGAACAGGTGCGCAACAGCGTGCAAAACGAACGAGCATATTGCTTTCGCCCTTTACGATAACACCGTTGTGTGAGCGCTCACGCTTCTTTTCTTCCTTGGGCTTTTGAGCAATCTCGGTAACCTGAACGCTCTTTTTATATTCTTCAACAAGCCGTGGAAGAATCTGATGCACTCTTAATCCGCCGTAGCCTACAGATGCGTACAAGTCCTCCATAGACTGTATTTTGTATTTCTTGAATATTGGGTTCAGCCATTCGGGCTTGGTAAGCGTTGAGATGGCGTAGCCTTGACGGCGTGCCTCCTTATCAAGCATATCCTTACCCTTTTCAATATTCTCTTCTCTGAGTTCCTTTTTAAACCATGCCTTGATTTTTGACTTTGCTTCGTTTGTATGAACGATATTAAGCCAATCGCGGCTGGGTCCGTGGCCCGCAGTAGCTGAAGCGGTTAAAATCTCAATAATATCGCCGTTTTTCAGCTTCGTATCTATATTAACGATTCTTCCGTTAATTTTTGCGCCTATACATCTGTGACCGATAGACGAATGCACCGCGTAAGCAAAATCAAGAGGCGTTGCGCCCATGGGCAATCCCTTAACGTCGCCCTTAGGTGTGAAAACAAAAACCTCGTCGTTAAAAAGTTCTGTTTTAACGGCATCTAAGAATTCGGCACTGTCCTTTTCCTCATGCTCAATATCCATCATTCTGCGAAGCCAGCTGAGCTTCTCTTCGCCCGACGTCTTTTGCTGTTCAATACCTTCCTTATACTTCCAATGGGCCGCAATACCGTATTCAGCCGTATTGTGCATTTCTTCGGTACGAATTTGAATTTCAAAGGGCTTTCCGTTTTTGCCTATAACGGTGGTATGCAGGGACTGATACATATTTGCCTTTGGCATAGCAACGTAATCCTTAAACCTGCCCGGCATAGGAATAAATTCGCTATGCATTATACCTAAAGCCTCGTAGCAATAGCGCACGTCCTTAACGATAATACGTACAGCGCTTAAATCATAAATATTATCTAAATTATCACTGCCCTGCTGACGCATTTTTCTGTACACGCTGTAATAGTGTTTTGGGCGACCGTAAACCTTTGCGGGAATATGATTTTCTTCAAGTTTGCGGTTTATTATTTCGATAATTTCTTCTATTAAATTCTGTCTGTCCTCTCTACCTTGATTGATAGCCTGGGCTATATAATTGTAAGCCTCGGGTTCAAGGTACTGTAAGCACAAATCCTCAAGCCGCCATTTAATTTGATAGATACCGAGCCTGTTGGCAAGAGGCGCATAAATATCAAGAGTTTCCTTGGCAATACGCTTTTGTTTTTGCTCTTCACAGCAACCGAGAGTCTGCATATTATGCAAGCGGTCAGCAAGCTTAACTAATATAACGCGAATGTCGTGAGACATTGCAAGAAACATCTTTCTTAAGTTTTCAGCCTGTGCCTCTTCTTTTGAAGCAAACTGAATTTTATTAAGCTTGGTTACGCCCTTAACAATTTCACTTACGCCACTGCCAAATCTTTCGGTTATTTCTTCTTGGGTAAATTGAGTATCCTCGATTACGTCGTGCAGCAAGGCGGCACAAACGGCATCACAGTCCATATCCATATCAGCCAGAATAAGCGCGACGTTTTCGGGGTGCATTATATAAGGCTCGCCTGACTCTCTGAGCTGCCCCTGATGTGCTTCAAACGCAAGTGTATGCGCCGCTTTAATTCGCGCCGCTTCTTCAGGAGAATATTTACTTGTTATCTCATCTATAATGCTCATACTTTATTCCTTGATAAACATCTTAATAAATTAACGTAATAACGGCTTTCTTCAAGTTTGTGCTTTGGTGCAGCCTTATTTACATTGACACTAAATCCTTCTTCAGAATTTATAATAATAAATTCCAATTCGCCAAAGGTAGCTAACGCCGCGGCTAAAAGCGGCATAGATATCTGTTCCTTTTGAGATATTGCCTCTAAAAATACGTTTAAGCTCTCGTACACGCCTTGGTTAAGGGTAATTGCTTTATAGGCTCTTCGCATATCCTCGGTTGAAAGAGCACGGTATTCTTCAAAAACAGAGTCAAAAAGCGATAAGCCTACCTTTAAAGAATACAGCTCTGCCCAAGGCGCTCTTGACCCAATCTCATCTGCATATCCCGTATTCAGCATATCGAAAAATATTATTCTCTTAAAAGGCGCAAAGTCAATTTTTGAAATTTCAGCACCTATAACACAACTGTTATACCCACAGCTTTTGCTGATTGGCGTATTAAACGATATATCAAAGCGCGGCGCTTCTTCTTCAAGCATTTGAACTAATCCTGAAGCATATTCCGCGTGGTCGCAAAGAATAAGCGTACCCGAAATATCCTCATCGCACCACTCGGAAATCATATAAGCAAGCTCTTCGGACTCGTCAACCGCCACAACAGATGCTTCACCCGTTTTTTTAGTAATAAGCCTATAGAAAAACAATGCCGTAAGCAATTCCGCCTTATGCCGCGGTTTGATATTTTGAGTTTCCTTTACGTCACATATCCTTAAACTCACCGAGGTGTTACCCTGCCAGCAGTTAAGCTCGGGCTTAACGATAAACGAAGCCGTTTGACAATTAAAATAGTCACAATTATGCTTTGCATAGTTAAACGCCACAGCGCTTACTCTTACAGAAGCATCAGTTAAGTACATTTTTAAATGATTTTGTGCAGAACCAATCTTTTTTATTCCGCCCAAATTGCAGTTATCAACGCGCAGAGTAATCTCCGGGTTTTCTGCCCCGTAAGGCTCAAGCAATTCAAGCTCCAAGCAAAACTCGGGTGTAATTTCCTTAAGACTCGCCTTTGCATCGTACTCCTGCTGCGGATACAACAGACGCAAATCATAATTTTCTCTTAAATAAAAATCCAGCCGTGCCTGCAAGGCATCTATATTTTCTTCTTTGATTCCAATACCTGCCGCCATAGCGTGTCCGCCAAAGGAAAGCAAAATATCCTCGGTGCTTTTCAGCATTTCAAATAAATTAATGCCGTCAACGCTTCGTGCAGAGCCCTTTGCCTTACCTTCTTCGCTGATGGAAAGCATTATGCAAGGGCGGCGATATTTTTCCGCGAGCCTTGCGGCACATATACCAACAACGCCCTCATGCCAGCCGCGTCCGCTTAAAACCAGCACCTTGAAATTCCGAACAGAGCCTTTTTCAGAAATTTGTGTTTCGGCTTCTTCCAAAATTTTTAATTCCGTTTCCTGCCTCAACTTATTAAGCTCATTTAGCCTTTGTGCCAACGCAGGCGCTGCTTCTTCGCCTGCAAGCAAAAGCTCCAACGCATCTGTGGCGCTTGCCATACGGCCGCTTGCGTTCAACCTTGGCGAGATTGTAAAACCTACGGTTTGTGCCGTAACCTTGCCCGTAGCCTTCGCTATTTCCAAAAGTGCCTTGTAGCAGGGGCGCGGATTAGTGTTTAATTTTTCAAGTCCCTTTTTTACAATACTTCTGTTTTCATCAATTAAGGGAACAACGTCAGCAATAGTGGCAACGCAGGCGTAATCTACAAATTCCTCCGCTTCGTCAAATAAAAGCGCTTTAGAAATTTTATACGCGATTCCCGCACCGCACAGATTAACGTTTTTGTAAGTATCCCCCGGCTGTCCCGGCTTTACGGTAACGCACCCGGGAATATCACCGTTTATATTATGGTGGTCAGTAACTATTATTTCCCTACCCATATCCATTTGTTTTTGAATAAGCTCTGCCGAAGCAATACCGCAATCCACGGTAATCACAAGGCTTGTCCCGCCTTGATAAATCTTATTCAAAGCTTCTTCGTTTAAGCCGTAGCCCTCGGAATGCCTATCGGGAATATAATAATCAGCCTCAATATTCATTTTTCTGAATGTGCTTATTAAAATAGCCGTTGCCGAAATGCCGTCAACATCATAATCGCCGTAAACGGTTATTTTACCCTTTGTGTCCCGCACTCTTTGAACTGCCGTAACGAGCTTATCCATATTAAGCATAGAAAAAGCATCGTAATCGTCTTCACATTGGCTTTGCAGTATTTTTTTACATTCTGCTGCAGTAGTAAAACCTCTGTTATAAAGAATTTGCGCAAAAAGACGAGAACAGTTAAGGGCGCCTGCAAGCTCGTCCACCACAGAAAAATCTATTTCGGATATTCTCTTTTTAGGTTTTAACGCAAGGGGCATAAATCCTCCGAATACATAAAAATCCCTTCCGTTAGGCAGAAGGGATTTTCGCGACGGAGCTGTTCGCCCCGACGAAACTCATAATAGTTTATTTTTCTTTGCCGAAGCAGCTAACAAGTGCAGGCATAACGAATACGCTTGCAAGCAAATTAACAGCAACACCTACAAGTACGGTAAGAGCAAAGTTCTTGAACATAATTCCGCCTAAAATAAGCATAATTGCAAAAGCGATAACCGCCAAGGCGCAAACGCAAACGGAAAGCTTTGTGCTAGCCTTAATGCTTAAAGCAAGAGCATCGGCAGTATTTTCTATTTTAGCTTCGTTATCCTTAAGCAAGTTAGCCATAATAAATGAAAGTATAAACGAAATTGTAGCAGTAAGCAAAAGTGCCGGAACGGTGTAGAAGGTGAGCCTGATGCCCGTAATGGAAATAATACCTACAGTTGATGCAAGGGTAATAAATGCCATTAAAAGAACCATTAAGCCGCCACGCACCTCAAAGCGAATAAATGCATAAGCAACAATTACAACCAACACGATAAGTGCAGGCCAATATGAAAGCATTGTCTTAGTGTTAATAGTAGCAGAAGCCGCATTAAGTGTTCCTGGGAACTTAAGCATATATTTATCGCTTAACAGTTCTTCCGCCTTGTCAAAGATTGCCTTGGCTTCTTCAGCGTCGGCAGCCTTGAAAGTAATTACAACGTCAGTAGCCTTGGTGATATCCTGGGCTTCGGTTGCACGTTGAACCATGAATTCACTTGCACCGGTTTGTGCAAAGATTGCTTCAACATCCTTAACCTCGTAGGGATCGTTAAGTGATGCGTTAATAACGTAAGACCAATCGGAATCAACACCGCGGGTAAAACCAAAGATAAACGATGCTGCGAGTAATACAACTGCTACCAAGCAGGCAATAATGCTAATAAGCTTTGCGTTTTTCATATTACTCACCCCTCTTAAGACCAAGCTTGCTTGCTTTATCTGCACCTAAATTGATAAAGAGCTTTAATATAAACTTGAAAACAAACGTTGTGCAAACGAAAGCTATCGGGCCGCCTGCGAGCATTGCAATACCGAAAGACTGTAAGCCGCTTCCGCAAATCCAAAGTCCGATACCTGCAACAAAAGGAATTGCCATAAGCTCGGCAAGCATCGGTAAAACCGACCTAATGCCGTTATCAACAGAGCCTAAAATATCTCTTCCCTTAGCATACTGCTTTTCGATAGAGGAAACAACGATAAACTGTGCGGCAAATACAAATAACAAGGCTACTGCAAAGCCTGCTATTGCGCCCGCATCAACAATAAGCCATGTGAACGTGGCCGCGAAGAACTCCAACAAAACGATTGCTATAAATATCGCATAGCTTGCGGCAACACCCATAAAGCGATTTGAAACGATAAAGTACACAGCCGCCAAAGCAAATAACACAAGAACGCTTAAGCCCAATACGGTCAACACGTTTTCGCCTGCAGAAGCAGAAACTACCTTTTCTTCTTCAGTCAGTTCAGTAATGGCGCCGTCAATCTTACCGGAATCTACACAGAAGGCAAGAGTGAAAGCATCGTTATAGTTGCTGTACGAAAAGCTTATACGCATAACACCGTTGGTAATGGTTTCAGTGCCTTTAAACTCGGCTTTTACTACAGTAGAGTCAAGCAAAACATCAAAGGTGTAGGCGCCTTGAGAGGTAATCTCCGTTAAGCGAGACTTAGCCGCATCTGTAAGGGTTAAATCTACGTAATAATTAGAGCCCGTAGCATCAGTACCTGCTATTTTAGCACTCTTGATATCAGCATTTGAAAAAAGCACGGTACTTCCCTTCTTTATTTCAAGAACGCCGTTATTTTCAAAAATGCTCTCAAAGCCGGATTTGAGCTGAACCTCGGAAACGGGGAGCTCAACTACGAATTTGTTGTTATCATATCTCTTAACAACACCCTTTTCATAGCCGATTGCTTCTACTCTCTTTTGTATAACCTCAACTGCATTTTTCGTTGCACCAAGCAAGTCGAAATCTGTCGAATCCTTAGGTGCTTCAATTGAATATACTAACGAATATTTTTCACCTAACTCAGAGCTTTTAATCATAGCTGAATCCCAACTTTTAAGCTTGTAAGTGAAAATTGGAAATGACGTGCCCACAAATGCCCACAATGCAAAGATGATTGTAAAGAGCACAAGGCAAATCAACTTTATAAGACTTTTTGTCTTCATTGATATGCAACTCCTTCTAACTAATAACTTATAATGCATATAAAAACGCAGTATAAAAATCTTTATATATTATATATGAACTTTCAAAATTAGTCAACAGTTACATACCCAACAAAAGTAACATTTTACGTATTTTTCACCAAAGTCGGTTTATTACGTTCACTTTATCGTGTTGACGAGTAATATGCCCGAAAAAGTGCCTATTGCAACGGTAAGAGCGCAATCATATACCGCGGTAATATCAAACGGTTCTCCGCTGCCCAGCAGAAACGATGAAAAATAGAGCAGTACCCAAAACAGTAACGAAACGGTTATACCCACAATCCAGCCTTTTTTGCGTATTTTTATGCAAGCAAACAGCACTCCCGCCGCCACCGCTATAATTTTTATCGCAACCGCTATTATACTTACAAGAGTATTTTGCACCTGAACGTCCTTTGCAAAAAGCGCTAATACTGCCGCACCTACAACTGCACACACAAGAGAAATCAACGCCCCTATAAAAACAAAACCTGCAAAGCGAAAACGCTTCATAAAAAAATCACCTCTACACAAAAAATATGTGCTCGGTGATTTAATAATTACATTTAATTTTAATTTACCTTAATTTGTTTCTTTTTTTGCACGGCAAAAGCGCTGAGCTCCGCTTGTATAAGTTCCTGCCCCTTAATGCTTGGGTGTATCCCGTCCGAAGCAAACAAATCGCCCATCCTTCTTCGACTGATAAACGCCCCGCGTAAATCTATACAATCACATTTCATCTCATTAGCGACACCTTCAATAGCACGGGAATATTGCTCCTGATACCGATAAATTGCCTGCACGTCGCCAAGCCATAGCAGAATATTTTCTCTATTCAGCCCCGTTCTGCAAATCCACGAAAGGTATTTTTCTGCATCTACTGGAATCAGCGTTGTTAAAACCGGCACGCCCCCTGCATTTTTCAGTCGCTCTACCATTACCCTGTATTTTTTCTTAAAAAGTTCGAGAGGCGTGTTTGAGTAATGTTCCTCTTCGGGTCTTTCTGCAATCTCTGCCCAATTAAAATCACTATCGTTTCCACCGTATTCTACTAAAACGTAATCTCCCAAGTTGCCGTTTTTTATGTTTTTTTCTAAAATACCCTGTCCTTTATCTATCGTACAGCCAAAGCGCGAAAAATTTGTAACCTCCACACCTATTTCTCTTCCTAGCGCATCTAAATTGATTTTATCGTTTATGTAGTATTTTTTCGTTTCCTCATTAAGAGTAATCCCCTTTAGTATTGAATCTCCGTAAACCTGCAGTTTTTTCAAGTGGCCTCACTCCTTTCGGGTTTTAAATATCTTTTGATGTAGTTTTCAATACTATATTACACATTTTAGAACAACTTGTCAACAGTTTTTTATTTGTCAGCAAAAGTTTCTTGCACTATTTTGTTTATTGTGATATACTACGTATGAAAAATATTTGTTTTACGGAGTAATATTATGCACGAGAAAATGCGTGAATATACGCTTAAAGTACAAGAGCATAAGCTTCCGCGTTGGAGGGAGCTTCCCGACATTGAGCTTTATATGGACCAGGTTATTATGCTCATGCAAAAATATCTGGGTCCTTATATGCTTTCCGAGGATTTGCTCACCCCTTCAATGATAAACAATTATGTAAAAATCAACGCTTTACCTGCGCCCATAAAAAAGAAATATTCGCGAGAGCATATTTCGCGGTTGCTTGTTATTTGCCTGATGAAGCGCCAATTACCCATTCCCGTGGTAAGTGCTATGATTGAAGAACACGTGCGAGCCAACGGTATAGCC
Source organism: Clostridia bacterium (assembly GCA_045594045.1). GTDB lineage: Bacteria > Bacillota > Clostridia > Christensenellales > QALW01 > UMGS1322. The sequence goes on from JAZNXV010000004.1 coordinate 39,734, forward strand.
GCTTCCTTTGATGCCTTTGTTAGCGCATACGAGGATGCCTATAAGCGCACCGTTGAGAATATCGACGTTAACCGTGATTTGCTTTTTACAGTATTCAGCCTTGCTATCAGTGCTGCCGCCAATCACACCTTGGCGGAAAGTGCAGTTAATATTTTGTCCGAAATCACAAAGCCTGCCGTCGATGCCAAAGAAGAAAAAGACGCAAAAAAAGATAAGGACTCCAAAAAAGATAAAGAGTCTAAAAAAGATAAAGAATTTAAAAAGAGCAAAGAGTCCAAAAAGGACGATAACTAACCAAACAAAAGCAAGGAACGCTTAAAAACCGATTAGTGCTTTGTTTCAAGTTATTCCTCTTTTTTATCAAATTGCTTGTGCTTTGACCCGAGTATTACAATTTAGAAACTATCTGTAACCAAAAACAAAAAAACACACCTGCAAAAAATCAGGTGTGTTTCGTTTTATTTTTAATGCTTATTTCTTGCTGCTTGCCGCCCTGTTAAGCAAAACGGTAACGATAATTATAATACCGATAACAACAAAAATACCAAGCATGCCCTTGCCCATATAGTGCAGGTTGTTTACAAAATTTTCAGGGATAAAATTAAATTCCATTTACTTTTCCTCCTATCAACCGCCAAAGAAGCTTAAAATAAGTCCGCCGGCTATAACAGACGCTATCTGACCGGAAACGTTTACGCCCATAGAATGCATAAGCAAGAAGTTCTGGTTGTCTTCAGCCAAGCCCATTTTGTGAACGATTCTGCCTGACATGGGGAATGCGGAAATACCTGCCGCACCAATCATAGGATTGATTTTTTTCTTTAAGAAAAGGTTTAAGAACTTTGCAAAAAGAACACCGCCTGCAGTATCTACAATAAAAGCTACAAGGCCAAGGCCAAGAATAATAAGTGTATCTAACTTTAAGAATTCTTCATAGTACATTCTTGAAGCGATTGTGATACCAAGGAAAATTGTAATAAGATTTGCAAGTACGTTCTGCGCAGTATCCGAAAGGGAATTCAACACACCACATTCACGAATAAGGTTACCGAACATTAAGAAGCCTACAAGGTAAACAGATTCGGGTGCCGCAAGACCGGCAATAACAGTAATTACAATGGGGAACAAAATCTTGGTAAGCTTTGAAACCTGTTTAGGCTCATAAGGCATACGGATTTTTCTTTCATTCTTTGTTGTAAGAAATTTAATAACCGGGGGCTGAATAATAGGCACAAGCGCCATATATGAATATGCCGCAACCATAATAGCGCCTACGTATTTTGAATTAAGCGTTTGAGCAACTACGATAGAGGTGGGACCGTCTGCCGCACCGATAATAGCAATAGATGCCGCGTCCTTAATATCGAAGAACACTGATGCCATGCAAAGTGTAAAGAAAATACCGAACTGTGCAGCAGCACCAAAAATCATAAGCTTTGGATTTGCAAGCAAGGGACCAAAGTCAATCATAGCACCGATGCCGATGAACAAAATCAGCGGGAACAATTCGTTTGCAATACCTGCGTTAAAGAGCGTTGTAAGCGGGCCTGCATCAAACTGTTTGTTTCCAAATGCATCTAAAAGAGGCTGACCGCCTTGCTCAATAAGCTTCATAACGCCGGGCAGGTTAACGAGTATTGCACCGAAGCCGATAGGCAATAAAAGAGTGGGCTCCATATCCTTTTTTATAGCAAGGAAAATAAGAATTCCGCCGATTGCCCACATAACAAGCATCTGCCACTCAAAGTTCTGGACTACGTTTTCATAAAGAAAGCTAAAAAATTCCATCTGTGTTCTCTCCTTATTTATCTTGATAGCATTTATAAAAAAGACTCATATTGCACGAACAAAAGTTAAGCAATATGAGTCTCGCTTTTTAATACATAGGCGGGCTTAATGCCGTATTGACGCCAAATGTAACGATTGCTCGCAAGCTACTCCCTCTATAAATATCATTTACACTGTTCGTTGATTATAACATATTTTACTGTTTTTAACAAGAAAAAATGCAATAATTTTTTTGTTTTTTATTTTTATTTACGCTTCGCACCCCCTCGGTGTTCGAATCCCCTTCTTTTCTTCTTAATAAACAAAAAAACACTACAGAAGTAGTGTTTTTTTGTTGGCGGAGAGAAGGGGATTCGAACCCCTGAATGGGTATTAGCCATTACACGATTTCCAATCGTGCGCCTTCGACCAGCTCAGCCATCTCTCCAAGCACGATATAGTATAATTGCAAGGTCTTTTTTTGTCAAGCACTTTTGTTTTCAATAATTCTTTAAAAATCTAAATATATTATTAAAAGCGTTGCTTATCAATAAAACACCTCGTCCATTGTCAGCCCTTTGGCTTCTGCCGTTAAACCAGCTTGCGCGCGGGCTTTTCCTTCGATAATTGCTCGCACCTGTTCAGGTGTTTTTTTATTTTTGCCCACCTCTACAAGCGTGCCTGCGATAATTCTTACCATGTTGTACAAAAAGCCGTTTCCTTCAACGATAATTTCAATCAGCTCGTCTTTTTTTACAATATCCAATCTGCTCACCGTGCGCACCGTTGTTTTAACACTGCTGCCTGCGGCACAAAACGCCTTAAAATCGTGAGTTCCCTTAATATACTCTGCTCCCTGCTTCATCAGGTCAAGGTCGAGTTTTTCAGGCACGTGCCACGCAAACCTACCCATTATGGCACTTGCATGGGGAGCGTTTATTATACGGTAGATATACCGTTTCCCTTTGGCTGAAAATCTACAATGAAAATCATCTTCTGCCTGCCAGGTCTTCTTTATCCGAATATCTTTCGGCAAGTTAGTGTTTAAGATAAATGCAAACTTTTCCGCAGGAATATTTGTTTCAATGTCAAAGTGACCGCATTGAGCCTTGGCGTGAACACCGCTGTCCGTTCTGCCTGCGCCAAATACGGTTATATGACCTTGCTTTAAACTAAGTAAGGCTTGTTCAATTTTTTCTTGTACGGTAACGTCGTTTTTTTGTATTTGCCAGCCTGCATAATCGGTACCGTCATACTCTACAATAAAAGCAATTCTCATTTTTAACTCGCTAAATACGGAAATATATTTGCCAAAAAAATGTTGTCCAAAATAATAAAAGCACAAAAGGCTGATACAATTAAGAAAGCTACACTATCTGCTTTTTGCATTTTAAGAACCTTAAGCCGTGTTCTGCCTTCTCCGCCGTGATAGCAACGGGCTTCCATAGCAGAAGCAAGCTCAAGCGCCCTATGAAATGCAGAAACCAAAAGGGGTATCAAAAGTGCAATTACTGCTTTGGCGCGGTTTATAAGCTTACCTTCATCAAACACAGCACCGCGTGCCGATTGTGCCTTCATAATTTTGTCGGTTTCTTCTGTTAAAATAGGAATAAACCTAAGAGCAATACTCATCATCATAGCAATTTCGTGAGCAGGAAAACCTATTATTTTAAGGGGTGACATTATACGTTCCAACCCGTCCGTAAGTTCAATAGGCGAGGTGGTAAACGTCAAAAGCCCCGCACCGATTACAAGCAGAATAAGCCTTAACGCCATAAAGGCAGCGTGAACAATTCCACCGTCTGTTATTTTTACCGTACCAATATCAAACAGCACATTTCCCTTTGCAAAAAACAGCGTGTTAAGAATAAAGGTGAATATAATTAAAACTATAATCGCCTTTAAGCTCTTAAACATATTTTTAAGCGGAATTCTTCCAATTAAAGCAATGGCAAAAACAAACAGAGCGCATAACGCTAAACCAATAAAGGTTTTTGATGCAAAAACAAAAGAAATCAAAAGCACCGTGCAAATTATTTTTGTTCTCGGGTCTAATGAATGAACGGGACTTTTTACCGGGTAATACTGCCCTAACGTAATATCTCTCATTTATTCACCCCCGCAACAAAATCAACAAGCTCCTGCACCTTGCAGATGTTTGTAGGAATGTTTTTACCCTGCTTATTAAGGTTGTACACAAGAGCGCTTACTGTAGGAAGCTCTAACCCTAAGGAAAGTATTTCCTCATGCCGCGAAAAAACCTCGCTTACAGTTCCGTCAAGAGCCTTTTTGCCGTGGTGCATAACAACAACTCTGTCAGCAACAGCTACAATATCATCCATATTATGTGAAATCATAATAATAGTTGCTTTGTATTTTTTATGATATTCGTCTATCACCTTTAAAATTTCCGCCTTGCCCAACGGGTCAAGCCCTGCAATAGGTTCGTCAAGCACAAGCACCTTGGGGCGCATAGAAAGCACGCCCGCAATGGCAACGCGACGTTTTTGCCCGCCCGAAAGCTCAAATGGCGAAACGCTTTTCAGCTCCGCACTCAAGCCTACAAGAGCCATACTTTCTTCAACAGCGGCTTCTATTTCTTTTTCGGAAAAGCCCATATTTTTAGGTCCGAAGGCAATATCGTCAAAAACAGTTTGTTCAAAGAGCTGATATTCAGGGTATTGGAACACCATACCTACCTTTTGACGAAGGCTTTTGTAATCGGGCTTCTTTGCCTTTAAGTCAATACCTTCTATAATCATTTCGTCCACGCTTGTTGGCTTCAAAATGCCGTTCAAGTGCTGTACCAATGTACTTTTTCCGCTTCCCGTATGACCTATAATGCAAATATATTCCCCATCAGAAGCGCAAAAATCTACACCTTCTACTGCCGCAACGGAAAAAGGCGAATCGGGATTATATACGTGATTTAAGTTTTTTATACTAATTGACATAATTCTTGGCAAAGCTCCTGAAAGGTCAAAATGTTACCTTTAATATTAACACCCGCGTTGTTTAGCTCTCTTGCTATTTTTGTTGAATTAGGCACCTCAAGGGAAAGCTCGGTTATTTTTTCAACCTCATCAAAAATTTCCTTAGGTGTACCCTCTAATTTTATTTCTCCTTGGCTCATTACAACAATTCTGTCCGCATTAACTGTTTCTTCCATAAAATGCGTAATAAAAACTACAGTAATGCCCTTTTCTCTGTTCAGGCGATGCACCGTTTCAAGCACCTCCCGCCTGCCCTTCGGGTCAAGCATGGAGGTTGATTCGTCCATAATTAAGATTTCGGGCTCCATAGCAATAATACCCGCAATAGCTATACGCTGTTTTTGACCGCCCGAAAGTCTGTTGGGCGATTTTTTTGCATATTCAAGCATATCAACCGCCGCCAAAGCATCATCAACACGCTTGCGAAGCTGACTTTGCTCAACCCCCAAATTTTCAGGGCCAAAAGCTACGTCTTCCTCAACTATGGAAGCAACCATCTGGTTGTCGGGATTTTGGAACACCATTCCCGCCATTGAGCGTATTTTTATTCTCAAAGCGTCGTCCCGTGTATCCATACCGTTAACCTTAACGCTACCCTCAATGGGAATAAGCAGACCGTTAATCAGCTTTGCCAAGGTACTCTTACCGCACCCGTTGTGACCGAGCACGCATAAAAACTCACCTTTTTTTACATCAAGATTTACTTTGTGCAACACTTCGGCAGATTCATCATCGTACCTGTAAACAGCATCGCGAATTTCAATAATGTTTTGCATCTTTAAGTTTTTCACTTATCCTTTTTTCAAAGCCCTGCTCTGAAGGCTCATAATATTTTTTGCCCAAAAGCTCGTCGGGCATATATTGCTGTTCTACGTAGTGGTCAGGAAAATTGTGTGGATATTTATAATCCAAGCCCCTGCCTAATTTTTCGTGACCTGAATAGTGACTGTCGCAAAGGTGCGTAGGCACGTTAGTATGTATATTTACATCTTGCTCTACTGCTTCAAGTGCCATAACAACGCTGTTGCTTTTAGGGGCGGTACAAATATAAATTATGCTTTGAGTTAGCGCTAAACGACATTCGGGATATCCAACCTTTTCTACCGCTTCAAGCGCCGCCAATGCTTGTAAAAGCGCCATTGGGTCAGCTACACCTATATCTTCTGAAGCGTGGGCTATCATTCTTCGAGCAATAATTTTAGGCTCAAGCCCGCCTTCGATTAAGCGCATAGCCCAATAGAGCGCAGCATCAGGGTCACTACCCCGAAGGCTCTTACAAAAGGCGCTGAGCATATCGTACATAAGACTTTCGTCTATCGCAACAACAGGCTTTTGTATAGATTCTTCCGCTATTTCAAGAGTAATACGGACGTTACCGTCAGCATCGGGCTTTGTTGTAAGAACGGCTAATTCCAAGGCGTTCAATGCACTTCTGACGTCACCTGCGGCGGTTAATACAATATGGTCAAGAGCCGCTTCTTCATAGGTAACGTTCATATTTCCGTAGCCGCGAGCCGTATCATTCAGCGCCATTAAAAGTGCTTTTTTAATATCGTCCTTGGTTAAAGACGCAAACTCAAAAACTCTGCATCTTGAAACAAGAGCGCGAGTTAAATTTATATACGGATTTTCCGTAGTGGAACCGATAAGCCGAATAGTACCGTTTTCAAGAGCAGGCAAAAGAGCATCTGACTGAGCTTTACTCCATCTGTGACATTCGTCAAGAAGCAAAAACGTACTTTTGCCGTATAGCCTTTGGCGTTCTTCCGCGGCTTTGATAATATCGCGAACCTCTGAAACCCCTGCAGTTACGGCGTTAAGCTTTTCAAAATGCGCGGAGCAAACGTTAGCAACAATAGATGCCAGGCTTGTTTTTCCGCAACCGGGCGGTCCAAAGAAAATACAGCTTGAAAGCCTGTCTGCCTCTATTGCTCTGCGCAAAAGCTTGCCCTTGCCCACAATATGCTCTTGCCCGAAAAACTCGTCAAAATTTCTTGGGCGCATACGTTCTGCTAACGGTGCAGAGCTGTTATTTTTATTTGCCATTGAAAATAAATCATTCATTTATTTTTCTCCAAACAAACGCCGTCCATTCTCCTAAGGACAAACGCTGTAATTTTTCAAAGCCGCAAGAGGAAATTTTTGCTTCAACCTCATCTGCACGCTCATTTATAATGCCTGACGTAATGTAAATTCCGTTTTCAAGCAAATGCTCGTTTGCTTTTTCTGCCAAAAGCATAACTGCATCGGCAATAATATTTGCTACGATTATATCTACCTTATCTAAAGTGTTCTCCAATAAGTTAGCTTGAGTTACTTCAATATCGTAGCCGCAACGAAGCATATTTTCCTTTGCTACCTTTACGGCTTCGGCATCTATATCGACGGCTTTAACACTTTTTGCTCCTAAAAGATAGGCGCACATTGCTAAAATTCCCGTACCGCAGCCTACGTCCATAACAGATGAGCCCTTTGTTACGTAATCTTCCAAAAAGCCTATACACATACGGGTTGTTTCGTGAGATCCCGTACCGAAAGCGGCACCGGGGTCAAGCTCTAAAACAAGCTCCCCTTCCTGTTTTTCGTATTCTTCCCAGGAAGGCTTAATAACTATTTTTTTATGGGGTTTAAAGGGCTTATAATATTTTTTCCAGGTTTCGCCCCAATTTTCGTCTTTGATTTTCTCTTTTATAAAAGTCAGACTACCCCAAGGAAAATCGGGGTTGTTTTCTCTGACCGTAACAAGATTTTCTCGCACAAAGTTTTCTAAACTCTCTATATCTTCGTCCTCGGAGACAAAGCCGCGTACGCAAACTTCCTCATCATATCCTTGAGCAAGCTCTTCGTCGATATAATCCCATTCTTCTTTTGGGCGATTGTAGGAAGTAATATCCGCAGCGTCTTCAATTATAACGCCCCCTGCGGAAACACCGCTTAAAATTTCGGATATAACGTCCGACCCTAACGTTGTTGTTTTAACTGTAAATCTAATCCAATCCATAAACCCTCGTGTTTTATAATTAAATAATTTGTTAGTTACATATACATTCCGCCGTTTACGGCAAAAACTTGTCCTGTAATATAATCAGCCTTGCTTGAACATAAAAACTCTGTTAAATATGCAACTTCTTCAGGTTTTCCAAATCGTTTTAACGGTATTTGCTCTATAAGTTCTTTTTTTTCTTCTTCAGAAAGACGGCTGTTCATTTTACCTTCAATTACGCCCGGGCAAATGCAGTTAACATTTATGTTAGAATATTCTTTAGCAAGTGCCTTTGTTAAGCCTATAACCCCTGCCTTAGCCGCAGAATATGCGCTTTCGCAAGCTCCGCCGCACTGCCCCCAAATGCTTGAGATATTAACTATTTTTCCGCCGTTCCACATCATATAATCAAGGGCGCATTTGGTAGTGTTATACACGCCTGTTAAATCCGTATCAATGACTTTTTGCCAATCTTCAGCATTCGTGTCACAAAGCATAGATATATGCTGAACACCTGCGTTATTGATTAAAATATCAACGCCGCCGAATTTTTCTTTAACAAACAAAAACATTTGCTCTACCTGGCCAAAATCGCGAATATCGGCTTTATAGCTTATGGCATTTTCGCCTAAAGAAGCAACGTCAAGCGGCGTATTGTTATAATGAAAAACAACTTTATACCCTAAACTTAAAAAAAGCTTTCCGCAGGCATAACCAATATCGCCCGAAGCACCTGTAATTAAAACTGTTTTCATTTTATCAACTCCTTAATAACCCAGGACGCCATAGTAAGCCCTGCCACGCTCGGTACAAAGGATATGCTTGCGGGAGCGCCTTGAGTTTGCACCGGTTCTTCCTTTGAATATACAACCATAAGAGAATCTATCCCCTGTTTTTTTAGCATTGTGCGCACCTTGCGCGCTAAAGGACAGTAATTTGTTTTATATATATCGGTAAGCTCAAATTGAGTTGGGTCTAATTTATTACCCGTGCCCATACAAGAAATGATTTTTGTATTCGCCCCCTTTGCACAAGTAATAAGCAATATTTTTTCGTTTACCGAATCAATACAGTCAAGAACACAATCATAAGAAGAAAAATCAAATTCTCTCATTGTTTCTTCCGAAAAGAAAACAGGCTTTTCAATAACTGTTGCATTTGGATTAATATCTAAAATTCTATCCTTCATAACGGAAGTTTTATTTTTCCCCAAGGTAGAATTCAACGCCACAAGCTGACGGTTTAAGTTGCTGAGGGCAACCACGTCGTTATCTACAAGAGTTATTTCTCCAACTCCTGCGCGGGCAACTGCTTCGGCAGCATAGGAGCCTACACCGCCTATACCGAAAACAGCTACTCTGCTGTTTTGAAGCTTTATTAAGTTTTCCTTACCTATAAGCTTTTCAGTGCGCGCTTGGGCAGAATAAAAATCAAACATAACTCTCTAAATTTTAACCTTTTTTAATCAGTTTGCATAGTTACCGACAATAATTATTCAGTGTATATTGTATCACATCTGCATACATTTTCAAAGCAATTTTTGGTTTTTTTATATTTTGTCGTAGAAATTTATATGTTTTCTTCTTATTTTCAAAAAATATTCATATAAATAAAAATTTTTGTGCTATAATTATATAAATTAAATATGGTGGTGTTCTATATGTTACTGCTAAAAAATATAAAAAAGAGTTATACCGAAGGCAACACCGTAAACGCTCTTAACGGCGTTAATATTGCCTTCAGACAAAATGAATTCGTTGCTGTGCTCGGTCCCAGCGGAAGCGGCAAAACAACCCTGCTTAATATTGTTGGCGGGCTTGACCAATATACCGATGGCGACCTTGTTATTAACGGCAAATCTACTAAAGATTTTACCGACAGCGATTGGGATACCTATCGCAATCACTCGGTTGGCTTCGTTTTTCAGAGCTACAATCTTATTCCCCATCAAAGCGTGCTTTCAAACGTTGAGCTTGCCCTTACCTTAACGGGCGTTAAGCGCTCCGAGCGCAGAGAGCGTGCCCGCGCGGCTCTTGAAAAGGTTGGGCTTGGCGACCAGATAAGCAAAAAGCCTAATCAGATGTCGGGCGGACAGATGCAACGTGTTGCCATTGCCCGTGCCCTTGTAAACAACCCCGATATTTTACTTGCTGACGAGCCTACGGGTGCTCTTGACTCTGTAACAAGCCTGCAGATAATGGAGCTTTTAAAGGAGGTTTCCCGTGACCGCCTTGTTATTATGGTTACCCATAACCCCGACCTTGCAGAGCAATATGCCAACAGAATTATTAAGCTTAAAGACGGTCAGGTTGTTGACGATACCAATCCTTTTTCTTCCGAAGAGGAAAAGCCCTCAGGCAAAAAGGCGAAAAAACCTTCTATGTCCTTTTTAACAGCTCTGTCACTTTCCCTTAATAACCTGATGACGAAAAAGGCGCGCACTTTTTTAACTAGCTTTGCAGGTTCTATAGGCATTATAGGTATTGCGCTTATTTTGGCGCTTTCAAGCGGCGTTGATGCGTATATCAACAACGTGCAGGAGGACACCCTTACGTCCTATCCCGTTCAAATACAAGCGGAGCAAATGGATATGAGCAGCTTGATTACGGGCATTTTGAACGCCAAGGAAGCTTCAGAGCATGAACGTGATGCCGTATACGCTAATGCGGTTATGTATGAGCTTGCAAACTCAATGAACAGCGCCAACATAGTAAAGAACAATCTTGCAGGCTTAAAGAATTATTTTGAAGAAAATAACAAAACCGTTATTAAGCACGCCCGCGCAATTCAATACTTGTATGACGTTCCTTTAAATATATATTCCAAGGATTCCGACGGAAAATATCAAAAGGCAGATATTATGGAAATCCTTGAAAGCATGAGTGAAGGTTCTTCTATGGGCGGCAGTTTTTCGTCCATGGGCAATATGAGCCAAATGTTCGGTGGATTTTCTTCGTTTAACACTTGGGGAGAGATGCTTTCGGGAATAAACGGCGAAGCTATTTCCGACGTCATTTTAGACCAATACGAGCTTGTTGCAGGCTCTTGGCCCAGCGATAAAACCCACATTACCTTGGTGCTTGACAAGAATAATGAAATTACCGATATAACTCTCCATGCTTTAGGCTTAAAGAGCACCGATAAAATTATTTCCGATATGCTTGCCGCCCAAAAAGGCGATATTGTAGAACAAGAGGTTGCAAAATATTCTTACGAGGATATTTTAAGCCGCACCATGAAGCTCATAAGTGCAACGGATTATTACGTTGACAGCGATAACAACGGCATTTGGGAAGACGTCAGCAAGAACGAAAACTCTATGGACGTAATTATTTCAAGCGGTCTTGAGCTTAAGGTTACGGGCATTATTCGCCCGAAGGACGATGCCAACGTTAACGGTAACACCACTCTTTACTACACTCACGATTTAACCGAATATCTTATAGAGCGCACAAACTCCTCTGTTATTGTTAAGGCTCAATCAAAGGAAGAAAACAAAAACCTTGATATTTTCACGGGTCTGCCCTTTGTTTTAGAAAATCAGATAGAAATAACCGTAGAGCAGGCGGCAAAGGAAATGCGTGAGCACTTTAAAACTTTAACGCCCACAGAGAAGGCCGATACCTACCAAAAGATGCTGGGCTTTTATAAGGAAGAGGATTTGAAAAAAGACGTTGACGCGCTTATGGCAAATTTCCCTGACCGTGCTTCGTTAGAGGAAATGATTTTCGAGCGTTATTCCTCCTCCACCGGTGTTAGCAAGGAAGATATAGAAAAATTCATAAGCGAGTATTCTGACGAAGAATTAAACGATTTGGTGCGCGAGCAGGTTGAAAAAATGCTTATTAGCCAAAGGGAATCCAAGGCAAAAAGCGAAATTGCCGCTATAATAGCCGCGCCCAGCGAAAGTGAGCTTAACAGCTTTAAAGCCCAAATCACCTCAAGGCTTGCAGACAAAAATACAAAAATAATGTATATTGTTTCCGAATATACAAAAACCATAAGTCTGCCTGCACAAACGATAATGGCTCACTTAATGACTCTTTCCGACGGTGAAATTGATGCCATTGTAGATACTCTTGCTACAAAAACCGCTACGGAATTATATAATCAGTATGCTTCTTCGGCAAACAGCGACAGCGAAAAAAAGCTTGCCGATGCTTTTGACAAATACGTTTCAGCTCTTTCCGACGAAAATTTAGCTCCTATGTATGACACCTGTATGCCGCCTAAGGCATCAAGTTCCAGCTTGAAGGATAACTTAGAGCTTTTGGGTGTAACCGATTCGCAAGCCCCCGCTTCTATATATATTTACACCTCTACCTTCGCCGCAAAGGATTCTATTAAGGAAATGATAGAGGAGTACAACTTATCAGCAAGTGAAGAGGACAAGATTGAATACACCGACTACGTAGCACTTATTATGTCCTCAGTAACAACTATTTTAGATGCCATAACATACGTTTTAATTGCATTCGTATCAATCTCCCTTGTGGTTTCTTCTATAATGATAGGTATCATCACCTATATTTCCGTTTTAGAGCGTACCAAGGAAATAGGCATTTTGCGCGCTATGGGTGCTTCAAAGAAAGACGTTTCAAGAGTATTCAACGCCGAAACGCTCATTATTGGCTTTGTGGCAGGCTTAATTGGCGTACTGGGCACGGTTTTAATCTGTATCCCCGTAAACGCCATTGTCCGTGCAGTAACGGATATCCCCGAATTAACAGCCTATTTGCCCCTTGAAGGCGCACTGGTTTTAATGGCAATAAGCGTTGTTTTAACAGTTATTGCAGGTCTGTTCCCCGCACGCCTTGCGGCTAAAAAGGACCCCGCCGTAGCGCTGAGAAGCGAGTAAAAAACAAACCTTTAACAGCTTATAAATAATCACGCATAAAAAAGCACTTATCCGTACCAACCGTACAAATAAGTGCTTTTATTTTTTAACTTATATTACTTACCTAAGCAAGCCTTTTTAAAGGTTGCGTATGCTTCGTCCCAAGCCTTATCGCCTGAGGGAGTGTAAACTGCGGTTTCAGCAGAAGCCTTGATAACCTCGCGCACACCCTTAAGACCCTTAATATCCCCAAGAGCCATAAATTGCACTGCAATATTACCCATAGCGGTTGCTTCAACGGGGCCTGCAACAACGCGTCTGCCTGTTGCGTCGGCAGTCATCTGGCAAAGGAACTTGTCCTTAATTCCGCCGCCTACCATATGAATGGTATCAATCTTTGTGCCAAGCATTTCTTCCATACTCTCTGTTACGTAGCGATATTTAAGTGCAAGGCTTTGATAGATGCAAAGTACAACGTCGCCCATCGTTTCGGGAACTGCAAGGTTAGCATTTTTGCAGAATTCCTTAATTCTGCCGGGCATATCTCCGGGAGGTGTAAAGCCGTCAAAATCGGGGTTAACAAATGAAGCAAAGGGTTTTGAAGCTTTAGCGGCTGTTTCCATATCATTAAAGGAATAGTCAAAGCCTTCTCTCTTCCATTGTCTGCGGCTTTCCTGAATAAGCCATAAGCCCATAATATTGCTCAAGAATCTTGAGGTACGGTCAACGCCGCCTTCGTTAGTAAAGTTGAAGGACATAGCAGTATCGTTAATTAAAGGCTTTTCAAGTTCTGTACCCATAAGCGACCAAGTTCCGCAGCTTATGTAAAGGCTTGTTTTGGGGTCGTCAAAGGGAACTGATGCTACTGCCGAGCCGGTATCATGAGATGCTACACAGATAACGGGAACTTCGGGCATTTGAAGTTCACGGGCAAGTTCGGGCTTAAGAGTGCCTAAAACTGTACCTGAATCAACGATATTCTTAAAAAGCTTTCTGTCGATTTCAAGAGCATCAATAAGAGAATATTCCCAGTCGCCCTCAACGGGATTTAAAAGCTGTGTTGTGGAAACGTTAGAATATTCAGCAGCCATTTTCCCTGTTAAAAGATAGTTGAAAAGGTCAGGAATTAAAAGCAAATGCTCTGCTCTGTCTAAAAGCTCGGGCTTATTTTTCTTTAAGTTGCGAAGCTGATAAAGTGTGTTAAACGCCAAGAACTGTAAGCCCGTTTTCTTATAAATGTTTTCCTTACCAAGTTCCTTAAAGGTTTCTTCCATATTTTCAACCTTTGCATCACGGTAGTGGTATGGGTTAGCTAAAATTTCGCCGTCAGCATCGATTAAAGCAAAGTCAACACCCCAAGTGTCAATACCGATTGCCTCAATATCCTTGTGGCCAAGTGCCGAGCACTTTAAAATGCCTTGTTTTATTTCAAAAAACAGTCTTAAAATATCCCAATAAAAATGGCCGTTAACTTCTACAGGGTCATTTGAAAAGCGGTGTATTTCCTCAAGTGCAATTTTGCCGTTATCAAAAGTGCCTAAAATAGCGCGACCGCTTGAAGCGCCAAAGTCAAATGCAAGAACTTTTTTCATTTTGTTTCTCCTTAAAAATAAATATATTGATATAATACCACTTATTAGTTAAAAAATCAATGATAATATTGTTATTTATACCCAACATTGAGCTTAAACAGGTCTTTTCATAGTAAGGGAAATGCGTTTTTTGTTTGTATCAACAGCCAACACCCAAACGGTTACCACCTGCCCTACCTTTAAGACTTCCATTGGGTGCTTAATAAACCGATCGGTTATCTGTGAAATATGCACAAGTCCGTCCTGATGCACGCCGATATCGACAAACGCGCCAAAGTCAATTATATTGCGCACAGTACCCTTTATTTCCATACCCGGCTTTAAATCCTCCATACCCATAACCTCTCGCTTCAGCATTGGTGGCGGAAGCTCGTCGCGCACGTCGCGCCCGGGCTTTTCAAGCTCTTTTATAATATCCTTTAGGGTAGGCTCGCCCGTATTTAATTCCTCTGCAAGCTTTTTTATTCCGTAGGCTTCGGCTTTTTGGGTCAGTGAAGAAAATTCCTTGTCCTTTTTTAAATCAAAGCCTAATTTTTCAAGCAAGCCTTTGGCACAATCATAGCTTTCAGGGTGAACAGCCGTATTTTCAAGCACGTTTTTGCTCTCGGGCACACGCAGAAAGCCGGCACATTGTTCAAATGCTTTCGGTCCTAACTTAGGAATCTTTTTGAACTGTGCACGGGACGTAAACGCGCCGTTTTCTTCTCTAAATTCTACTATGCTCTTTGCAAGGGCATCGCCTATGCCTGCAACAAAGGATAAAAGCCTGGGAGATGCAGTATTAACGTCAACGCCCACGTTATTAACGCAATCTTCCACAACGCCTTCCAAAGTGTTATCAAGCTGTGCAGGGGGCATATCGTGCTGATATTGCCCTACGCCTATTGCCTTGGGCTCAATTTTAACAAGCTCTGCAAGGGGGTCCTGAAGTCTGCGGGCAATACTTACTGCGCTACGCAAGGAAACGTCATAATCAGGGAATTCCTTGGCGGCAAGGGGTGATGCGGAATAAACCGATGCCCCCGCTTCTGATACTACCATATAAGATAAATCCAAATTGTTTTCGGCAATAATATCTGCAACGAGAACCTCTGTTTCGTGGCTTGCGGTACCGTTACCGATAGCACAAAGGTCAACGTTATGCTTTTTAATAAGCTGTTTTAAATATTCCTTTGCCTTTTCTTTATCGTGGTTAGGCAACGTTGCATAAATAACACCCGTATCCAAAACCTTACCCGTAGAATCAACTACCGCTACTTTACAGCCCGTTCTGTAGCCCGGGTCAAGACCTAATACACACTTATTTTTTATAGGGGGCGCCATTAAAAGCTGACGAAGATTTACGCCGAACACCTTAATTGCGCTTTCCGTAGCTTTGTCAGTTAAATCAGAACGTATTTCACGCTCTATAGCAGGAAAAATAAGGCGTTTATAGGCATCTTCCGCCGCTTCAAGCACCTGAAGGGAGCATTTATTATCGCCCGTAATATGAAGCGTTTTAATGATATTTAAAGCCTTTGCCTCGTCAAAGTCAATGCTTACCTTTAAAAAGTCTTCCTTTTCGCCGCGGTTTACTGCCAACACTCTGTGACCTGCTACCTTTGTTAAAGGCTCGCTGAATTCCTTGTACATCTCGTACACGTCCAAATCCTCTTTAGCGCCCGAAGAACATAAATCACCGTTATGATAGCATACGTAGCGGAGGCGCTTTCTTGTTTCGGCATCATCGGAGATCTTTTCCGCCAGAATATCTCTTGCGCCTGCAAGAGCATCTTCAACGGTTTCAACACCCTTTTCGGCATTTATAAAATCTTGTGCCAGAGTGATAGGGTCTAAATCTGCCTGAAGATAAATTTTTTCTGCTAAAGGCTCTAATCCTTTTTCTTTTGCAACACTTGCCCTTGTTCTGCGTTTAGGCTTATAGGGGCGGTAAATATCTTCTACCTCGGTCAACGTTTTTGCCTCATCAAGAGCAAGAGAAATTTCGTCTGTTAACGCGCCTAAAGCTTCGATAGCCGACCTAACCTTTTCTTTAGCAGCGCTAAGCTTACGGTTGAATTCCAGCGCGTCAGCAAACTCACGCAAAATCTGGTCATCAAGAGAACCTGTTTTTTCTTTTCTGTACCTGGCAATAAACGGAATTGTGTTGCCCTCGTCAATAAGCGCAATAACGTTTTCCGCCTGCCATAAATTAACATTAAATTTATCTGCTAAAATTTTTGCTTCCATTTTTTCACCTCGAATATTTATGAATTTATTTTACCACATTTTAGGGTATTTTTCAATAAATATTCTTGCAAAACAATCGGTAAAATGCTATACTTTTAGTGAGGTGTTATTATGGAAAACAAAGTTAAACGCAACGAGCTTTTGGGCAAAGCCTTGGTCAAGAATTTTAATGCCCGTTTTTTTGAAAGCTATTACTGCGCCACAAAGGAAGAAGCCGCAGATAAGGCACTTTCGTTAATAGAAGAAAATTCCCTTGTTACCTGGGGCGGCGGAATGTCCCTTTTTGAGTGCGGATTAATAGACAAACTGAAAAAAGGAAATTATAATCTTCTTGACCGCGCACTTTTTTCGGCAGAAGAAAAAGAAGCAGTTTACCGCAAAGCATTTTATGCCGACACTTATTTAATGAGTGCCAATGCCGTAAGCGCAAGCGGTGAGCTTGTAAATATTGACGGCACAGGCAATCGCCTTGCCGCAATGTGCTACGGACCTAAACAAATAATCGTAGTAGTAGGTTTAAACAAGGTTGCGCCTGATTTAGATAGCGCAATTAAGCGTGCACGAAGCATTGCCGCACCCATAAATGCCCAGCGCTTTGATTTAAAAACTCCCTGCAAATGCACCGGCACCTGCGGCGACTGTCTATCCCCCGACAGCATTTGCGCACAGTTTTTAGTTACCAGAATTTCCAGACCCAAAGGCAGAATTAAAATAGTTTTCTGCGGTGAGGATTTGGGGTATTAATTTCCTTTATAATATAATAAAATTTTACATGCAAAAAACAAAGCGGAACGCTCCTTGCGTTCCGCTTTTAATTTTAAAACTCTGCTGAATTAGGTGTTCTGGGATAAGGAATAACGTCGCGGATATTTTCCATACCGGTAATATAGCGCATCATTCTTTCAACGCCCATACCGAAGCCTGAATGTTGGCAAGTGCCGTACCTACGAAGATCCAAATACCATGAATAATCTTCGGGGTTAAGCCCTAATTCTTCAACGCGCTTCATAAGCACGTCATACCGTTCTTCTCTTTGACTTGAACCAACGATTTCGCCAAGGCCGGGGAAAAGAAGGTCTGTTGCGGCAACGGTTTCGTTGTCGTCGTTCAGGCGCATATAGAAGCTTTTGCACTCCTTGGGATAGTCAGTAACGAAAACGGGTCTTTTATAAACAACGTCAGCAAGATATTTTTCGTGCTCAGTCTGAATACCTGTGCCCCATTTTGCAGGAATATCGAATTTTACGCCGCTGTTATTTAAAATATCAAGAGCTTCGCGATACGTTACGCGAGCAAAATCGCTGTTTACCGTGTTGTTAAGCTTTTCGATTAAGCCCTTTTCCATAAACTTATCAAAGAAGTTCAGCTCGTCGGGACAGTTTTCAAGCACGTATTTAATAACGTATTTTGAAAGCGCCTCAATAGTATCCATTAAATCGTTAAGGTCGGCAAAAGCCATTTCAGGCTCAACCTGCCAGAACTCTGCGGCGTGACGGGGAGTATTGCTGTTTTCTGCTCTGAAGCAGGGACCGAAGGTATAAACGTTTCTGAATCCCCAACAGAAAGGCTCAACGTTAAGCTGACCGCTTACCGTCATAAAGGCTTGCTTACCAAAGAAATCCTTTGACCAATCAACAGCGCCTTCTTCAGTGCGAGGAGGATTATCAACGTCCATTGTAGAGATGCGGAAAACCTCTCCTGCGCCTTCACAGTCACTTGTAGTAACGCAAGGAGTAGCGATATATACGAATCCGTTATCCTGCAAGAATTTATGAATAGCATAGGTTAATACAGAACGCACTCTGAAAACTGCAGTAAAGGTGTTTGTTCTTGGGCGCAAATGAGCAACTGAGCGCAAATATTCAAAAGAATGTTTTTTCTTTTGAATTGGGAAATCAGGCTCGCTTGTGCCGTGAATTTCAATGTTTGTTGCGTGGATTTCCAAAGGCTGACGGGCATCAGGTGTAAGCACAACGTCACCTTCAACAATCAAGCAAGCTGAAACGTTTTGCTTTTCAACCGCATCAAAGTTATCCAAGCTTCTGTCAAAAACTATCTGAATATTTTTTTGGGTAGTACCGTCGTTAAGTTCGATAAAACCAAAATCCTTTGAAGCTCTTATAGTACGCACCCAACCGGCAACAGTTACGTGCTTTGCTTCCATAGAGCTGTATATGTCTTTTACAAGTTGTGTTTTCATTTTATTTACCTCCTTGTATAATATAGGTATTATACGCTCATTTGCTTGTGTTTGTCAAATGGTTCTTTCCTTCTTATGCCTTATTTTAAACAATTAACACGCCAATATTTTAAAGCATACTATCCGTTTACTTTAATATGGTGTCCATTTACTGTTTTATACAAGAAACGCTTGCTAAATAGGGGATTTTATTTTATAATATATTTGTATAATAAAAATCTTAGGAGGTAATCTTATTATGTTAGTTTCTGCAAAAGAAATGCTTCAAAAAGCAAAAGCTGGCAAGTATGCCGTTGGTCAGTTCAACATCAACAATCTTGAATGGACAAAGGCTATTTTGCTTACTGCACAGGAGAATAATTCACCCGTTATTTTAGGTGTATCTGAAGGCGCTGCAAAGTATATGTGCGGCTTTAATACCGTTGTTGGTATGGTTAAGGGTATGATCGAAACCTTAAACATCACTGTTCCCGTTGCTATTCATCTTGACCACGGTAGCTACGAAGGTGCTTACAAGGCTATGGAAGCAGGCTTCTCTTCCGTAATGTTTGACGGTTCTCACTATCCTATCGACGAGAATATTGAAAAAACAAAGCAGATTATTGCCGACGCTAATGCAAAGGGCATTTCCGTTGAAGCCGAGGTTGGCGCTATCGGTGGCGAAGAAGACGGCGTTGTTGGCGGTGGCGAGGTTGCAGACCCTGCTGAGTGCAAGCTTATTGCCGATTTAGGCGTTGATATGCTTGCCGCAGGTATCGGTAACATTCACGGCAAATATCCTGCAAACTGGGCAGGCTTGAGCTTTGATACTTTAGCCGCTATTCAGGAGCTTACCGGCACAATGCCTTTAGTTCTTCACGGTGGCACGGGCATTCCTGCCGAAATGATTAAAAAGGCTATTTCCTTAGGCGTTTCAAAAATCAACGTTAATACTGAATGTCAGCTTGCCTTTGCGGCAGCCGTAAGATCATACGTTGAAGCCGGCAAGGATTTAGAAGGCAAGGGCTTTGACCCCAGAAAACTTTTAGCCCCCGGTGTTGAAGCTATCAAGGCAACCGTTAAAGAAAAAATGGAGCTTTTCGGCTCAATCAATAAGGCATAATAAATTACCTTAAAATATATATAAAAAACTCCTTAAGCTAATCTTAAGGAGTTTTGTTTTATAAAAATACAAGCAAAAAGCACACGGATCATCTATCACGTGTGCTTTATTTTTACAGCTTTTTAGGGGCCAAGCCCATTTTGCGTTGAACCTTTGCAAGAGTTTTTTCTGCTACATAAGATGCTTTTTCTGCACCCATAGCCGCACATTTTTCGATGTAAGCTTTGTCTTCCAAAATACGCTTAAAGTTATCTTGAATAGGTTTAATTGTTTCAACAACCGCTTCGCCTACAGTCTTTTTAAAATCACCGTAGCCCTTGCCTATAAATTCCTCTTCAATTGCTTGAACAGACTTACCTGTGCAGGAAGAATAAATTTCAATTAAATTCGTAACGCCGGGCTTATTTTCAATATCGTGAATAATTCTGTTATCGGAATCAGTTACCGCACGGGCAAATTTTTTCATAACCAAATCAGGCTCGTCCAAAATCGAAACGAAAGCGTTTTGATTTTCCGCGCTCTTGCTCATTTTACTTGTAGGCTCTGCCAAACTCATAATTCTTGCGCCGTTTTTGGGAATATACGGTTCAGGCACGGTAAAAGTTTCGCTGTAACTATTATTAAAGCGAATAGCCAAATCACGGGCAAGCTCAAGATGCTGTTTTTGGTCTGCACCAACGGGAACAAGGTCTGTATTATACAGCAAAATATCTGCCGCCATAAGCACAGGATAGCACAAAAGACCGAGACCTACGTTTGCACCAACCTTTTTGCTTTTTTCCTTAAACTGCGTCATACGGTTTAACTCGCCCATATAAGAGTTGCAGGTTAAAAGCCATGAAAGCTCGCTGTGGGCAGGCACGTGAGACTGAAAGAACATAACGTTCTTTTCTGGGTCAAGGCCGCAGGCCATATATTGAGCATACAGCTCAATACAACGCTTTCTTAATTCCGCAGGTGTCTGCCGCACTGTTATTGCGTGTAAATCCACTACGCAAAAATAACAATTATATTCGTTTTGAAGCTCTTTCCAGGATCTGAGTGCGCCTAAATAGTTACCTATTGTAACGCAACCCGAAGGTTGAATACCTGAAAATATAGTTTTTTTATCATCCATTATTTTTTCACCCAACTAATAACCGTTTCTGCCATTTTATCCTTATCGCAAACGGTTTTATGTAAGATTTCCTTTGTTTTAAGGCTTGCAATTTGTTCAGGCTCAAATACACCCATATTTTTAAGTGTATCTGCCGCTTCAAATTCATCTTCAGGAGCAGTGCCGAAAATTGCCTCAAGAACAGAGTGAGGGAACTTATAGGGGCTTGCTGTTGAAAGCAATACGCAAGGTGTATTATCGTTACTTTCCTTTACGTAATTTTCGTAAACTGCAACGCCAACGGCAGTATGTGTATCAATACAATAGTTATTATTATTCCACATATTTTTGATGGCGGCGCTTGTTTCATTTTCGTCAGCACAGCCTGCTACAAAGTTTTCCTTTAATGCGGTGTGCATTTGTTCTGTAATCTTGTATTCGCCGTTGGCTTTAAGCTTTTCCATTAAATCGGCAACAAACTTATCGTCTCTGCCGGAAAGTTCAAACAAAAGACGCTCAAGATTGCTGGAAATTAAAATGTCCATTGAAGGTGATGCCGTTTTGTAGAATTCGCGATTAGCATTATAAATGCCGGTTGCAAAGAAATCAGTCAAAACTCTGTTTTTATTTGATGCACAAATAAGCTTATTAACGGGCAATCCCATACGCATAGCATAGTAGCCTGCTAAAATATCGCCAAAATTACCTGTGGGCACAACAAAGTTAACCTTATCACCCTTATTGATTTTGCCTTCTTTAAGCATATCTGCATAAGCGCTGAAATAGTAAACCACCTGTGGCACAAGCCTACCCCAGTTAATTGAGTTAGCGCTTGAAAGCTTTACGTTTTCGCCTAAAAGAGTGTTTTTAATTTCGTTATCGGAAAAAATCTTTTTAACACCCGTTTGAGCATCGTCAAAATTACCGTTAACAGCGCAAACAAAAACGTTGTTGCCTGTTTGCGTTGTCATTTGAAGCTGTTGCATTTTGCTTACGCCTTCGTTAGGGAAGAAAACGCTTATAGCCATACCGTCAACGTCAGCAAAGCCTTCTAAAGCCGCTTTACCTGTGTCGCCGCTTGTAGCAACTAAAATAAGTGTTGTTGCCTGCTCGTTTACCTTTTTGCGACCGTACCTTAAAAAGTGAGGTAAAATCTGAAGAGCCACGTCCTTAAAAGCAAGAGTCGGCCCGTGATAAAGTTCCATAACGGCAGTTTTATCATCAACAAAATGAAGAGGCGCAACACCCTGCTCATCAAACTTGCTTTCATAAGCACCTTTAATGCAATCTTTAAGCTCGCTGTCGGTAAAATCAGTCAAATAACGAGAGAGCACTGTAAATGCTCTCTCGGAATAAGACATCTCCGACATTGAGGCTATTTCGTCTAAGCTTATTTGAGGAAAGCTTTCGGGAACGAAAAGCCCGCCGTCCTTTGATAATCCCTGAACAAAGCACTCTGCCGCAGAGAACTTTAAGGACGAATCCCTTGTGGAAGTGTACAACATATTCTTTTATCCTTTTAAACCGTTATCCTTAAAATTAATCAACTAAATATTTCTGCATAAAGGAAGGAATTTCCTCTTTATCAGCGCTTACAGAAAGAATAAGGTCAATTCTGTTTTCGCCACAGAAGCTATCAAGCTTAATGAACAAATCTTCAAGCTCCGTCATAGGACGGTCCATATGCTTTAAGAAGCCGTCAACATAAATTCTCTCTAAGTCAAAGTTAGAAGCCACTAAGCCGCTAACAAAACCAAGGAACAAATATGCACCTTTAATGCCGTATTCCTCTGTATTTATAAAGCGTACCTGATGTTTAAGGTCGTGAATATAACGCTTGCTGTTAAATAAGAATGCTACATTACCCTTTAAGGTTTCGGATGCCTTATTTGCGCACTCGATAATCTTTTTTGTTTTGCCGGAACCCTTGTTGCCGTAAATAATTTTAATCATAAAAAATCCTCCTTAAAAGTTTCTGATTATATTATAAACTATTTTTGAAGAAATTTCCATACCTTTTTTATTAAAAATGCAAGTTTTTTAATATTTTTTATGTAAATTTATTCGTTTTTCTTTTTCAAAAAGAAAATCACCGTTTTCCTTAATGCTTATTTCTTTTCTAAAATAAAATTACTCAAGGAAGGATGCTCGAAAGCGGCGTGTACGTCAGGGTCAATTTGCTTGAGCATAGCATCAAGCTCGGTATCACCCATAGCCGTATTTCTGCCTGCCGCATATTCGGCATCAACAAGTGCCTTCAAGTCACTTACAATCTGACTGCGCTTATCAACAACGCGGTCACCCGTAAGCTTATAATAGCCGTTAATCCAATATGCAATTCCCGCAAGACCGCTTGTAGCATCAACGATAACCATGGCAGGACGGTTAAGTATCTTTTTAGTATCGAAGATATTGTAAATCTCTTCGTTTTTAAGCATACCGTCAGCGTGAATACCTGCGCGGGTTGAGTTAAAGTTTCTGCCTACAAAGGGAGTGTTGGCAGGAATTTCATAGCCGATTTCCTTTTCGAAATATTCGGCAATATCGGTGATAGCCGACAAGTCCATATCGTCGGTGGTTCCGCGAAGTGAAGCGTATTCAATAGCCATAGCTTCAAGAGGACAGTTCCCCGTGCGCTCGCCGATACCCAAAAGGGAGCAGTTTACGCTTGAACAGCCGTAAAGCCACGCTGTTGCGGCATTTGTAACAACCTTATAGAAATCGTTGTGACCGTGCCACTCAAGCTGGGCGCTGGGCACGCCTGCAAAGTGGTTAAGACCGTAAATTATGCCGGGAACGCTTCGAGGCATTGTAGCGCCGGGATACGAAACACCGAAGCCCATTGTATCGCAAGCGCGGATTTTAATTGGAATACCGCTTTCCTTAGAAAGCTTCATAAGCTCATAGGCAAAGGGCACTACGAAGCCGTAAAAATCTGCACGTGTGATATCTTCAAAATGACATCTGGGAACTATCCCCTGCTCAAGTGCAGCCTTAACAATGGAAAGATATTTTTCCATAGCGCCTGCACGGGTAAGATTCATCTTCTTAAAAATATGATAATCCGAGCAGGAAACAAGAATACCCGTTTCCTTTAAGCCCATAGCCTTAACAAGCTCAAAATCCTTGGGGTTAGCTCTTATCCAGCTTGTAATTTCAGGGAATTTTAAACCAAGACTTAAGCACTCCTCAACAGCGGCTCTGTCCTTTTCGCTGTAAAGAAAGAATTCGCTTTGACGCACAATACCCTTGGGACCCGAAAGACGTGACAAGAGCTTATATATTTCAACAATCTGCTTAACCGAAAAGGGTGAAGTGGACTGCTGTCCGTCACGGAAAGTAGTATCGGTAATCCAAAGCTCATCAGGGGTTATCATAGGCACGTGGCGATCGTTAAACGCAACCTTTGGTATTGTTTCGTACTCATAAAGGCTTCTGTAAAGATTGGGCTCAGGCACATCCTGGAGCGTATATGTGTATTGATGAACAGAAAGTCTGTTATGCTTATCTAATTCTAACATTATTTCACTCCTTCTACAAAAGTTTTAATTCTGTCAAGTCCCTTTTTAATGGTTTCCATACTTGTTGCGTAGGAAAGCCTTATATAGTTATCTGCACCGAAGGGACCGCCCGGCACAACGGCTGTCATTGTTTCGTCTAAAAGAATTTCGGCAAAATCCATTGAGTTTGTAATCTTCTTGCCGTTATAGCTTTTGCCTAAAACTTCTTTAATACAAACCATTACATAAAATGCACCCTTGGGCATTTGTGCACTTATGTTCTTTGTGTTATTAACTGTTTCAACCATAAACTTGCGGCGCGCATCAAATTCGGCATACATGCCTGCAAACTCGTCATTTTCGTGTTCCAGTGCGGCAAGGGTTGCATACTGTGTAACTGTGTTGGGGTTGCCGGTTGCGTGGCTTTGATAGCTTGCAATAATTTTTGCTATCTGCTTGTTTGAAACCGAATAGCCCATACGCCAACCTGTCATAGCATATGCCTTTGACATACCGTTAATTAAAATTGTACGCTCGCGCATATCCTCGTCAATTTGCATTACGGAAAAATGCTCTGCCTCGTCATATACAAGACAATCGTAAATCTCGTCAGAAACGATAAACAAGTCGTATTTCTTGGCAATTTCCGCAACGCGAACAACCTCATTCTTTGTAAGCACAACGCCCGATGGGTTAGACGGTGTATTTAAAATAATTGCTTTTGTGTTTTTCGTAATAGCCTTTTCGAAGGCTTCAAAATCAATGGAGAAATTGTTTTCCTCGTTGGTTTTAACGATAACAGGCGTTGCATCAGCCATCTTTATCAGCTCGGGATAGCTTACCCAGAAGGGAGCAAAAACAATTACCTCGTCCCCGGGATTGCATATTGCCTGCAATGCATTAAACAGTGCTTGCTTTGCACCTGTGCTTATTACAACGTTTTCCGCTTCGCAGGGAATTGAAAGTTTTTTTGCGGTAAACTCTGCAACCGCCTTTCTGAGCATCGGAATACCTGCGGCGGCGGTGTATTTCGTCTGTCCGTCAAGAATAGCCTTTACGGCTGCATCGAGAATATATTTAGGTGTTTGAAAGTCAGGCTCGCCTGCGCCAAAGGAAACAACGTCAGCTCCTTCAGCCTTCATTGCCTTTGCCTTTGCATCTATGGCAAGTGTTACCGAGCCTTTAATACTTTGACATTTTTTACTTAATTCCATTTTCTGTTTCCTCAATTTCTGCAGTATTTTTATTGTTAACAAATATTGTTTTAAAAAGTAATTCTATCATTGCAATTAACGGTGCGCCTAAAATCATTCCCACTATGCCGAACATAGCACCGAAAACTGCAATGCCTAAAAGCACAAGCAAGGGGCTTACCTTTAAAGCGTCGCTCGTTATAATGGGGGTTAAAATATTGCCCTCTATCTGCTGGCATACAAGCATAAATATCGTTACCCAAAATGCCAAGGTTAAATCGCCCGAAACAAGAGCTACAAGCACAACGGGTGCGCCACCGATAAATGGTCCGATATACGGTATTAAGTTAGTTACCGTTATAACCAAAGCAAGTAATAACGAATACGGCAAGCCGAAAAGTGCAAAGCCTATATAGCTTACAACGCCTATTCCTACGCTTGTAATAAGCCTTACAACTACAAATTTTTCAAATATAACGTCACAGGAATGTAAAAACGCACGGGTTTTTTCGTAATTTTCCTGTTTTTTAACAACTGCATTCAGGGCGTGCTTTATAGCTTTTTTTGTTTTTTCGAAGCTGTGAAGCATAATAAATGCTGCAACGATATATAAAACACAATCAAGTAAAAAGCCCGTGGTAGCAGATACTGCCCCTGTTGCCACAAAAAGCACGTCAGACAAGCCATCAGCCGCACTGCCGGTAAACGAGGTTAAAACGTTGCTTAAATACGCATTAACGTCAATTTTCAACAAGCTTGAAAGCTTTTGCGTTAAGCCGCCGAAAAGTTCTTGCAGGCTCAAGGTTATTTGAGGCAGATTTTTAATTACGTCAATCAAGTTGTTTATAACGCTCGGCACAAGCAGAGCAATAAACAGCGCAACCAAGCCTAAGAATACTATAAACACTATTAAGCAGGCTATAGTATGCTGCCATTTATGTGCCTTGCCCTTGCATATTTTTACAAACAGTTTTTCAACGGGCAACACTATGTAACGCAACAAATAAGCAGTTATGAAAGCCACAAAAAACGGCATAAGCGCGTTTAAGCCCTTGGCAAAAAGAGGCATACTTGCATCAATTAAATGCCAGAACAAAATCCCTGCCAGCACAATTAAGGCTATTGTAAAAAACCTTTTGCTATCCTTCAAAATTTATCAATCCTTAAACAGAATATTTAATGCAGTAGATGTTCAACCGCTTTTAATTCTGACGGTTGTTCATCTTTGCCGCACGGTATCTTAACGTTGGGTCAAGAATCTTTTTGCGGATACGAATGTTGTTAGGTGTAATTTCAGCAAGCTCATCTTCGCCTAAATATTCAAGAGCCTGTTCCAAGCTCATACGCTTAGGCGGAATAAGATGAAGTGCATCGTCAGTTCCTGCCGAACGGGAGTTGGTCATATTCTTTCTTTTACAAACGTTAACCTCAATATCTTCAGGGCGTGAGCTTTCGCCAACAATCATACCGCTGTAAACTTGTTCGCCTGCACCGATAAAAAGAGTGCCGCGTTCCTGAGCGTTAAATAAACCGTAAGTAATTGATTCGCCCGTTTCAAAGGCAATCAATGAACCGTTCTTTCTGCCGGGCATTTCTCCCTTGTATGGTGCATAGCCTTCAAAAACAGAGTTCATAACGCCTTCACCGTGAGTGTCCGTTAAGAAAGAAGAACGGTAACCGAACAATCCTCTTGCAGGAACAATAAACTCCATACGGCGCATTGTATCACTTAAAGAAAGCATATTTATCATTTCGCCATGGTTTGTACCCATGTGCTGAATTACCGTACCTGCATAAGTATCAGGAACGTCAATAATAACTCTTTCCATAGGCTCACAACGTTTGCCGTCTATAGTTTTATATAAAACCTCGGGCTTGCTAACTTGTATTTCGTAGCCTTGACGACGCATATTTTCAATCAAAATTGACAAATGCAATTCGCCTCTGCCTGAAACCTTAAAGCTATCGGCTGAATCTGTATCTTCAACACGCAAAGAAACGTCTGTTTCGATTTCTCTGTAAAGGCGGGCTCTGATATGGCGGCTTGTTAAATACTTGCCTTCCTTACCTGCAAAAGGAGAATCGTTAACTGAAAACGTCATACTAACGGTAGGCTCGGTAATTTTTACAAAGGGTAAGGGTTCAATACAATCGGGCTTACAAAGAGTATCACCGATATTAATTTCCGTTACACCGCTTACTGCAACAATTTCACCTGCCTGGGCAGATTCAACGTTAACTCTTCTTAATCCTTCGAAAACAGAAAGGCTTGTAATGCGCACGTTACTGCGCGAGCCTTCGGTGCCGTAGGTGCAAAGAGAAACCATATCTCCTGCTTTAAGAGTACCGCGTTCGATTTTGCCGATACCTATTCTGCCAACGTAATCGTTGTAGTCGATGGTAGAAACAAGCATTTGTTGAGGCGCATCAACGTCCACGTCAGGAGCGGGAACGTATTTTAAAATTGCATCGAATAAAGGCGTCATATCGCTACCCAGGTCGTTGGGGTCAAGTGACGCAGTACCTGATCTTCCCGAAGCATAAATGAAAGGACAGTCAAGCTGTGAATCATCAGCGCCAAGTTCTATAAACAAATCGAATACTTCGTCAGCAACACCGTCAGGGCGTGCGTCAGGCCTATCCATTTTGTTTATAACAACGATAACCTTTAAACCAAGTTCTAAAGCCTTGGAAAGCACGAAACGTGTTTGAGGCATAGGACCTTCGAAAGCATCAACAAGTAAAACTACACCGCTGGTCATTTTTAAAACACGCTCAACCTCGCCACCGAAATCAGCGTGACCTGGAGTATCAACAACGTTGATTTTTGTATCCTTATATCTGATAGACGTGTTTTTAGAAAGAATAGTAATTCCGCGTTCCCTTTCGATATCCCCCGAATCCATCATTCTGTCCTGAAGCTGTTGGTTTTCTCTGAACAAACCGCTTTGTTTGAGCATTTCGTCAACAAGGGTTGTTTTACCGTGGTCAACGTGGGCAATTATAGCAATATTTCTAATGTCTTCTCTTTTCAAACTAAAAACCTCTTTTGCAATTTTTTATTTAAGCTGTTGCAAATTTTCAGCGCTATTTAAAAGTATTTTTGTACAACAAAATAAGCATTGCAAAATTTTGCAACATTTCTAATCAAAACCTTCAATTTTGTAGAGTTATTTTATCATAAACGATGCATATTGACAAGCGAATACGGGTTGTTTTTATCTTTTTGGTGTGAATTTTTTAGGACAAGATGTATAAAGTCTTATTTTTTCGCATATTATCAAGCGAGGTGAAAAAAATGGGAGTTTCAAGAAGAACAAAAGAAAGAGAATTGAAAAAGAATTTAATTGCTGTGGCAATAGTTTTAGTCTTTGCCTTGATAGTGTTCAGTTTTAATTCTATCGGAAAATTTATTGCCGAAAATTTAATCGTACCCCTGGTTGCCATAGGCACAACCGATTCAAGTGCCACCGTCACGGAAAAAATTTCCTTAAAAAAAGTAGAGGCATTTATTTTAGGTACACATTTTTACGCAACCCAGGAGGAATGTGCAGACGCCGTTTCCTTGGTAAAAAAGCAGGGCGGCGCAGGATATTTGCTTGCTTATGAGCAGGGCTATTACGTCGTACATTCCTGCTACGCCGACAACGAAAGCGCAAAAAAACAGCTTAACGAGCTTGTTAAAGCATTTGACGGCACGCAAATACTTTCCCTTTATGTAGATGAGCTTTCCATTAAGGTTACGGGCACAAAGGCTCAAACGGAAGTAATAAAGGAGGGCTTTGAGTTTTTGTCCGAAGCAGTATCCCGTATTGCAGACATTTCGCTATCCTCCCAAGAAAAAAGCTACACTCCCCTTGAAGCCTGCACCAAGCTCCAAGGCTTAAAAAGCGAGCTTGAATCAAATCAAAAGGCTTTAGAAAATTTCAAAAGCGGCAACAGCACAGTAAACGCTCTAAAGGATATGTATTCCTGCACAAAGACGCTTTTTAACGAATTGCCGCAAAGTAGCGATGAAGCATTTTTACAAAAACTGAATTATGCCGCAACCGCCTACGCCTGCGAATACATAAAATTCTGTTCGGAGCTGGAGTAATCTGTAATCATAATTTGTAGCATCATAACCGACGGATTATAATCGAATTTTGAAGCATCGTACCGACGGTTTGTAATCGAATTTTGAAACAGCTTATGGTGGCTTGCAATCGGAACGGTTCTGAATAAAAACAGTTCAAACATAAAATAAAAATCCTGCAAATGCCAATGCACGCTTTGCAGGATTTTACTTTTTCATTTTTTCGTTTTTAACTTGCACATACACATTTTCAACGTGCTATGCAAAAGCATTTTTATTTTTTGCCAAGCTCAATATTTCTTTCATACGCACACTTAACTGCGTTGATGGCGTTTGCGCGAAGTCCGCCGTTTTCAAGTGCCTTTACGCCCTCAATGGTGCTTCCTGCAGGAGAGCAAACCTCGTCCTTCAGTTGTTCGGGGTGCTTGCCCGATTGCAACACCATCTCTGCCGCGCCCACCATTGTTTGTGCGGCATATTCGATAGCCTTTTGTCTTGGAAGACCGCAGGCAACTGCGCCGTCAGCCAAGGCTTCAATATACATATACATAAATGCAGGTCCACAGCCCGAAACAGCACAGCCTGCATCAATCAAGTTTTCTGCTATTTTATCAATTCTGCCTGCATTTTCAAGGCAAGCCAAGAACTCCTGCTCCGCCTCGAGCGAAACGAGCTTATTGGTGCAATATAAAATCATACCCTTGCCCAAGGAAACGGGAGTGTTGGGCATAATTCTTATAACGGGTATTTGTCCACCCGCAAATGCCTCAATAGTTTTAATTTCAAGACCTGCCGCCATAGTAATCAATAAAGGCTTTTTTTCTTGAAGCAAGCCCTTAATACTTAAAAGCATACTTTCCATCACTTGTGGCTTTACGCCTAAAAAGATAGCGTCGCAATTTTTTACAATATCTTCATTTGTACCAAAACTAACATTTAATTCTTTTGCTAATCCTTGAGCTTTTTCAATGCAGAAATCACTTAAAACTATTTCTTTAGTTTTTGTAGCAACGGCTTTTGCTAAAGCGCCGCCCATATTTCCGCAACCTATAAAACCGAATTTCATAGTTTATCTCCTTGTTGTTCTTCGTATAATTAATTTTATCTTATATGTCCGTTACCGTGAATAACGTACTTGTAAGTGTTAAGTTCTCTGAGACCCATAGGCCCGCGAGCGTGAAGCTTTTGAGTAGAAATACCCATTTCACAGCCTAACCCGAATTCACCGCCATCGGTAAAGCGAGTTGACGAGTTTACATATACCGCCGCGCTGTCAATGCCTTCTAAGAAAGCTTTTTCGGCTAATTTATCATTAGTTATTATGGCTTCACTGTGACCTGTAGAATGATGCGAAATATGCTCTATCGCCTCTTCTACGTTTTCAACACACTTAACAGCCAAGATATAATCTAAAAACTCTGTATCGAAATCTTGCTCACCTGCTTGCTTGCCGGGGATAATGCTTGCTGCAAGCTCGTCAAGACGCAGCTCTACGGGATTTTTACCTTCAGCAATTCTTTTTTCCACAAGAGTGTTATAAATTTCAGGCAAGAATTCTTTAGCGATGGCTTTATCTACAAGAAGTACCTCTTCAGCGTTACATACGCTGGGACGGCTTGTTTTGGCATTTTCTATTATTTTGCAAGCAGTACATAAATCTGCAGTTTTTTCAACGTAAACGTGACAGATTCCCGTGCCTGTTGCAATGCAGGGAACTGTTGCATTTTTCACACAAGCGTTAATTAACCCTGCGCCGCCACGGGGAATAAGCAAGTCAATATATTTTTCTGCAGTCATTAAAAAGCTTGCGCTTTCTCTTGAGGTATCCTGCACTAAATTAACAGCATCTTCAGTTATGCCTGACATTTTTAAGCCTTGTTTTAAAGCGTTTACTATGGCGTTTGCCGAATTAAAAGCTTCCTTGCCCCCGCGAAGCACGCATACGTTTCCGCTTTTAAGGGCAA
The DNA here is from genome assembly GCA_045594045.1 of Clostridia bacterium. Classification (GTDB taxonomy): domain Bacteria; phylum Bacillota; class Clostridia; order Christensenellales; family QALW01; genus UMGS1322. The sequence continues at coordinate 71,265 of JAZNXV010000004.1, forward strand.
GGGCTGCCGCGTCACTTGTAACGTTTGGGCGGCTTTCGTAAATAATGGCTACCACGCCAAAGGGTACTGAAACTCTTTGTATTTTAAGGCCGTCCGCGCGGACAGTTTCTTCTAAAATTTTGCCCGTAGGGTCGTCAAGGTCGGCAACGTCCAAAATACCCTTTGCCATACCTTCAATACGCGCCTTTGTAAGCATAAGGCGGTCAATCATAACGTCTGACACCGTGCCCCGAGCCTTTTCAACGTCTGTTTTGTTGGCAAGCAAAATATTTTCTGTATTTTCAATTAGCGCTTTAGCCATATTTTTAAGGGCTTCATTTTTTTGTTCAGCCGTTAAGCTTGCTACAATACGCTTCGCTTGTTTTGCCCTATTTAACATTTCTAACATAGTAACTCTCCAAAATGTTGGTATAATCTTTATACTAAAAAATTTTTAACGTCGGTATAGTTTTATACAAAAGGTTAAGTCTTATCTTGCACTAAAACGTGTGCCAATACTCTTACCATCAATTATATCGTATAAATTTTCAGGTGTTTCGCCGTTAGCAATTACCATATCGCAAGAGCTTTCAAGACAAATCTTTGCCGCTCTGAGCTTTGTAACCATTCCGCCTGTACCTAAATCGGTACCGTTTCCCCCTGCAAGAGCTAAAATTTCAGGTGTAATTTCGTTAACGGTAGAAATAAGCTTTGCATCAGGATTTTTATGAGGGTCAGCGGTATAAAGCCCGTCAATATCCGAAAGAAGCACAAGCAAATCTGCCTTAATACTCTTTGCCACAATAGCCGCCAAGGTATCGTTATCACCGATAACAATTTCATCGGTTGCAACAGTATCGTTTTCGTTGATAATTGGAATAGCGCCCATTTCGAGCAATCGGGTTAAGGTGTTGCTGAAATTTTCATGGCGGGCGTCATTTTCAATATCAGCGCCTGTTATTAACAGCTGTGCAACAGTGTGATTATATTCACTGAAAAGTTTATCGTAGGTGTACATCAACTCGCACTGACCGACCGCCGCAGCCGCCTGCTTTGTGGGAATATCCGTAGGTCTTTTGCTTAAACCAAGCTTACCTACTCCCATACCGATAGCACCGGAAGAAACCACAATAGCTTCATGCCCTGCATTTTTTATATCACTTATTATTTTGCACAAGCCTTCCACTCTGCGAATATTGAGATGCCCCGTTGTATGAGCAAGTGTACTTGTGCCGATTTTTATTACTATACGCATAAATATACCTCTTGTGAAATATTTATATAGTGTATTATACACTCATTTTATTTAAAAATAAAGCACTTTTTAATTTTTTACAGAAAAACAAAAAAACGCCTGAAATACCCCTTTTTTCAAAACGCTTGCTTTTGTATTTATTTTATGGTATAATTATAGCTACGTATTGAAAAATATGGTATTTTATATTTAAGGAGATGGTATTTACGGACCCGCTTCCCCGAAGTTGCACCTTTAATACTTTAGATTGTGTTTATAATAGGCTTGCAACCGTAACTAAGTATGTCACCAAAAGCTTTCTTGTTTTAATTTGCCCCTATCACTTGGGCAAAAGCTTGCTTTGTTGATTCAAATCGGCAAATCGTACGTTAAAAAAACTTGGAGGTTTATATGTCTGACATAATACAACAGTTATTGTTACAATTAATACTAATTTTAATAAACGCTTTTTTCGCCGCTACGGAAATAGCCGTTGTTTCTTTAAACGAAAACAAGGTTAAGGCAAAGGCTGAAGACGGCGATAAAAAAGCAAAGAAAATGCTTAAAATGCTTAAAGAGCCCACGGGCTTTCTTTCAACCATTCAGGTTGGCATTACCCTTGCAGGCTTTTTAGGCTCGGCCTTCGCGGCGGACAATTTTTCCGAAAAGCTTACTTCCTGGGCAACAACCACCTTTAATTTGGGTGCAGAATATATTACCCTTGTGGACAGCGTATCGGTTATTGTTATAACGCTTATTTTATCATTTTTTACTCTTGTTTTGGGCGAGCTTGTACCGAAACGCATCGCTATGAAATATTCCGAAAAGCTTGCAGATGCAGTTTGCGGTTTCGTTTCCGGCTTAACAACGATTCTTAAGCCTATCGTATGGCTTTTAACGGTTTCTACAAACGGCATTCTCCGTCTTTTTGGTATTGACCCCCACGAAACCGAGGAAAGTGTTTCGGAAGAAGATATTGTTATAATGCTTGATACCGGCGCAGAAGAAGGTACCTTAAACAAGGACGATATCGAATACATTAAAAATGTGTTTGAGCTTGACCGTCTTACCGCTGCCGACGTTATGACGCCACGAAACTCTATCGACCTTGTTTCTTCCGATGCTACTGACGAAGAAATTTTAGAGCTTATTGAAACAAGCGGATATTCCCGCATTCCCGTTTACACAGATACCGTGGATAATATAACCGGCATTTTGTTTGCCCGCGATTATCTGCTGAAGCACTTGAATAAGGATTTCACCCTTGACCAAGCCATAGGCACGCCTACCTTCGTACCCGAAACCGTGCATCTTGACGCACTTTTTAAGGAAATGCAAATGGACCACAACCACATGGTCATCGTTGTTGACGAGTATGGCGGAACGGCAGGTCTTGTTACAATGGAAGACATTTTGGAAGAAATCGTTGGCGAAATTTGGGACGAACAGGACGAAGAGGTTGAAAACTTTGAAAAAATCGGTCCTGACGAATACCGTGTTTTAAGCACTGTCGCTATTGACGAATTCTTTGAGTTCTTTGAGCTTGAGGAAGACGAAGAGGTTGAATCTTCTACAGTTAACGGTTGGATAACTGAACAATGCGGTATGATACCCGAAATCAATCATAAGTTTGAATATAAAAACCTGGCTATAACCATTACACAAGCCGATGAGCTTCGTACCCAGGAAATTAAGGTTAAAGTTACACCTATCCTTGAGGAAAATGAGGACAAAGACTAATTTAAATATAAAAGCACCCCAACGGGTGCTTTTTTATATTAATGTGTGTCTGCGAAACCGATGTTATTGGCAGTTAAAGATGCATTATAAGGTCTTTTATATTAAAACACTGCTACAAAAAATGCCCGAAAGCTTTTCTTTCGGGCATTTACTTATTTAATTTTTACTACGCTGACCGTTTAATTGTTTTCGTTACTATCGGGAGTAGGTGTAGGCGTCGGCGTAGGAGTTGGTGTAGGTGTTATTATAGGTGTGGGCGTCGGTGTTACTACGGGAGTTGCTGTAGGTGTTATTATAGGTGTGGGCGTCGGTGTTATGGAGGGTGTGGCAGTAGGTGTAGGTGTGGGTGTTGGAAGCTTATCGGGGTTTGCTACGTATTCCGAGCGAACCAAGCCTTTAGTATAATCACCTGCAACGTAATCAGCCGTCATATCCCAGCCCAGCGGCGGAACGTATTGTTTTAACACCTTTCTGAGTTCTGAATTGGTAGGACGCTTTTTATTTACTACGCAGTACGTGCCGGGGTCAATATTTTCATAAATCCACTTTGCGTGATTCATAAGCATACGCAAGCAGCCTGCCGAGCCCGGATTACCCATGTTATAATATGAATTGCGTTTAGGAACAATTTGACCGTTATCCTTTACAAAAGTAAAGGTGTGGAACATATATGCGTTATAATAGCGCGTAACATAATACGCATAGGAATCGTATTTTTTAAAGTAATAGCTTACGTATTTTAAATTCTGTCCCGTTGCCGCCTTCTGCTGTTCTTCAGTACGAATAACAAAATTGCCGAGTTTTGTGGGTTGCGTACTTGTTCCACCGGAAAAAACAAAGCGGTTAAGTAAAACGTTATATTCTCCCGTTGCCTCGTCCTTTACAAAAATGTTTATACATTGGTTTGTTACGTCAACCTCAATGTAATAAGGCATATTGTAGCCTTGCGGAAAATTAACGCTCTCTTTAGAAAGAGGCTCAGTATAGCCAACGTTAAGGAGTGCCGCAGGAACAATGCTTTCCTTTTGTGCGGGACGCAACGTTGGCGGAGGAGGCGTTGGGGTGTTTTCGCCGGGTGTGCTTGGTGTGGGCGTTACCTCTCCCACCCCATCAGGCGTTACGTCGGGGTCGGGGGAAATATCGTCTGTACCTGTAGGCGATTGCGTAACAACATCAGTAGGCGTACTTGGTAAATCGGCGTTATTTTTACAACCGCCAAACACTGCCAACACAGTTATTATACATAAAAAAAGTGCAAGAAACTTTTTCATCAATGCTCTCCTAAACAATATTCGAATATACAAATGCAAACATACAAAAAAACAATTACTCATTAGAATATATTATTCAATATATTTATATCACTATATGCGCTTTTCGTCAAGAATAAGTTGCAAATATTGCAGAAAATTGCTTTTCTTTTTTTTTACATTTTTCAGTATAAAAGGAGCAGAAACAAATTCTGCCCCACATTAGAAATTTATGTTAAAATTATTGGTCCAAAAGCTCATTATAACCTTGGAAAATATTGTTGCAAATATCAGATGCTACCATTCCGTAGACTGTTTTTTCCGTTTGAGCACAGTTGCCTGCCCTACCGTGAATAAAGCTTGCTACACACGCTCCAAAAAGACTACTCTTTGTTAAGCCTATACACGCCGCGGTAATGCCCGCAAGCACGTCACCACTGCCTGCCGTCGCCATACCGCTACACCCAAATTGAGTGATATACGTTTCTTCAGGCGAGCATATAATATTATAATTACTCTTTAAAAGCACCGTTATACCCGTTTCTTTAACAAATTCCTCCGTATAAAAAACGGGTTTTTTAATAAGCTCGTCTATTGGCACGTTAAAAAGGCGCGATGCCTCTTTTAAATGGGGAGTAACTGTAATTTGGCATTTTGCCTTTGTCAGCATCTGTTTGCTTAAAAAGTACAATCCGTCAGCATCAATCACAAGGGGACACGTGCAGTTTTCAATAAGCATTTCCAGAGCTTCTTTGGTGCTTTGACTTCTGCCTGAGCCCGAACCGAATAAAACTACATCCTTATCCTTTATAAATTCATCTTTTTCTTGAGTCGAAAGCATAATTTCGGGCTCGCGCAACGTAAAATTATACGCACAGTTTTTGTCTGTACACAAGCTCACCTTGCCTACTCCCGTTTTTATTGCCGCGCAGGAAGCAAGTAGCGCGGCGCCCTCCATACCGAATGAGCCAGCTATAATTCCTATGTGTCCGCGGGTTCCCTTATGGTCAGTGGCGCTTAATTTGGGCAACATTTTCTTGACGTCCGCCTTTTCAAGTTCTGTTAAAGAACTTACAGTATCAATACCGATTTTTGAAACCGTTATTTTTCCGCAGCAGTCCTGTCCTTTGCCTATAATCTGACCTAACTTTTTCACTTCAAAGGTAACCGTTTCGTCAGCCACAACCGCAAAAGATGCTTCCCCCGTTGCGCCGTTCAAGCCCGACGGCATATCTACCGAAATTATATGAGCCCTTCCCTTGTATAAATTTATAACTTCAATCCCCGTCCGTGCCAAGCCTTTGGGCTCAGAGTGGAAGCCTATGCCGAATATGGCGTCAACGACGCAATCATAGTCTGTCACGCCATCAACAAATACAGACATCGGAATAATATTTTCTTTTATTTTTTCATAAAAAAAGCGTGCGTGAGGGCTTAACCTTTCCGTTTCACCGAGAACTGCTACGTGAACCTTTATTCCTGCCTCAATAAGTTTTAGTGCGCACACAAAGCCGTCACCGCCGTTGTTACCGCACCAACACACAACTAATACGTTTTTAAACTGTTTTGCTCGCAAAAATACTTGTTCGCCTGCGTTTTCCATGGCAGTTTTAGGTGACAGTCCTTTTTCAAATGCTTTTTCTTCTGAAGCCTGCATTTCTTTAGGCGTTAAAACGTAATTCATAAATCCTCTCCGCTATCGCCAAAGCATTTTTCTATTGCGTAGGATATAACGTCCCATTCAAATCCCCGCCGAGCCAAAAAATCGCCTACACTCTTTTTTTGCTTATATATATCGTGCTTTAAATATTTTTGCCGTTGCTTTTTTGCAAGTTCAAGGGCAACGGCTTCCTGGTCCGAGGTATTGATTTCATTCATCACGTTTTCTATTATTTCTTTGCTTATACCCTTTTGCGCCAGCTTAAATTTAAGCCCTCGCTTGCCTAAGGTTTTTGTTCCTTCCTTATAGTCAAAGGCATAGCGTTCATCGTTTATATAATCAAGCTCAATTAAGCGGTTTACAACTGCATCAATGCCACCATCAGAAAGCTCCTTTTTTTGCAAAAATGTACGGATTTCCTTTTCGGTTTTTTCCCTTTGGGATAAATATCTGAAGCACATATTAAGACCGCGCTTAATTTCGTCATCATTTTTTATGCGTGCCAAATTCAGCTTTTCAACATCGTCGCCAAGGCCAAGACCGTAATCCAGCACAATATCTTCTTCCAGCGAAAAGGCGTACTCACCGTCAACGAATACAGATATTCTGCTTGACGAATGCTTTTGCCTTTCCATCTTTGTAATTTTCGGCATTTTATCACCTCACAAATACGATTATACGATATTTTCAGTTTATTTACAACAAATTTTTGCTTAATCAGGTTGACGGTTTATGTAAAAATTTGGTACAATATGTCGTGTAATACTTTTATATGCCAACAACGTAATATATTCAATTTTGTACTTAATGAGGAAATATTATGCTTTATTTTATAGTTAACGCCCTTTCGGGCAAAGGAAAAGGCGGAGAAACCGCTAAAAAAATCGAAGCAATTTTAAGTGCTAAAAAAGTAGAATTTAAAATGTTCTACACCAAAGCAAAATATCACGCTATTGAGCTTGCCCGCAATCTTTCGCAAAAGGACGATTGCACCGGCATTGTTGCCGTAGGCGGTGATGGAACGTTTTCCGAGGTTCTTAACGGTCTTGATTTGCGTGTGCCCTTAGGCGTGGTTTCATCGGGCACGGGCAACGATTTTATGCGCACCTACGCCCCCGGTAAGACTCTTGAGGAACAGCTTGAACCCATTATTGCCGGCACAAAAAAACATATTGACTTTTTACATGTTAACGATATGCGTTCACTCAACGTAACCGGCACGGGCTTTGACGTGGACATTCTTCTTCGCGAAAGAAAGCTGCGCAAGTATTTAAGCGGCTCATTAAGCTATTATTCTTCTCTTTTGCTTACTCTTTTTACAATGAAGTTCCGTAATTTTTCGTTAAAAATCGATAACGAAAAATCAGTTAACGCCTCTTGCCTGATTTTATCTATGGCAAACGGCAGATACTTCGGCGGGGGAATGCCCGTTTCTCTCGAATCGGACATAGCCGACGGTGTTATGGAGCTTTTGCTTGTGAAAAAGCTGCCCTTCTACCGTGTGCCCGACGTGCTTGCGCGCTTTTTAGCAGGTAAAATCAAAAACGTTAAAAAATACGTTGAAATATATCATTGTACGTGTGTTGAAGGGGCAGTTACCCCTGCCGTTATGTTTAATATTGACGGCGAGCTTTACGATATGCCAGAATTCAAGGTAACTCTGAAAAAAGGCGCATTGACCATTTTTGCTTAAGAGTCTTATGTGTCGTTTAGTTTTATCAGCTTTAAATAAGCATCATCTACGAGCTACATAATAAATAAAAGCTTTTGGGAAATTAAAATTCACAAAAGCTTTTTGTTTTTTGTAATTTTTTCTGTAAAGAAAGCCTGCAAACTGCAGGCTTTACTTATTTATTAATTAAGGCTTAACGTGATATCGGGATTCTTATACTGATCGCCGTCTTTTTCAACTGTGATATAGTAGAAATTATAGTCGGTAAAGGAATCCATAGTCTTTATCTTAAATGCAATGCGGTTTGAGCCTGCAGGGATATTTTCACCTGCTAAAGCACCCTCGCTGGGAGTAATTGCCAGGTAGTTAGCATAGGAAGTTCCCAATTCGCTGGCAAGCGCTTGAGGCAAGCCTACCTCAAGCCAGCTTCCTGCAGCCTGCTGTGCGGGCTTTGCCGTTGCAGTTGCTGTGGGAGTAGGTGTAGGTGTTGTTGAATTAGGAGCCTGCTCTACAAGATAATCAGCGCTGATATAGCCGTACTTGCCTGTAGCATACTGAACGTATGTCCAACCACTCTTGGTAACGTAAGCAGTTACCTTTGCGCCGGCCTTAACCGATGTTATAATGTTAGCATCGCCCTTGTTTTCAGCACTTGAACGAACACGAACGCCTGTTTTTGCGTACATTGTCTTACCTGAAGAAGTATCGGGTGTTGCCGAAGGTGTTGTGGTTGTTGAAGTATTGTTTTTAGGATCTTCTGTTGAAAGATACTTATCGGATATGTAGCCATAATCACCGGAAGAGAGCTTAACGCGATAGAAATCGCCACTCTTCTCATATGCGGTTACCTGCGTGCCCTTGGCAAGTGACGTAAGCTTTTCTGAAGAAGCGGAAGCTTCCTTACGAACGTTAACCGCGCCACCTTCACTTGTTACGTACATAATGGTTCCTGCATTACCCGTAGGTGTAGGTGTAGGCTCATCGCCAATATTTGTGTCAAACGTAGGTGTAGGTGTTGCGTTGCCCGAAATTGTTGGGAAATCCCCGATGTTTGCATTAAATGTAGGTGTTGCTGTAGCTATGTTACCGCTATTGCCACCCTTATTGCTAAGGCTTACGATAATAACGATTACAATTATAATAAAAATCAGTGCCATTGCTGCTGCTGCCAGGAAAGCGTTTCTCCTTCTGCGCGCATAATTTGCTCTTGAAGCCATAAAAAAACCTCCTAAATAGATATAAAATTATCTTTATAATATAATATCACGAAACAAAAAAAATATCAAGTACTTTAAAAAATTTTAATAATATATATTTTTTTGTAATTTTTGGAAGTTTCTTATACTTTTTTGCATTTGGTGCAATAAGTAATATAATTTTTTATATGGCAAAAAAGTACTATTGCAAAAACG
>JAZNXV010000005.1:0-3514 GCA_045594045.1 Clostridia bacterium
ATTCTCTTTCGTTTTTACTTTCTTTAATAATCTATCATATTTTGTTCATAATGTCAATATGTTTTTTGACAATATTGACCGTTTAAAACAAAAAAACGACTTAATTTTTATTGAGTTGTTTTGTTTTTCATTAATTGAAAACGCAAAGTAAACTAATTTGATTTTTTTGTTTTGTAAAAAAATTGACTGCAAAAAACTTGCAGTCAATTTAAATTATAAATTAAATTCTATCAAACAACACCTTGTGCAAGCATAGCATCTGCAACCTTCTTAAAGCCTGCGATGTTAGCACCTGCAATAAGGTCACCCTCTAAACCGTATTCCTTTGCAGCGGCAACGGAAGAAGCAAAAATGTCTTTCATAATTGTATGAAGCTTTGCATCAACCTCTTCTGCAGACCAGCTGTAGCGCATTGAGTTCTGTGACATTTCAAGACCGGAAACAGCAACACCGCCGGCATTAACTGCCTTTGAAGGAGCGATTGCTACGCCGTTCTCTTTAAGATATGCGATTGCATCGTTTGTGGTGGGCATATTGGAAACCTCAACATAATACTTAACACCGTTTGCAACGATTTGCTTTGCATCATCAAGATTAACTTCGTTTTGAGTTGCGCAAGGCATAATAACGTCAACCTTTTCGCACCAGGGTTTTTTGCCTGCAAAGAAAGGTACGCCGAACTTATCAGCATAATCTTCAACTCTGTTGCGGCAGGAAGCGCGCATTTCAAGCATATAATTAATCTTTTCTTCGGTGCAAACACCGTCTTTATCATAAATATAGCCGTCAGGACCGGAAATAGCAACAACCTTGCCGCCAAGCTCGGTAATCTTCTTAACAGTACCCCATGCTACGTTACCGAAGCCGGAAACTGCAAAGGTTTTGCCTTCGATGGAATCGCCAAGATATGTAAGCATTTCTACAGCGTAATAAACCGCGCCAAAGCCTGTTGCTTCAGGACGGATAAGTGAACCGCCGTAAGGACGGCCTTTGCCTGTTAAAACGCCTGTAAACTCGTCACGAAGTCTCTTATACTGACCGAAAAGATACCCGATTTCCCTTGCGCCAACACCGATATCACCTGCAGGAACGTCAGTATCGGGACCAATATATTTTGAAAGCTCTGTCATAAAGCTCTGGCAAAAACGCATAACTTCGCCGTCGGATTTGCCCATAGGATTGAAATCTGCGCCGCCTTTACCGCCGCCCATAGGAAGCCCTGTTAAGGAGTTTTTGAATGTTTGCTCAAAACCAAGGAATTTGATAATGCACTCATTAACAGAAGGATGGAATCTTAAACCACCCTTATAAGGGCCGATTGCGCTGTTAAATTGAATTCTGAAGCCGCGGTTAACTTGAACTTTGCCGTTGTCATCTACCCAAGGAACTCTGAATTTAATAATTCTTTCGGGCTCAACCATACGTTCAAGCACACCGCTTGTGATGTATTGCGGACTCTTCTCTACAACAGGCTCAAGTGATTCAAGAACCTCTCTAACTGCTTGATGAAACTCAGGTTCGTTAGGATTACGTCTGATAACGGTTTCCATAAGTTCAGCAAGATACTGATTTTTAAAACTCATTTTTTGTTACCTCTTTCTTAAAAACAAAGGCGTTTGCCTTTTTATGCAAATTATTATATTACAATACTCTATACGTGTCAAATATTTTTGTAAAAACGCAGAATATTTATAAGTTTTCGGCTTCGGCGAGCCAAAGAGCAAATGAAGCATCGCTCGGCATCACAAGCTCTCCGTGTGGCGAAAGCCCTATTGAACCTACGCTGATACCATCAGGCGACGGACGACGCTTAAATTGCTGTGAAATAAAGCGCTTATAAAAGTTTACAAGCCATTTCTTTATAATTGCATTATCAAATTCACCTTTAAAAGCAATTTGTGCAAGCTGATAAATCTTTGTTGGGGTAAAACCAAATTTTAACGCGTAAAAAATATAGAAATCGTGTAAAATGTACGGTCCTACAACGTCTTCGGTTTTTTGTTTAATTTCACCTAATTTATCCGGCGGAAGCAGTTCGGGACTGATAGGCGTGTTAATAATATCCTTTAACACATCGTTGCTGTTTGGAAAATAGTCAACCTTAATTAAAGCATCAATAATATAGAACAGCATTGTTTTGGGAATGCCAGAATTAACGGAATACATACTCATTTGGTCACCGTTATACGTGCACCAACCAAGTGCAAGTTCACTCAAATCACCCGTGCCGATAGTTATTCCGCCAACAAGTGAAGCAAAGTCCATAAGCACCTGGGTACGTTCTCTCGCCTGACTGTTTTCATACGTTAAATCAAGAGTTTTTCCGTCGTGTCCAATATCTTCAAAATGCTTTGAAACAGACGCTTCTATATTAATCTCTTTTGTGGATATGCCCAAGCTTTTCATAAGCTTTAAAGCGTTATTATACGTTCTGTTGCTTGTACCAAAGCACGGCATGGTTATACCAAAAACGTCTTTAACATCGTGTCCAAGCTCTTTCATAGCGCATACCGTTACAAGTAACGCTAAGGTTGAATCAAGCCCGCCACTGACACCGAGCACAGCCTTACAGCCAATCGAGCTTAATCTCTTTTTTAGCCCTGCAACCTGCAAAGCAAAAATATCAAGGCAACGCTCCAGGCATTCGTCGTTGTTTTCGGGAATGAACGGAGTTTTGCTAACCGATAAAAGAGAGCCGTCACTAATAGAATTTTCGTCATTTATAAAAATAGTATTTTGTTCGGAATATCCATACCTTTTTAAATATTCTGATTTAAAACGATAAGCGTTTATTGTATCAAGGTCGAAATCTGCGCAAAGCGAATAATCACCGTCAACAAAATTAGCATTTTCAGCAATTAGTTTGCCTGTTTGAGCAAAAACAGAATGACCCGAATAAACAAAATTACTTGTTGATTCACTATTTCCCGCAGAACAGTACACATAGGCGCATAAATTGCGCTTTGAACAGGAAATAACGTTATCTCTACGGATTTTTGACGCATTAACAGCCTGCTTGCTTGCAGAAATATTCAAAATAATATTTGCACCGCTTAAAGCAATTTCGTTAATTTTGGTAGAAGGCGACAAGAAGCTGTCCCCTATTTCAATACCTACTTTTGCGCCAAACAAATCAAAAACAAAATCAGCACCAACGGGAATATTATAATCGTCCTGACAGCCGAATATACCAGAGGAAACGTACACACTTACGGCAAAATCAAAATCACTGAACCAACGGCAATCGGCATAAGATAAATATGTTTTGGGGATAATGCCACAAATTGTCCCGTTTGAACATAAAACAGCACAGTTGTAAAGCTTATTTTCAAGCTCAACAACACTTCCAACAAGAAACGTTTTTTTCGATAAATCTCTGCAAAGTTTACCGATCGCCTTTTGTGAACGTTCAATAAGAGCTTTTTGAAAAAACAAATCACCACATGAAGCGCCCGATATAGCAAGTTCAGGAAGAACAAAAATGTCTGCATTGTTATTTAAAACATGTCTTTTT
>JAZNXV010000006.1:0-10332 GCA_045594045.1 Clostridia bacterium
CAGCGTTTTCACTCCCGCCGGTCCGGCGCTCAAGTTCAAATCGCACACAATACTGCAGGAAAGAAAAAAAGATACTCTTTTGAGTATCTTTTTCTTTGGCGGAGACAGAGAGATTTTCCCGACTACGTCGCTCCCTTGCGGCGCTTGTACTATGTGGACACTCACATAAATGTTCGTTACAGATTTTGACCGCTACGCTGAAAACGCTTCCCTGCCTCGTCCACAGGACGCGGTCAGCGTTTTCACTCCCGCCGGTCCGGCGCTCAAGTTCAAATCGCACAATACCGCGGGAAAGAAAAAAAGATACTCTTTTGAGTATCTTTTTTCTTTGGCGGAGACAGAGAGATTTGAACTCTCGCGCCGGTAACTCCCGACCTACACCCTTAGCAGGGGCGCCCCTTCGGCCAACTTGGGTATGTCTCCGAATAAATGGCGGAGAGAATAGGATTCGAACCTACGGTACCTTTCGGTATCACTGGTTTTCAAGACCAGCTCCATAAACCACTCGGACATCTCTCCACATATTAAATAACAAATGAATTATAGCAAAAAAAGAGTGTAATGTCAACAGAAAAAAATAAATTATTGTGTTTTATAAAAAAGTGTTTGAAAAAATTTTTTCGATAAATGTCACATGGGACTCTTAATAATAAAAAGCCGTGTTATACTAAAATTGTGGAAGGAACATTATCAAAAAAAGGCAGGTGATAGGGTGCGGGGAGTTTATAAAACAAAGATAGAACCTAATCTTTCAAAAATAAGCACCCTTGCTTTGTGCGGAAAAGGTGAAAAAGAAATCGCGCTGTTTTTGGGCGTTGCTCTTAAAACCTTGAAAAAATATAAAAAGCTGTATCCTGAGCTTCAAAGCGCGCTGGACGAAAAAAAGAACTCTGATGCGCTTATTATGAAAGCTTTTTTTAAGCGGGCGTGCGGTTATACCGTGGAAGAGGAATCTTGCGAATTCAAAAGCAAAAAGAATTCCGACGGGGAGCTTGAGGACGAGCAGGTTATTAAAAAAACTGTAAAAAAGGACGTTCCGCCCGATTTAAACGCTATAAAATGGTGGATTGAAAATAACGGCGAAAAGCCCATTGAGGAAGCGGGAATAGATTTAACGGAAGCGAGGGAGCTTTTACTTGCAAGAGAACGGCTTGAGCGGGAATAAACAAAATGATGCTTTAATGGTCAGCAAGCAGGCAGAACGTAAAAAATCAGGCAGACAATGCTCTACCGAAAAAGAAAAAAACGAAATGCTTGCGCAGATTAACAAAAAGCTTTCCCAAAACCCTCAAGTGTTTAAGCTTGCAGGGTACAACTTAATTAAAACCCACAAAAAGCAAATGGAATTTCACGCGTGCTTAAAGCGAAACAGATGGGTGTTTGGCGGAAACCGCACAGGTAAAACGGAGTGCGGTGCGGTAGAGGCCGTTTGGTTTGCTCGGGGAATTCACCCGTACAGAAAAATCAAAGGCGCAACAAAGGGATGGGTGGTCAGTCTGACGCAAGAGGTTCAACGTGACGTTGCCCAAGAAAAGCTGCTTTCTTATTTGCCGCCTGAGTGGATTGAAAAGGTTGTTATGCGCAAGGGTCGCGAGGGAAGCCCCGAAACAGGCGTTATTGATTTCATTTTAGTCAAAAACGTTTTCGGCACGCTTTCAACCATCGGATTTAAAAGCTGTGACCAAGGGCGCCAGCGCTTTCAGGGCACAAGTCAGGATTGGATATGGTTTGACGAAGAGCCGCCAAAGGATATTTACGACGAATGCCGAATGCGCGTTCTCGATACCTGCGGCGAAATATGGGGAACAATGACTCCATTGATGGGCTTGACTTGGGTGCACGACGACATTTATTTAAACAACAACCGCGACCCTGAAGCGTGGTATATAATGATGAGCTGGCAGGACAACCCCTTTTTAAACGTTAAAGAGGTTGAAATGCTGGAGCGTCTTTTGCCTGAAAGCGAAAAGCAAAGCCGACAATTCGGTCAGTTTATGAGTCATTCGGGACTTGTTTACAGTGAATTCGACGAGCACGTTCACGTTATTGAGCCCTTTGACGTACCAAAGGAATGGTACGATAAAATGTCAATTGACCCGGGCTTTGTCAATCCCCTTTCGTGCCATTGGTACGCCGTTGACGGCGACGGCAATATTTACGTTTTAGCCGAGCATTACGCATCTAAAAAGGACGCAAAATGGCATTCGGAGAAAATTTTACAAAAATGCCGAGAACTTTCCTGGCCTGTTGGCTATTCGGGCAAGGTGGAAGCCCTGATGGACAGCGCTGCCCTGCAACATACGCTTTCGGCAGATAAAAGCGTTGCACAGCTTTTTTATGAGCTGGGCATTGCAGTAAACACGCGCGTTAACAAAAGCACCTGGACGGGAATTCAAAGAGTGAAGCAATATTTAACAAAAAGGACGGATATGCCCCGTCTTTTTATTTTTAGCTGTTGCGTAGAGATGATTCGTGAAATTAAGGGATACCGATATTCTTCGTCAGAGGCGCCCATTAAGCGCGACGATCATGCAATGGACGAGCTTCGCTATTACGTTATGTCGCGCCCTGAGCCTACCGCACAACAAAAGCAACAGTCAATATGCTCTCGTGATATTGAACGGTTGCTTGCAAGAAGAAAAATTAAAAAATTAAATTAGAGGAGAAAGCCTAATGAAAAATGATGAAAAAAGACAGCGGGAGCTTTGTGCCTTTGTTGCAAAAGAATTCGCCCGTCGCAGTAAAGAACGGTTGCCATTTGAAAATCAATGGCAATTAAACATTAACTTCTTTTTAGGTAATCAATACTGCGATATTTTGCCCGAGGCGGGAAAAATATTCCAGCAGGAAAGGGCGTTTCCTTGGCAGGAAAGGCAGGTTTATAACCATATTGCGCCCATTGTGGAAAGCCGCCTTGCAAAGCTTAACAAAATAGTGCCCCAGGTTACCGTACGTCCTGCCACAAGCGATGAAGAAGACGTGCAGGCGGCAAAGGTGAGCACGGCAATTTTAGCTTCTGCCTTTGAACGCAACAGTATGGACGCTGTAATAAGCGAGGCTACTATGTGGTCCGAGCTTTGCGGCACAGTCTTTTACAAGCAAAATTGGGTAAGCGCCAAGGGAATGGTTGTGGGCAAGGACGAGCACGGCAAGGAAATTCACGAGGGTGATATTTCTACAATGGTTTGTCCGCCTAACGAAATTTATCCCGATAATTCCTTTGTGCAGGACATTCAAAAATGTAATTCCGTTATTCACGCCCATATTTATCCCTGCGAGTACGTTTATCAGCTTTGGGGTAAGCTTGTTAAGCCTATGGAAATCAAAAGCCTCGGCTTTGCCGACCAAACGGTTGCAGGCGGATTTTCTTCGGGTATAAGCGTAAAGGGCTTTAGTGAAAAAGAGGTTAAGGATAGCTGCCTGGTGCTTGAATATTACGAGCAGCCAAGTGACAAATACGCTCAAGGCAGGTACGTTGTAGTTGCAGGTGAGGCTTTGTTGTTTGAGGGCGAACTTCCTTATATTAACGGTGAGGGCGGCACAAGAAAGCTTCCCTTTGTACAACAGAATTCAATAAGCCGACCCGGTTGCATTTGGGGCGTATCCGTAATTGAGCGCTGTATTCCCATTCAACGCTCTTACAACGCCGTGCGCAACAGAAAACAGGAGTTCTTAAACCGTTCAGCCGTAGGGGTGCTTGCGGTTGAGGAAGGAACGGCGGATATTGAAGACCTGGAGGAAAACGGTCTTGCGCCGGGCAAGGTGCTGGTTTACCGCCAAGGCGCAAGCAAGCCCGAGATGATGTATCCCGGAACTATTCCCGACGAATTTGCAAGGGAAGAAAACGCTCTTTTGGAAGAGTTCAATTTGATTTCGGGTACGTCGGATTTAATGCGCCAATCAGTTGCGCCTACAAACGTTACCAGCGGTACGGCGCTTAACACCATTGCAGAGCAGGACGATACCCGTCTTGCAATTACTGCAGACAGAATTCGTGATGCGGTGCTTGAAATTTCGCGCCAATGGTTAAGACTGTTCAAACAATTCGCCGGACAGATGCGAATTGACCGCATTGTAGGCAAAAACGGCAAAATTTCCAAAATGTATTGGAACGCTAACGTGCTAACAAGCGACGACGTTATGCACGAAACGGAAAACGAGCTTTCAAGCTCGCTTTCCAATAGAAAACAGCTTATTTACGAGCTTTTGGGCAGAGGTCTGTTTTTCGATGAGCAGGGCAACCTGCCTCAGCGAACAAAGGGCAGAATTCTGCGTGCTTTGGGCATGGGCGATTGGGAGAGCATTACAGATTTGTGCGAAATACATTCCGCCCGAGCTCAAAGAGAAAATTTATTGCTTAAAGACGGGGGTGAAACTCAGGTGCTTGAAACGGACGACCACGCAATACATATTGCAGAGCACGCTAAAATTTTGTTGAGCGAAGAATTTGAGAGTCAGTTCGGCTTGCATTCTGAGGCGCACGCACGTTTTGAAGAACATATAAACAAACATAAAAAGAAAATGAAGGAGGAAGAAACGCTTGAAAAAGCAAAATCGCAATATTAACCAAGAAGGGACGTTTGACGAAAAAAAGCTTCAAGAGGACGAATCAAAGGCAGAAGACGTTTTAACGGTAGCTGAGTGTAAAGCTGATGAAGAAAAAGAGAACGCGGCTGAAGATGCTCTTGATGAAAAAAGCGCGGAAAACGCCCAGGAAATAACGGAGCTTGACAGTCTTAAGGAACGGCTTAAGGCTCTTGAAGAGGAAAATGCTTATCTAAAGCAAGCTGCAGAGCAGGAAACAAAGGAAGAAGAGGAAGTGCGCGAGTTTTTACAGCGTTTTCCCTTGGCACAGGATTTTACCGAGGAGCTTTGTTCTTGCCTTGAGGAGCACAGCGAGCTTTGCGGCACGGAAGGTCTTACGACCGCTTTGTTGACGGTGCTTTGCAAAAATTATAAAAACCCCAAGGAGCTTGCTCACGACGAAGAGTTTTTGCGCTCCTACATTTTCAACAACGAAAGAGTGAGCCAGGCAATACTTGAAGAGTATCTTAATTCTGTTTCTACGCAATCACAAGCCGTTTGCGTTAAGCGCGGTTGCTTGCCTAAAACAGAAAAGGAAAAGCCTACCACTATTTTTTCAGCAGGCGAAATGGCTAAAGCCTTATTTCGCAAATAATTTTAAAGGAGAATTTTATTATGATTTCAATTTCTACAGTAAATGACGCTCTCAAAAGCTTTTATCTTGACGTGCTTGTTTCTCAGCTTAACAACTGCGTAAGCCCTCTTTATAAAAAGTTTAAGACCACAGAGAGCTTTATTACAGGAAAGGAAGCCGTTAAGCCCGTTTGCTACGATTTATCCGGAAGCATTAAGGCTCTTGGTGAATACGACGACCTTCCTGCTGCCGAAGGCAATAAGTATATCAATCTTCGTGCAGACCTTAAAAACCTTTACGGCACTATCGAAATTACCGATAAGGCAATGCGCGCATCCACAAACACCGAGGGCGCAGTAGTTAATCTGCTTAACGCCGAAATGGAAGGCTTAATTGCCAGCGCAAAGCACAGATTTTCAAGAATGCTCTACGGTGACGGCTCCGGTAAGCTTGCAACCGTTACAGAGGACGTTAACGAAAGCACCACCGTGCACGTTGACAATGCAAAATACCTTCGCGTCGGCATGAAGATTACCTTTGTTTACGGACCAAACGAAAACGAAGGTACAATAACTTCAATTTCGGGCAATACAATTACTTTAAAATATACAAATTCAATTTACGGCGGTGCCGCTGTCTATGACAACACCACCTGGAATAAGGAGATTTTAGGCTTAGAGGCTATTTTTTCCAAGCCTGAAACTCTTTATGGCGTTACCACAGCCGATAAGGCTTGGATGCAGCCCAACGTTACGGAAAATACAGGCGCAATTTCCGATTTGAAGATTCAAACTGCTATTGATGCGGCAGAATGTGCTTCAGGCGGCAGAATTGATTTTATCACCTGCTCCTACGGTGTTCGTCGCGCATACCAGGAATATCTTGAAACAACAAAGCGCAACATCAACCCCGTTGAGCTTGAAGGCGGATATAAGACCATCAGTTATGCAGGCATTCCGATTGTTGCAGATATGTACTGCCCCGAAGGCGCTATGTATTTGCTTGATACAAAGCTTTTTGACCTTCATCAGCTTTGCGATTGGCGTTGGATTGAAGGCAACGACGGTAACGTGCTTCATCAGATTCCCGGCAAGGCAGCTTACGGCGCAACCTTAGTTAAGTATGCAAACCTTATTTGCTCACTTCCCTGCGGTCAGTCAAAGCTTGCGGGCGTTACTGAAAAATAATTTAAACTATTGATTACGAGGTGTTTTTATGGCAAGTGCAACAGAGCATACGGCAAAATATATTCCCGTTTTACGCGATACTATGGGCATAACGGACAGGCTTAAGGAAATTGACCCAAGCTATTTCGTATTGCTGAACAGAATAAGTGATAAATTTGAAATTCATTCCTCTGCTCAGGGTGAGGATACCTTTTGCCTTGAGCTTCCCTTTACCTTTTTAGATGCACGCTCGCTTAATTACGCACGTCGCTACAGACGTGAACGGGCAAAGGCGATTTTTGAAGAAATGGAAAAGGAAAACGCTCTTTTAGAAAAAAGACAGATGCAACAAACGTATGAAAACTTTTGCCTTGCCGTTGAAAACGCCAAGGGGGGAATAAAGTGACTTTTTCGGAAATGGTTCAGCGCTGTGCTGAAATATTAGACGTTCAGGACAGAGACGACCAAAAGCTAACAGACAAAATCAAGCACGCCATAAACGTTGCCTATATGACTATTGCGCGAGATAAATTCCGACCCGTTAAAAGCGAGCTTGCTTCGGTTAAGAATGGAATAATCAATATAAAAAGCTTAAGCGAAAGCTTCGTTGGCTTAAAAAACGTGCAATCGGTAGGCGGTATGAAGGTTGCGGCGTGGGAGGACAGAGAGAATATTCACGTCAGCTCCTGCTTTTATCAGGTCAGAGTTTTTTATTATTTTCTGCCTAAGCCGCTGGTGAACGATTCGGATCAGCCGATTATCGACGAAACGCAGGTTGACCCCTATGCATTTATTTACTTTGCCGCCGCCTTTTGCCTGAATATCGAGCATCGTCACGCAGAAGCTTCCGTTTGGGATGGCAGATACAGGCTTGTTGTGGAAAACATAAAGGAAGTGCGCTCTTCCTTTATTATGCCTCGGGAAAGGTGGCAATAATGCTATACTTAAAAAGGTTGGAAAATATATCTTCGGAAAAAGAATACGGTGCAAGGCTTGACAGATTTGCAGGTATAAATATGCTTGACGACCAAAGCATTATGCCCCAGGAGGAAAGCCCCAAGGCTGAAAACGTTTCCTTTGAAGGCGGCAGGCTTAAAAGAATTGAAGGCTTCGAGGTTGCTTGTTGGGAAAACGGCGGACAAAGCATACCCTTAAGGCAACTGCCCGAGGATATAGAAAGGCTGTTTGAATTTCAAGGCAGTAACGCTTCGGGCAAGGGCTACAGAAATTTTTATTATTCGGATACAAGCGGCAATCTGTACAGATTTGTACTTAATGCTGAAGCAAACAAAATAGAGGCAGAGGAAATCAACTGTGAGTTCGAAAAAACGGGCTACGCATTTTCGTATTTTACGCCCTTTAAAGTAGGTGCGGATACATGTGCGCTTGTAGGCGGTGTGGGGTGCGGTCCTTACGTCTATTATGAGGATGGCTCAATTTGTGCAAAGGAAACCGTATTAAAGCCTCGTTTTAAACGATGTGCTATGCATTACAGCAGAATGTTCGGCGTGGGAAGCGGGGAATATCCCCAACGAATTTGGTTTTCAAAAATTGACGAGCCTTGGAACTTTGATATTGCCGATGATGCAGGCGGCTATATAGATATCAACGATTTAATCGGCAACGCAATAGACGTGGTGTCCTTTTTCGATACTCTGTACGTGTTTTGCCGTTACGGCATAGTAGCGGTTAATTCGCTCTCGGAACAGAGTGATTTTTCCGTCGAAAATATATACTATTCCGACAGCGAAATAATTGATGGCAGTATTTGCATTTGCAAAGATAAAATTATGTTCGCAACGCGAAACGGTGTATATGCTCTTTCGTCACAAAGAGTCGTATGCGCCAGCCAAAAAATAAGTGGTTTCTTTGAAAAAAGCGGTATTATTTGCCAAAACGAATCGAGCGTGTTTTTTAAAAACAGATATTTTTTAACCTTCCACCGTAAAAACGGCAATAGTACAAGCGGAATACTTATTTATAATTTTGCAAGCGGACTGTGGGAAATCTTTGCAAAGCCTAACGTTATTTCAATGGCGGTGTTCAGAGATTCAGACGACGAAAAGCTGCTTATGGCATTTAAAAGCTCCACAGTTGTTATGGAATGGGGCAGGGGCGACCGCCTATCCACCTCGGGCGCTATCGAAAGCCTATGGCAAAGTCCCATAAACGATTGGGGAATCACAAATTGCGTTAAGTCCGTCAGAGAACTACATTTTACTGCTTTCGGCGAAGGCGAGCTGACTGTTTCGGTGCTCGCTGACGGTCTTACACAATCCCGCACAATAGCGTTGACGGAAACGGAAAAGGTGTACAGATTGCCTTTTGATGCTTCCGGCGAACTGTTGGGCATTGAAATTAAGAACAGTTACGGCAACAGATTTTCTGTTTCGCCCGTAACGATAATATATACTCTAAAAAGAGAAAGGATTAAGTAGAAAATTTATCCCTTTGACGAGTCAGCACTTTTCAAAGGGATATTTTTTACTTTAGGTGCTTTATGTATCAGGAAGATTTGGAAATACTTATGTTTCATTTGCAACGGCTTCAAACAAAGGTCAAGCGGCTGGAAAACAGCAGCGCCTTTTGTCCGTCGAACGCATACAACGTGGGCGCCGTCAGCGCTTATTCGGAAGTGGTTGTGGTTGAAAAAAAGGTGCGTATGCCTAAATACAGGCAAGCTCTTAAGGTTTCGTGCTTCTTCGACGGTCCTACGGTTTACGCCGTCAACGTAACGGTGAACGGCACAACAAAAACAATTCGCGTTTTGGGCAATACGGTGGGAATGATTTTCGCACCCCTTAAAAGAGGCACTAACGACATAAAAATAACCGTTTCTACCGAGAGCACAGATGCGTCCGGCGGGCAGGTTTTAACGGAATATATGGAAATGGGGTAACAGCTATGGCAGAAAATGAGATTTTTTATTCCCAGGGCGGAGCAAGAATTATGGCGGTTAAGGGAAAAACGTCCCTTAAGGAGATTTCTCAAGGACTCAACCTTGATTATGACGATTTAAAACGTCTTAATCCTCACGTAAATCCCGAAATAATTAGAAACGGCGAATACGTGTTGCTTGCGGTAAAGAAAAACGAGGCGGAACAAGAAGATGCTTCCGCCCAAGAGACGCAACAAACGGAAAAAAGTAAGCAGGAGAAAATTACCCAATATAAGCAAAATATAGCACAAGCTCAAAGCGAATATCAATCAGACAAAAAAGAAGCCTTTGGGGAGCACGCGCAAAAAACAAGCAAGCTGGCAGAAGCTCTGCGCAAAAGCAAGCAGAAGCTTGAGGGTGATTTGGCAAGCAGAAAAATAACCTCCTCCAGCATTGCAAGCAATCAGCGTCAGGCTTTTCAAAATGAAAGCATTGCGCTACAGCAGGAGCTTGATGAGAATTTAAACAAAAAGGTCAAAAAGCTCGCGGATAAATTAAACACTTCCGTTGCCAAGCAAAAGCAAAAAATAGAAGCGCTTGACTGATTTTATTGCAAAAACTGATTCTCGATTTTGCAAGGTCTTCGGGTAAGACTAAAAATAAAGGCTTATTAAAAACATTAAATCAAAAAAATTATTTAACTCGGCTTTTTAAAGGCCGAGTTTTTTCTTTGCTTTCCTGTAAAAAAGGTCGTTCAAGCAATTTGCAAAAACCGTAACGCAACAAGTTGATAACCTTTTGTATAGATAATGTGTCTTAATTATAAACTAAAAGAAAATAATGCATTTGCGCTTAAGGAATATTTATTTTGGTTTATACCATATAATGAATATTTTGACGAAAAATATATATAAAATCAATATATAGTATGTGATTTTCTAAGGCTACAAAATATGGAAGGGCAAAAAAAGCAACGAAAAAATAATTTAAAAAATACCAAAAAAACCTTAAAAAAACAGTTGACATTAAGGGAAAAGTTTGGTATTATAAGCAAGCCGATTGTGACCGGGGGTTACGATGGGCGAAAGAAAGCTCCTTGAAAAGTACATAGTGATGAGAAGAACGAGAGG
>JAZNXV010000007.1:0-56019 GCA_045594045.1 Clostridia bacterium
TAGGTCACCCCGTCGATCGTCACAGTCGATCCTGCGCTACCGCTGTATTTAGTATCAAACTCCGGCACCGTTGCCGCCTCACTTCTCGTAGAAAACACACCGCAAAAAAGCGGTGTGTTTTACTATTCAGTAGTATTGCGAGGGGAGTCGAAGCCTGAGAGGGAACAATCCGTCAAGAAAACGATTGATAATCGTTTTTAGGATTGTTGTGCGAGTTGGGTACTGTGAGCATTGCGGTAGCAAGCGGAACGGTCAACGAGCAAGTAGCGTGCGTGCACGCGTTCCCCTCGCTTCCACCAATAGAAAACACACCGCAAAAATGCGGTGTGTTTTACTATTCAGTAGTATAGCAAGGGGAGTCGAAAACTGAGAGAGTGCGAAGGCGAAAAGAAAACAGTTCGGTGAACTGTTTTCAGCCGAAGCATTGTGAGTTGGGTACTGTTGCGAAGCAACGGTCAACGAGCAAGTAGTCTGCAAAGCAGACGTTTTTTAACTATATACTTTTTAAACAGCTTTTTTAAAACAATGTAAATCCACAAAGAACAAAGTATTTATCTAACTAAAATTTTTTCTTTATTCTTTAATTTAACAAAATCAAATTAAATTAGCACTCTCAACCCGAGAGTGCTAATTTTCGTTTAAAATTCACTTATTCATTACATATTTATAACAAAGGGGTGTTAAAATAAAAGTGTAAAAAAAGCAGAAAGCTTTGATAGGAGGTGTCTAAAATGGTAATGTAAAAACATGTTAAAAATAGAAACACTAATGATTTTATAAATATTAGACCGGCATTGTCTTAAAACGGGCAAAGTAAAATTTGGAGGTAATAATTATGTTAACAATCAGACCGCATAGAAATAATTTTATTGACACATATAATCCTTTTAGGGAAATGGAAGCATTAGAAAGAGCGTTTTTTGGCGAGCCCTTTACAACTGGCTTAGTATCAAGAGGCGGCGGCTTTAAAACGGATATTAAGGACGTAGGCAATAGTTATTTGCTTGAAGCAGAGCTTCCAGGCTTCGCAAAAAATGATATAAAATTGGAGCTCAACGATGATGTCTTAACCGTAAGTGCCGAAAGAAGCACTGAAAACAAGGAAGAAAACGAGCAGGATAAATATATTCGTTGCGAAAGATATTTCGGTAAATTTACAAGAAGCTTTGACGTTTCAAACGTGGAAACCGATGACATTAAGGCAAAATATGAAAACGGTATTTTATCTGTTACACTACCCAAGAAAAAGGAAACTGTTGTTAAGGGAAGACAGCTTGAAATAGAATAACACCCATTGCTTTACAATAATAGAAAAGGGTAAAAAGTACTGAAAATAGGGCTTTGTTTATTGACAAAGCCCTATTTTGATTATATAATAAAAATGTCGCGTTTGCGACTTTTTTGCGTATAAAAGTTAAGGGAGGTATTGTATGAACAGCCGAGACGTAAATATGCTTTCAGGCTCCGTGTTTAAGAATTTTATTGTTTATACAGTACCGATTTTTATAACAACGATTTTGCAGCTTTTGTTTAACGCGGCAGACCTTGTGGTTGTAGGTCAGTTTGTAGGCGGCAATTCTGTAGGCGCTGTAGGCGCAACGGGTTCGCTTACGAACACAATAGTTAATCTTTTTATAGGTATTTCTACCGGTTGCGGTATTTATGCCGCACAGACGAGAGGTGCCGGTGACGAAAAAAGAATGCAACGGATTGTGCATACTGCCGTGCCGTTGGCGTTTTTTATGGGTATTGCAGTAAGCATTATAGGTATAGTTTTTTCAAAGGATTTGCTGGTTTTAATGAAAACGCCTGAGGGCGATATTTTACCGTTGTCAACGCTCTATATGCGTATATATTTTTGCGGAATTCCTGCATTGCTGGTATATAATTTCAGCGCCGCAATTTTGCGTGCGGTAGGTGATACAAAATCTTCTATGTATTATTTGACAGTATCGGGAGTTTTGAACGTTGTGCTCAACGTTATATTTGTTACGGTATTCAAAATGAACGTAGCAGGTGTAGCAATTGCAACCGTTGTTTCGCAAATACTTTCGGCGGTACTGTGTCTTTATACGTTGTCTAAAAGAACGGATTCTTGCAGGTTTGAGTTTAGGTCTATGAAGATATACAAAACCGAAACATTTGAATTTGTACGGTTAGGGCTTCCTGCGGGTTTGCAGAGTTCATTGTTTGGTATTTCGAATATTTTAGTGCAAAGCTCGATAAATTCCTTAGGAACAGCCGTTGTGTCAGGCAATGCGGCATCAAGCAACGTTGAAAGCTTTATGCATGCGTGCACTGTCGCATTTTGCCAGGCGGTAACTAATTTTGTAGGTCAAAATAAAGGAAGTGGCAACTTCAAGCGTGTAAAAAAGGTATATATTTGCGGTGTTTCCTGCTCGGTTGTAATGGGTATTTTGTTGGGAATAATAACTTATATTTTTGGTGAACAGCTACTTGCAATTTATATACCCGATTCCGCGCAATCCGTTGCCGAAGGACTAAAAAGGCTTACAATTTTTTGTTTTTCATATTTTTTAGGAAGCTTTATGGATATTACCGTAAGCGCTATCAGAGGTTTAGGTCTTTCTTTGCCGCCTACAATAATTTCACTTGTAGCAATCTGCGCATTTAGAGTGGTTTGGATTAACACGGTGTTTCCCATTTTTAACACCTATGAATCTTTAATGATATTATATCCTATAACATGGACGCTTTCGGGCATAGGACAGATAATTTGTTTTATAAACGTATACAAAAAAATGGCGGCGCGTCATAGGGCGTTGGAAGAAAATAATATACTACAAGCAAAACAAGTGTAAATATTGCCGTATAAAAACAGCTTAAAAAGTTTTTAATCTACATAGTATTTAACATATTTTGCAGTTTACAAAATTTTGTAGAAAGGGGTTATTATGCCTAAAAGAGAAGTTAATATGCTTTCGGGTTCGGTCCTTAAGAGTATAATTGCTTATACTATACCTATTATATTAACCAACGTTCTGCAGCTTTTGTTTAACGCGGCTGACTTGATTGTAGTGGGGCAGTTTTCGGGTAGCGGATCCGTTGGTGCAGTGGGCGCAACGGGCTCGGTTACTAGCCTTATTATCAATTTGTTTGTGGGCATTTCTACGGGCTGTGGAATTACTGCTGCACAAGCCATTGGTGCCGGTAATAAAGAAGAAATACATAAGGTTGTACATACTTCTGTACCGGTGGCATTAATTGCAGGAATATTTTTATCAATAGTGGGTGTTTTAGGTGCTGAAGGAATTTTAACTCTTATGGGTACTCCTGAAGAACTTTTGCCTCTTTCAACTGTTTATATGCAAATATATTTTGCAGGTATGACGGCCACTATGCTGTATAATTTCTGTGCCGCAATTTTACGTGCGGCGGGGGATACGCGTTCACCTCTTTACTTTTTGTTAGTATCAGGCGTTTTAAACGTAGTGTTAAACCTGATATTTGTTATTTTCTTAAAAATGGATGTTGCGGGCGTTGCTCTTGCTACCGTTATTTCACAAGCGGTATCGGCAATTCTTACAATTGCAGTTTTGTTGCGCAGAGATGATGCTTGTAAATTTTATATTAAAAAAATGCATATTTATAAGGATACGTTTTTTGATTTTATAAGAATTGGTATTCCTGCGGGTGTTCAAGGCTCGATGTATTCGATAGCTAATGTGCTTGTGCAATCGTCAATAAACTCTTTAGGTGCGGCGGTAGTTGCGGGTAGAGCGGCGGCAAGCAATATCGAAGGCTTTGTATATGCTGTTATGAGCGCGTTTTACCAAACTGTTGCTAATTTCAGTGGTCAAAATAAGGGGATAGGCAATTTTAAACGAATTAAAGAGGTCTTGTATAAATGTATTATATGCTGTTCTGTTTGCGCATTTGCAGTCGGTGTTTTAGTCAACGTGTTTAGCGAGCAATTGTTATCTGTATATATTACAAACTCTCCTGAGGCGATTGAAGCTGGAAAAATAAGTTTGTTTATGTTGGCTATATTTTATTTTGTTTGCGGTGTGCAGGATAACTTTGCCAGCGCAACAAGGGGTATGGGTGTTGCAGTAGCGCCTATGGTTATATCAATTGTAGGTATATGTGCTTTTAGAATCATTTGGATTTCAACCGTTTTTGTGCATTACAGAACGTTGGAAAGCTTACTGATTATATATCCTATTTCCTGGGCAATTACAGTAATTTTGCAAGGCGTATGCTTTAATGCTGTTTGCAAGATTAAAACGTTAGGTGCGAAGCATTAACAAGAACGTGCTATTTAGAACACAATGCGTTCATTGTATTATGTCATAAACTAATTTAGGTAAAATAATATGCAATAAAAAATCCCAATGGAATTTTCCATTGGGATTTTGAATTTTTTGGTTATTAGTAACCAACCTTTTCCCAGCACTCGAAGGGAGCAGCAAGTTCTTCGCTGATGTAAACCTGAGTTTTCTTGGTTTGAAGCATTGAACTGGGAAGATAAGGAGTGATAGGACCGTGTGTGCAAAGACGGGAGGTCATTCTCTGCCATGAAGAGAATGTGCCGCAGGTTGCAAGTGCGTGAACTTCGATTCTTTCCTTAGCACGCATAACGTCCAAAGGACCGATTGTAGCAGCCTTGGGAGGAACGTTAGCAATATCACCGGATTGACCAAATGTGCCGTTAAGAGAGTTCTGCATAATGGTCATGGGGTGAAGTGTAACGATTTGAGCAGGTTGATTTAACCACTCTTCAATGTCACCGTTGCCGATAAATTCGGGAATGGGGTCAACGAAAGCCATATGACCTGCCCATCCGGGAGATGTAGAAGCGATGTCAGCACCCTCGCCGTTTGTAATGTCCTGAATAATCTGTGAATAGTGAGCGATGTTCTGGTTTGTGGGGAAGTGAACGTTCTCCATGGGCATACGAAGCTTTTCGTCAATCTGATAGTAGAAATACTTAATCATTGAGTGAGCAAAGCCTGCTTCGTAGGTGATGGGGGCGATATTGCCGTCCTGGTCAGCCCATTCGTCTTCTGCAACAAGGTGTACCTTTGAGCAGTCAACTTTAAAGTAGTTGATAAGCTGAGCTAAAGGAATATATGTGTCGGGCTCGGGGTTACCTAAAATCATAGTGAATGATTTACCTGCTTCGGAAGCAGCCTTTAAGCGAGTGAAAAGTGTGGAAATAAGGATGGGATGGGGGTTCATAATAACCTTAACATCAAATTCCGGGTGCCACCAGGGCTCGCGCTTTTCAAGGTCCTTGCCACTGAGTGAACGAACGTACTCGCAAACCTTACGGTCCTTAAAGGGAACGAATTCTGCAGGCTCAAAGCTGAATTTTGTTGATGGGTCTGTGATGAAATCTTTCATTTTTTAAGTCTCCTTTATATAAAATATTTTTATTTAACAAATGTCATGCTGCCAAAGAACTGTGATTGATGGTAAGAAAGTCTTTCACCCTCAATTTTGTTCCAGGACAGATAATGAGGCGGATTGGAATAATCGGCACACTTGTAACAGTTCGCACGAATTGTTAATCCTTCGCGCACTTCAAATTCAGGGAAAAAGTGCCTTATAAAGCTAAAGGGCACGCTGTAAAAAATTTCCCAACCGTCGCTTGTGATATTTATTTTTTCATTAAATAAGCCTTCTTTTTCGTACAACAGCACACGCAAAATGTTGTCATAGTCCTGGGCAACGCCTAAAAACATACAGCCGTTGGAATTGAATTCAATATTAAAATAGCGTTTGTCCTTTTCGTAGGGCATAGGGCAGAAGAAAAATTCCAAGCAGCTATCCTCGCAGGGCATACCTAAAGGACCGTTTTCTACCGCGCGAATATCCTTTTCAACAGTGCTTAAATGTACTAAAAGGGCATCGTCTGTGTAACAAATCTGTGCACAGGCGGTAATGTCGTCGGGGGTCTGATGATAAGGAACGTCAATAGATAAAGTGTCAATTTTACTCCAATCGGGAGTAGCGCAATAAACTTTTTTTATATTATAAGTCTTCATTTACAAATTCCCCTTGAAACATTACGTTGTAAACCTTCATATTGTGGTCAACAAATACTAAGTCAGCACGTCTGCCTACGGCGATTTCACCTCTGTCAAAAAGGCCTGTTGCTTGAGCAGGATTGTATGAAGCAAATTTAAACACGTCAACGAGAGATGCGCCTGTATGCTTAATCATATTTTTGCAGGCAATATCAAGAGTCATTTTTGAGCCTGCAATTTCACCCGTGTGGTCAAAATTGATGTCGTCAACGTCGTCATAGCCTTCGGGGATAGGACCGTCACAAGCGTAGGCGTCGGAAATCAAAATTATTCTGTCGTCACCTTTAATTCTGCGCACAAGGCGAAGCATATAGGGGTCAACGTGAATACCGCGACTGTCGCAAATAAGCTCTGCATAAATTTCGCGGTTGTAATTTACGGCTTCGTCAACGCAAACACCGCGGCATTCGGGATACATTGGACGGTCACCCGTTGCGTTGGTATGGTGCGTGCCGATTTTTAATCCGTAAGGAATAAGTGCGTCAATTTGCTGAGGAGCTGCTTCGCTGTGAGCAACGGCAAAAACAGCGGAAGGATTTTTTTCTTTAACCGCCTGCACAAATTCTACAATATTTTCTCTTTCAGGTGCTAACGCCCAAACGCGAGCTAAATCACAAGCTTCTTCAATAATAGGAGCGTATTTTTCGGAATTAACGGCATCAGTCCAAGGATTAGACTCTTTGTCACAACCAAATTTGGGGTTAAGGTACGGACCTTCCATATAAAGACCTGCGATGTTTTTACATTCGGGCTTTTTCATAGCTTCGCGAAGCGTTCTGATGGCGTTAACGTAAGCCTTTGTATCCATTGAAAAATAAAGGGCTGGATAAAGGCTTGTTGTACCGTGCTTTAAGTGATGAAGGCTTGCTTTTTCAGGCTCGTCTTGAAAGAAAACTTTGCCGTCGGAATGGGTATGGATATCCACGAAGCCGGGGCCTACGTATAAACCGTTAGCATCAACGATCTTGCATCCATCAGGAATGGGAGTTTTACGCATTTCACCAAACGAAGCAATTTTGCCGTTCTCAACAAAAAGCACCGCGTTTGGAATAAAATGGTCACGCATAACCAAAGTAGCGTTTTTTATAGCAATCATTTTCTTATCCTCTTTAAAATCTAATATGCAATTATAAATTTGCCTTTAAGGTAACAAGCAAATCCTTTGCTTCTTCTGCAATGCGCTCTGCAACGCCTGCCTTAAACTGGGAGCTTCTTGCTTCGTAGCCGCCCTCGTCATAAGAGTCTTGCATGGGGAAGTAGCCTTCGCTGCCGTTTGTTAAGCAGTTGGAAATAATCATGGTAAATTCGTTTGATTCTTTAATTAACTTACCGATTTGCGAGAAAGGTTCACCGGGAATACCGATAAATGCAACAGGACCTAATGCAATGCCGGAAAGAGTCATTTCAAAGGCATCGGGGCCATCGGCTACTCTAACCATTCTTGCGGCTTCTGCAACAACAGTTGTAAGCATCATACCTGAGTATGGAAGCTCGCTGTCTTTACCTGATTCGTGCAAAGCGTTGATGCGTTTTGCGTTTTCAAGCTCTTCGGCAGTAGGCATATTTGCAGGAAGCTTAATAACCTTTGTTAAGCCAACGATAGAATCAACGTCAACATACTCAACCTTGTCAAAGGCTTGAAGAACACCGCCGGCTACAACTCTGCCGATATAACGAGCGTGAGAATAGCCTCTGGAAACGTCGTCGAAATCCATAAACATATCGTTTAAATCGCCGCCCTTTGGGTGAACGTTAACGTGGTTAACGTCGCCTTGAATGCCGTTAAACAACAAGCATTTTGTGTTATCAAGTACTTTTTCAACAGTTCTGCGAGCAAAACCCGGCCAGTCAGCAGATATTAAATTGCCGCCTACTACGTCGGGATGGTTAGCAAAGCTTACAAGCACGATAGAATCTGCACCCTCACGGTCAAAACGGAGAACGCTTACACTTTCGTCCATAGCACCGCCAACGGGACCTACGATATCGGGGTTATTAACACCGGGGTTTGTTTTGATGCTGCCGTCCTTCATAATATAGCGGCGAACAAACGCAACGTTAGGTGCCTGACCAATGCCAAAACCTAATTTAGCAGGTTTTAAATCGTTAAGAGCATAAACTGCAGCGTCAATTATACGCGAAGTAAGGAAATCGGTATATTCGCGGGTAATGGGAGTATCTGTTGTAAAATAGGTATGAGGACCTGTATGTGTATGGTTAACGTGGATATAAATACAATTCGCGTCAACGCCTGTGATTTCTGAAATTTGAGCGCGCAAAGGTGTAGTGTAAGTTTGCTTAAGACCGCAAAGATCTACAGAAAGCATAATTACCTTTGTGCCGTTACATTCAAGGGCAATACCGTTAACCTCAATATCATCTAAAACACCTTCGGTGAGGCGTTCTTTGTAGTATCCGGCAATGGGAGTGCCTAACTTCGGGTTAATGTTTACACGGCTGAAACCTGCATAAAGTTTGTTCATAGTAAATAACTCCTTCTAAATCAAAAATATAGTTATATATATTCTATAATAAGCGAGGCTCAATGTCAATATAATTAAGCTAATTTTACTATTTATTTACAAATTTTGTTAAAACGAAACAATGACAAAAGGAAAACGAAAGCAAAAAATATAAAATGAGCTAAAAATATTGACAAAAGACAGATTTGAGTGGTAATATAAAATCGTTGAATTTTATGAGTAAAAAATTGAGAAAAAAACAAAAAACGAGGAGTAAAAATGGGAAAGTATTTAGGCATTGATATAGGCACAACCTCATTAAAGGCAGCGGTGTTTGACGAGTGCGGTGTAAGGCTCGGCTTAAAAAGAGTTGACTATACGCTTGATACCGATGCGGTGACGGGATACATTGAATTTGATGCATATAAGTACGTTGAAATGTGCAAAACCGTTATTGACGAGTTTTTAACGGAACTTGGTCAGATTGACGCATTGAGCATTGATACCCAAGGTGAAACGATTATATTTACCGATCAAAACGGCGTTCCTACACGCAAAGCGATAGTTTGGCTTGATAACAGAGCAACTGCCGAAGCTGATAAAATAAAAGAACGGTTCGGCAACGAGCGCGTTTATGAAATAACGGGTCAGCCTGAAATTACTGCCACGTGGCCTGCATCAAAGGTGCTTTGGCTTAAGGAAAACGAGCCCGAGGCTTTCAACAAAACAAAACGCATTTTTATGCTTGAAGATTGGATTATTTACGGCTTAACGGGTGAATTTGTAACCGAGCCCACAATACAGTCATCATCAGTTTATTTTGATATTACAAAAAAAGCTTGGTGGGACGAAATGCTTGAGTTTATAGGCATCACACATCAAATGCTTCCTCAAATAAAAAAGAGCGCTCAAAGTGTAGGCGAATACAAGGGCGTTTCCGTTGTAACGGGCACCCTTGACCAAATAGCAGGTACTATCGGCGTAGGCGTGGTTGACGAAACACGCATAAGCGAAATGACGGGTACTATTATGGCAATTTGCGTTATGAGCGACAAAATACCGCCCTTTAACCCAAACAGTATTGTGCCTTGCCATCTGCACGCCATTGACGGCAAGTTCTGCCTTATTTTGTGGTCGGCAACGGCGGGAATGGCATTAAAATGGTTTAAGGAGCAGTTTGCCGATGAACTTTCCTTTAAGGAACTTGACGAGCTTGCCGCAAAAGTAGCCCCGGGTTGCGACGGAATGACGATGCTGCCGTATTTCTGCGGTTCTACCATGCCTAATTATAATCCCGAAGCAACGGCTTCCTTTACGGGAATAACTCTATCCCACACAAAAGGACATTTTGCCCGAGCTATTATGGAAGCGGTTGCGTTTATGTTGCGGCAGAATCTGGAATACGCTTCTGCTGATGAGAGCTGTGAAATTCGAATTACCGGCGGCGGCGCATCGAGTCCCTTGTGGGCAGAAATCAAAGCCAATGTAACGAATAAAAAGCTTCATACGGTAGAGGAAGCGGAAACTGCCTGCTTAGGCACGGCAATTCTTGCAATGGTTGGTGCAGGCGAATATGCTTCTGTTGCCGATGCTGTTAAAAACACCGTAAAAATTAAAAAAACCTATATGCCCACGGGGCAAGATTATTCCGAGGCTTATTCAAGATTTAATGAAACTGAAAAAAAGCTTAATATGTAAAAAACTTTGCCAAGTGAGTGCTTGGCAAAGTTTTTTTATGTTTAAATTAAATCAGTGGATGGGTAAAAACTTAAAAGGATAATAGACAAGCGCTTTTAAACAAAATTCAAAAGACTTTAAAGGATTAAAACAAGTCTTTAGGTCAAGCTAAAAAAGCATTTTTTACGGGTTACAGGAGTTTTACAGAGCTTTTTCGCAAAAACAAAGGGCGCGCCTTAAAAAATGTTATTAATCGCTAAAACGTTTCTTTCCTTAATATGCTTAAACATTTCGGTTGCGGATTTTTTAGATTCGAGAAATTCATCGTAATCGCACGAAATTTCTATCTCCATAGCCCAAAGGTGCTCGTTCAAGGCATCAATCTCGTTGTGGTCGATTATAAGCTCTGCAACTGATGAAAGACTGTTCCATTTTTCTATTGCGCGCGTTACGTCTTCTTCTGTTTCAATGCCCTCGATAGCGGAAACCATTTCGTCGGTAACGGCAGAAATATATATATCGGAGGACACAGAACCCAAAATAAACACACCCACTATAATTAAAACAATAATTAGGTTTCGCATACTATCTCCTTAATTTTAGGGTTTTCACCTTTAAAGTGTACGAATAGCTTACTGCCGTTATAGGTCATAAGTAAAACGTCCTTTTCGCTTAAAACCTTAGCCTTTTGCATTTGCTTTTGAAGCCAATGAAAATCCTTTCCCAAATAATAGAGATTCTGCTTTTGAAATTTGCCGTCCATAATGAGCGAAACGGTGGCGTCTTCTTGTTGTGTTGATATGCGCATATCTGCAGGCGTTAGTGGTGCGAACTGACTTTTTAAAATTACGCTTATTTCTCCGTTAGTTTCTAAAATAGCATAATAAACCTGCGAAACGTCAAAAACGTCCTTGTTCCGAAGCTGCTCAAGAAGGTCGTTTAGGGTGTAACGTACCTTTTTTAAAGCACTTTCCACAATAACGCCGCGCTCGATTAACATCCTTGGCTTACCGCAGATAATTCGTCTTGCAACTGTGGATTTTAACGAAACAAGCGAAAGGCATAAACCCGTTGCAAGCAATACGTAAACGGGAATAATACCCCATAAAAGTGGGGTGCTGAGATTCGACATAGGTATCGTTATAAGATTTGAAGAAATAAGCGTTAAAGCAAATTCGTATGGCTGAAGCTCACCGATTTGTCTTTTGCCCAAAAGCCGTAGCATTAAAAGCAGAAAAAAGAATAAAATAAGCGTACGAATAATGATGTTTGCCAAGCTAAAAACACTCCTTTAAAATATTTTTAGCCCGAAATATGAAAAATAAACAAAAATTACAAAAAATTTTTAAATAATTCAAGTTCAGTAGTGTACAATTAAGTGAAAGTGTGGTACAATTACATTGTAATAAGAATAGGGGGAATGTGCCTGTGGACGAAAAGCTTAAAAGAGCATTATTTTATATCGGTACTCGTCTTGCGGTAGTGCTTTTGGTTATCGTTCTTGCAACGGGTGCATTCTATTCAAGTATGAAAACGTCAAACGTATATTTCGTGCTTAACGACGCTTTAAAAGCAAGACTGGACGTTATAATTCTCGGCACGGATATAAACGAAAAATCAAAGTTCTTTTCATATAATTATTTGCAAACAGCCGAATACAGTCAACTCCAGGAAAAGTACGGCTTATACATAATAAACAACTACGGTCATAAGCTTGAGTATGATAATTTGTTCGTTTGGCCCTGGCAGACGTCAAAAACCGTAACGGTAAAGGAAGCGGTTTTTGCCATAAACGGTGAGCTTGATACTACCCAGATGTCTAAAGCGGACGCTATGGCATTCGGGCTTTATAACGTTCCCGATTGGGATAACAGCGTGTATAGGGTAAAGCTGGTGTTCGAAAACGGCTCGTGGCTTATTGATTCAGTTGTGCGCCGTGGCGATTTTGACTATAAACCGCCTCAAACACCTTCGCTCAGCGAAGAGGAAATTGACGCGTTAAGAACTCCTGCACCTACGCCCGAACCTACGGGTGACGGTCAAACGCAGGGCGATAACAAGCAAACCGCTACCATAGGCAACCTGAAAATCGGCGATACTGCTAATTTGCGCGAAGGCCCTGCTACAGAATATAATATTCTTGCCGAATTAAAGTCGGGCGACGTTGTTTCGGTTATAAAGGAGAGCGACGGCTGGTATTTGGTTGAAACGAAGGACGGTATCAGCGGATACGTTAACAAGTATTATATTGTGTTTAATTGATGAATGGAAGAATTAAATGAGAAGCACAGAATTTGAAAATGACAAAAGCTTTTATCATATCGTAACGATGCTTATTTGTTTAGGCATAATTCTTTTGGCGAGTATTATTTTACTTGTCAGGTACGTTGCGCTTTCTGTGAATCAAAGCAACACAGAAAACAATATGGCTTATTCAATAGAGTACAATGACAGTTATTTTTCAGATAGAATTTTAGAAGGCGTTACCGTTTCAGGTATTGACGTAGGCGGTATGACTGTTGAAGAGGCCAAGCAGTATCTTTCGGGAAACGTAAGCTACAATATAAAGCTTTCGGAAATTTTAATAAGATTTGAAGATAAAAGCTGGTTGCTGGGAAAAGACGTTTTAAAGTTGACGGTTGACGTTGACCACGCCGCAAAGCAAGCCTACAGAGTGGGAAGATTCGGCACTGATCAAGAGCGCACCGATGCACTTCAAAAGCTTAAAAATGGCGAAAAAATAGATATTTCTGCAACTATTATGAGTGAGCCCGAGCTTGTTATGGCGGAGCTTAACAAGATAAAAGCAGAGGTTGATATTAAAAAGAAGGATGCTACGGTAACGTTTAAATACGATAACGCGCCGGTGTTTACTTATACCGATGAAGCCGTAGGCAGAAGTCTTAATTTGCAAAATGTGTACGGTGACATTGCTCAGCTTGTTAAAGCTGAAACACAAAAGGTGGAGTATGCGCTTGTGCTTGACGTAGTTGAGCCTGACGTGCGCCGTGCGGATATAGAAAAGAATTATTCCCTTGTAAGCACGTTTACCACAACGCTGTCGGCATCATCTTCTCAAGGCAGAATACAGAATATTACAACTGCGCTTAACGCACTTGACGAGCGCGTTTGGATGCCGGGGCAAACCTTTTCCTTTAATCAATGGGTAGGCGCACGAACTATTGAAAACGGATTCGGTTTAGGTGTGTTTATAAACGAAGACCAGATGTATGATGAGGTTGTAGGCGGCGGTATTTGTCAGGTTTCAACAACTATTTATTACAGCGCTCTGCTCGCAGGCGCAAACAGCGTAGGCAGAAACGCGCCCATCGAAATTATTGAACGCCGTCCGCATACGTGGCCGTCGGAATATATCAGCAGAGGATTAGATGCTACTGTAAGCTGGCCCCATACTGACCTTAAACTTTATAACAATAACCGAACACCGTATTTCTTTAATACTTCAATTGTTCGCAGCGGTTCGAAGCTCAAAGTGACGGTTGAGTTTTACGGTATGCCCCTGCCTAATAACGCAAAAATACAAATAGAAACAGAAACAATCGAAGAGCTTGCTCCGGGCGCACCTCAATATTTTGTTGATACAACAAACAAATATCATCTTCAGCCCGGTCAGCACAAAGAGGTTTCAAAGGCACGCACGGGGTACACGGTAAACGTTTATCAGATTTGGACAGAAGAGGGCAAGGAGCCTGTAAAATCGTTGTTAACGGTTTCAAAATATGCGCCAATCAGTGCAAAGGTTTACGTAGCTACCGAGGCGGATCTGCCTCAAAATGTTTCGGCTGTTACACAATAAAAAACCAAAAGATAACATTTTTCCTCTTTACAAACAAATGTTCATAGAGTATAATTAGAGCATAGTAAAATTTTATATATAAGGAGATTTTTCTTATGAGTACACGTTACGAATCTGCAAAAGCAATGTACGCAGCAATGGGCGTTGACACCGATGCGGCAATTGCAACACTTAAAAAAGTTCCTGTAGCTGTTCATTGCTGGCAAGGCGATGATGTTATCGGTTTTGACCATGACGGACCTTTAACCGGCGGTATTCAAACAACAGGTAACTATCCCGGCAAGGCAAGAACTCCCGAAGAGCTTATGGCTGATATGGATAAGGCAATGTCACTTTGCCCCGGCGCTAAAAAGCTTAACGTTCACGCTTGCTACGCGATTTTTGAAAAAGGCGAGTTTGCCGACAGAGACAAGCTTGAGCCCAAGCATTTTGCAAAGTGGGTTGAGTTTGCTAAAGAAAGAGGTATGGGTATTGACTTTAACCCCACCTTCTTCTCACACGATAAGGTTAAGGACGGTCTTACTCTTTCAAGCCCTGACGAAGCATCCCGTAAGTTCTGGATTGAGCACGGTAAGGCTTGTATCCGTATTTCACAGTATATGGCTGAAGAAACAGGCTTCCCCTGCGTTATGAACATTTGGACCGGTGACGGCTTTAAGGACATTCCTGCCGACCGCCTTGGCCCCAGAATGAGATATAAGGAAGCTATTGAAGAAATTCTTTCAGAGCCCTTTGACAAAAACCTTGTTAAGCCCTGCGTAGAATCAAAGGTATTCGGTATCGGTGTTGAATCCTTTACATCAGGCTCTGCTGAGTTTACACTTTCCTTTGCCGCTACTCACGACGGTTGCTTACCCTTAATGGATAACGGTCACTATCACCCCACAGAAGTTGTTTCCGATAAGATTCCTGCACTCTTGTGTTTCTTCCCGGAAATCGCTCTTCATATCACAAGAGGCGTTCGCTGGGATTCTGACCACGTGCTTCTTTTTGACGACGAAACAAAGGAAATCGCAAAAGAAATCGTTCGTAACGATGCTCTTGACCGCGTTTATATGGCACTTGACTATTTTGATGCAAGCATCAACCGTATCTCTGCTTGGGCAGTAGGTATCCGTTCCTGGCAGAAGGCTCTTTTAAGCGCACTTTGCACACCTAACGCTCTTTTAAAGCAGCTTCAGGACGAAAACAAGCTTACAGAGCTTATGATGCTTCAGGAAGAAATTAAAACAATGCCCTTTGGTGACATTTGGCAAGAATACTGCACACAGTGCGGTGTTAAGCCCGATGCTTCTTGGTTTGACGAGGTTAAAAAGTACGAAGAAGAAGTACTTTCAAAGAGAGCATAATAAAAGCTTAATAAAAATAAAAGCGTTGTGTTTTGATGGACACAACGCTTTTTTTTGCTTATGGATTAACAAGTGCCGCAACAGGTGTTGCAAGAATTATTACAGCAATTACAATTTGAGCAACCGTTACCTTGATTGTTAACGTTGCCGCAGTTGTTGCAACCGTTGCAGTTATTTGTACCGTTGTTGTTGCAACCATTACAAATGTTTGTATTGCAATTGTTGCAACCGTTGTTGTTTCCCAAGGAGCCTGTTATGCCATTTGAACAATTGCCCTTAAACAGCAAAAGTAAAAGTAGAGTTAAAAATAAGTCATTATTATTACAGCTATTATTGTCAGAAAACAAACTTAAAAGAATCAAAAGATAGATTAAATCGGCACTGTTGGAAATCAAGCCGGTTCCGTTAGTTCGGCTGTTGCACAGATTGTTTCCGTTGCAAGAATTATTACAGTTATTGCATCCGTTGTTACAGTTGCATCCGTTGTTGCAACCACAGCATCCATTGTTACAATTTGTGTAGTTTGAGCAATTTGCAGGGTCATTAGAATAATTATTTGCATTATAATATGTATAACAGTTGTTTGCCATATATAGCACACTCCTTAATAAGATTTATTTAATGTATATGTAAGCTTTTAAAAAAAATGACAATATAAAACAAAAACGGCTAAGGCGATAAAAAGTATTAACACCTTTTTTAAAACTTTCATATTATAAACTGTAAGATGTACTTACAAAATTCTTTTATAAAGGAGTATTATTATGGGTAGATTTTTCTCATCAAACGATTGCGGAAGCAATGATTGCACTTGGCTCATTATCCTTTTAATCATTCTCTTCTGCTGTGGCGGTTGCTCAAACAATAGCGGTTGCGGCGGCTTTGGTGGTGGCGGCGATAACTGCTGCTGGATTATCATTCTTATCCTTCTCTTCTGCTGCTGTGGTTGCGGCAACAACGACGGTTGCTCAAACAACGTTGGTTGCGGTTGCTGATAAAATTATAAAATACATTGGTAAAACAAAAAAGGAAGCGATAAGCTTCCTTTTTTTACGTCATTATTAGATAAACACCTAAATGCGCTTAAAGAGTATACATTTTGTATTATAAACAATTAAATTTGAAAAAAGACTTTACAAAAACCTTCTGTAATGTTAGAATGTTATTGCTAAACTAACTTAATATGATGAGTATGTAGTAGGGGTGTTTTTCCTTTTTTGGATAACTCTATTCTATTTTGCCATACTAGTATAGTGAATTTGATAAAAACGCAGATTCCGCCTTTATGCTAGTACGGTACACCCATTACTCATAAAAGTTAGTTTAGCGGCTACCGGAGTTTGTGTTTTTTATGCGCTTACTTTGGTAGGCGCATTTTTTATTTTTACGAAAGGAGGAAAAAACATGGGTGTTGCTGCTTTAGTTTTAGGTATTATCAGTGTTGTAATTGCAGTTATTTTTCCGTCAGTTGGTTGGATTGGTATTATTTTAGGTCTTATTGGAATTATCCTCGGTGCCATCGCTAAGAAAAACGGACAAAAAGGTGCCGCTACAGCAGGCTTGGTTCTTTCAATAATCGGAACCGCACTTGCATTAATTCTGTACTTAGCTTGTGTTGCTTGCGTTGCAGGCCTTGCAGGTCTTGGTAGTGCTATTTAATGTTAAAAGCAGTCTTATTTGCGTAATAAGACTGCTATTTTTCACCCAAAAAAGAATAATATGTATCCGTATATTGAAATTTTTAACAGAGAATTTTCCACCTACGGTATCTGTATGCTCGTAGGCATAATTACTGTGTTTTTACTGACCTTTAGAGGTGCAAAGAAATACAAAATTACTATCGAAGATCTTTTGATAATAAGCGGATTTGCCTTGATGCTGGCTTTGCCCTGCGGCAGTATTCTATATGCAATTGTAACCTATGGAATACAAGGGATTATAGAAGGAATTGCAACGGGCAATTTTAACATATTTGGCGGATTAGTTTATTACGGAGCCCTGATTGGCGGAGTTGCAGGTGGGCTTATAGGTATTAAGGTTGCAAAGGTAAAATTGATAGATATTGAAAAAATTTTAATACCGTATATTCCCATAGGTCATGCAATCGGCAGGGTGGGTTGTGTTATGGCAGGATGCTGTCACGGAATGGAATATGATGGCTTGTTTGCAATATATTATGCCAATTCTGTAGAAGGCTTGTCGGCGGATCAAGGATATTTTCCTGTACAGCTATTAGAAGCATTAATAAATATTTGCATTTGTATAATTCTAATAAAATGCACAAAGTATGCCTTGCGTAAAGCGCAAATGATGTTTACGTATTTGAACTTATACAGCATAGCACGGTTTATGTTAGAGTTTTTGCGCGGGGATGAAATACGTGGCTTGTATTTTGGGCTTTCCACGTCCCAATGGATATCTATAGCACTATTCATAATAAGCGCCGTATATCTGATTGTGCCAAATTTAATTGCAAAATATAATAAAAAAGCTCATAACAGCTAATGGCAAGTATTGGTTGCTAAAACAAAAAAGGAAGCGATAAGCTTCCTTTTTTTGTTTATTTAAGCTGTTCGATATTGCTTGCAATAAATTCTATAACGCTTTCACGTTTAATATTAAGAACAAATGCAAACTCGTCATACACAAGCATTTCAGCGTCTTTAAATGCCTTTTCATCTGTTATATGTAGCTTTTTGTTTTGTTTTCTCATCTCCTGCTGTTTTTGATACAGAAGCCGTATCAGGCTTAAAAGCTGTAATCTGTCGCCTGAGATAAGAATTTTTCTAAAGGCAAGCTGACGCTTTTTATCGTCGTCAATCCAAGTAATTTTGCTTTTAGTTGCATCGGCGATAAGGGCGTTGATTTCTTCGACAGAAACCAACCATTTTAGTTTTGCTTCCGAATTATTTGCAGGCACGTAAATGGTAAAGGCGTGGGTGCTGTTTACAGGTTGTAAAACGTAAAATTTCTCGTTGTTATTACCTTGCGTAACAATATCCTTTATTTTGCAAATTCCTCTTGGAGAATACAGTGCAAAATCGCCGATTTTAAACATAAATACCTCTAAATGAATAATAAAAAACTAAAACAATTTTACTTTTAATATTTTAGCATTTAAAAAAAGTAAATTCAAATGGGTATTTTGCACAAAAAAGTTTATAATTTTGCCCTGTTAATCAAAATCAAAGGTATCGTCGGTATTAAAATCGGAAAAGGAGCGCTTTGAAAAAATACTGCTGTCAAATCTATTTGAAATGCTTTGCGTTTGGCTCTTTTGATGTATTTCCGATGCACTGTTCTGCGCTTTGTGCAGAAGACGCATATAAAATCGCTTTTTTGCTTCTAAATTGTAAATAGCAAATTCAATATCTTCCTTTTCTACGGCGTTGTTAAAAATATTTATGGCTTGCTGCCAATCCTCGTAGGCTTGTTCAATTTCTGAATTCATATAACAATAAACCCCCTTGATAAAACTTATTATCAAGGGGGAAAATATATGCAAAAAAAGGTCCAAATACGCATAAAATAATATCTATTTAATTATGAACATATATGCATAAAATGGCTATATGGCGCATTTTAAAGCAAAAGCGAGCAATTAATCGGTTTCCTTTTTATAAAGGCGGCGATTATTTAAAAGCCATTGCTTTTCGGTAAAAGCGCCCTCGTCAATGGCGGATAGAGCCTTGTTGAAATCAAACATTCGGGCGTCAATCATATCAAGATAGTGAAGCATTTCTGCTTCGGGGAACATAGGTCTTTTAACTGCGCCGAACTCCGGCTCATAATGGTGGGAGATGAGCATATGCTGCAGTAAAATTGTGGTTTGCTCGCTTGCACCTACTGCTTTTGCGGCTTCGGCAATAATAAGCGGACCTTGAATAATGTGACCTAAAAGCAAGCCCTTTTTAGTGTAATCGTCAACAAGACCAAGCTCGTTTGAATGCATTTCTTCAGTCTTTTCAATATCGTGGAGAATAACGCCTGCATACAGCCAGTCGGAGTCAAGCTGAGTGTAAATATTGCACATAGCCTCTGCCGCAGCCAGCATGGTGGTGGTGTGGTATAAAAGACCGCCGCGAATAGAATGGTGATTTGCTTGGGCGGCAGGGTAATATAAAAGCTTTTCTCTAAGGGAATCAACAACGTACGTTACAATATCACGAATATCGCTTTTCTTTATTTTGCCGATATAGCGCTCTACGGTAGCCATCATTTCTTCGCTTGTTTTAGGGGCGGAAGGCACAAATTCACCAATAGAAACGGGGTCGGTACTTGTTGCGATGCGAGTTTTCTCAATACGCAGCTGTAGGTTGCCCTGCCAGGAAGTAACAGAAGCCCTGATTTTAATCAGTATATTAGGCTTATATTCCAGATAGTGTGCTTCATCGTAGTTCCAAATTTTTCCGTTCATTTCGCTAAATTGGTCGGCAACGGTTAAATCGCAGTAATTTTTGCCCGTTTGCCCTGTTTTTACCGCAAAGGAACGAAGCAAAACAAAGCCTTCAAATTCATCGCCTTCACAAAGCGTAGCTAATCTTTTTTGTTCCATAATAACTCCTTAAAGAATTTTATATCATAATTGTATCATAAATAGGAAAAAATATAAAGAGAAATTTTAAAAGGATGTGATTTTATGAAAAAGAAAAAAGCTCAAATAATTTGGCATAACGACAAAATAAAATCAGACGTTGAGGGAAGCTACACCGGCATAAGTGAGGACGGAAGCCCGCCCGTTCAGGACGCAGACGATTTATAAACACAAATTAATGCAAAAAACGATATACTTGTTTAAAATAGTACAAGGCTACCCCGACAATGTTTTTGTTAACGGCATATTATAATGTAACCGTCAAGTTATAAGAAAAACGTTGGTGGGCTTATGAAAAAATGGATAAAACCGATTTTAATAATTTCATTGGGTGTGCTTTTTGCGCGCTGTGATTTCTTAAGAGGAATATACCCTTTGGGGATAGCCTTCATTTGCGTTTTGTATAACACAGATGTCTTTTATTATGCGTTTGTGGGTGGAATTGCAGGCGCAATCAGCTTGAGTTTGACATTACAGGATATTCTTTTAAATACTGCGCCTTATGCAGTGGCGCTGCCGATTTTATTCTTAATAAAAATGCTTAAAGGGCAAAAGGTGATTTTTACTATGTGCTGTGCCCTTGTAAGCTTTGTGCTTCCTGCTTTTATAGTTCCCATTGAGCTGTCAAAGCAAATATTGCTAATTTTTCACGGCTTGCTTGCAATGTGCCTGGTGCCCGTTCTAAAACGGCTGTATTTGTCTGTGCTTGAAATTGAAAGCCGTCTTTCCTTGGAAAAAGCAGATATAATGGCTATATGTTGCATTGGTGGACTTGTAATTTCGTCCTTACCGAAAACCGATTTATTAGGGTTTAACTTGTGTGTTTTTGCGCTTCTTGCCAGCTCGGCGGTAGCGGTATGTGCCTTTGAACAGGGTGGAAGCATCTGGTCTTCTGTTTGCGCGTGCATGTGGGTAATAAAGGGCGGCGACGTCACGGTTGCGCTGTGTCTTGTGTGCGGCGGAATTTTTGCAGGGCTTCTTTCTAATAAAAAAGGCGGAGCGCTGCTGGGATTCGTGCTTGGCGATTTGCTCATAAGTTTGTTCTTGCTAAATATGCCTGTGTTAAGCTTGGGCGCGGTAAACTTAATTTTAGGCTGTGGATATACGGTGCTTATAAAAAAGGAGCACGTGCAAAGGCTTAAACGCTTGGCGGGCAGACAATCGGGCGTAAACGATTTGGAAATGAATTACATAGAACTGTTGCGCCAAAGACAAAAAAGTAAGCTTCAAAGCGCAGGCAGAATGTATTTGGAGCTTTCAAAGGCATTTGTGAGTGCCGAGCGCGGCAGAGAATTTAAACAACAGCTTGTGCAGGCGGCGTTGGGAGTTTGCAACGCCTGCAGTAAATATGAGTACTGCCATAAAAGCAGAAAAAGCGATACGGTACTTGAGCTTGGACAAGCCGCAGACAGAATTATTCAAACCGGAGCTATTACAACAATGCCTTTGAGCCTGAACGCCAGATGTATCCAGCCTATAAATTTAGTTTGCGCCATAAAGGACAGCTTTGATAAGCTTACTCTTTGGCAAAGCGAAAACCCTA
This sequence comes from Clostridia bacterium, assembly GCA_045594045.1. Taxonomy (GTDB): domain Bacteria; phylum Bacillota; class Clostridia; order Christensenellales; family QALW01; genus UMGS1322. Next base: position 21,496 of record JAZNXV010000007.1, read on the forward strand.
CCGAAAGCGGAGAAATGGCGGCACAGTTAAAGGAAACGGCGCAAATGCTTTTTGCTTTGGCAGATGACATAATGGTATTGCCCGAGTTTGACAGCGAGCAGGAAAAGTTAGTTACCAACGTGTTAGGCTCAAGAATAGAAAATTTATCCCAAGTAGTGTGCCGAAAAAACGGAGAGAGCCATATTTTGCAGATTTCTGTAAGAGATAATCGGCGCAATTTGAGTCAGCTGATATGTGATGCGCTTGAACAAGGATACGTGGGCAAATACCGCTTTTTATCGGGCGGAACTAATCATAACGGCGGATTTACTGGGAATTTTGCACCGGTTAGCAGGTTAAAAGTTAAGGCGTATGCTTGCCGAAGCAACAAAAAAGGACAGGCGGTGTGCGGTGATTCCTACACCTTTTGTCAGCTTGAAAACGATAAATACATTGCCGCTGTCAGTGACGGTGCAGGAAGCGGTGAAAGGGCGGCACGGGAAAGCGAAAGTGCTCTTGACTTGCTTGAGGCATTTTCGGATACAAGCATTCAGCGAAAAGATATGTTTAAAACTATGAACCGACTTTTGCTTTTAAAGGGGGAAGAAGAAGCTTATTCTACTATGGACGTTGCAGAGCTTGATCTTGATTTGGGGGTGCTTTATTGGACTAAAATCGGTGCGGTGCCGGGGTACATACTTAGAGGAAACAAGGTAGAAAAAATAGACGTGGGTGCTCTGCCTATGGGCATAGTAACAAAATTTAACCCCATAACCACAAAAAAACTTGTGCAGAGCGGTGACGTTGTTGTGCTTGTAACCGACGGGGTTTACGATGGACTTTGTGTAGGGGAAGAGGACAAAATTACCGATACGCTGATTCAGGCTAAGGAGGAAAATAAAACCCCCGAAAAACTTGCAGAAGAAATTTTATCAAAGGCAAAGGCAACCGCTGTTGATGACGATATGACCGTGCTTGTTTTAAAAATCGACGCGGCGTAATTTGCACGGCGTAAGGTTAGAGCGGCATAAGTGTTATACATCATAATTGCGCGCGTCATAAAAATGATGCGGTGTAAACGTAACATAATGTAAAACATACATTGTCATAAATATTATGAGATAAAAAAGACGTAAGATTTTCTTACGTCTTTTTTGTATATAGGCTTTATTAACGTTATTTTTTGCTATCTGCAGTAAACAGTGATATGAATCCGCAATCTTCGCAAACAAAGGCCTGCACCTTTGCGGTTTTAGGAAAAATTTTAGTTGACTGATCCTTAGAAATAAAGGTAAATCTCATTGCATCGTTAGTTTGAAGGACGCCTTCCGACAAATTACGTGAGGCACAGCAAGGACATTTCTTTTCCATAATATCTCCTTTTAAAAACCGTCAATAAATCTGCAAGCAGCAATGGCGGCAACAGCACCATCAGATGCGGCAGTTGCAACCTGACGTATAGCTTTTGTACGGCAATCACCTGCAACAAAAACACCGGGCGTTTTTGTTAAGCATTTTTCGTCAGCTAAAATATAGCCCTGCTCGTTTAATTCGGCAACGTTTTTAAAGGCGTCGTTGTCGGGAACTAAGCCGATGGCAACAAACATACCGTCAAGTGAAAGAGTAGTTTTTGTGTTATCGGCAACCTTTCTGATAGTTATGGCAGAAAAGCTATCCGTATCTGCAATACTGTCAACAACAGCGCCTAAAATAACCTCAACGTTATCTCGCGAAGCCAAAATATCTTGGAGCTTTTTCTCCCCCGTTAAGAAATCAAGGTTTTGAATTACGTAAACCTTTTTGCTTGTTTCTGACAATAAAATTGCTTCCTGCAGGGCAGAGTTTCCGCCGCCTATTAAAGCAACTGTTTTATCTTTGTAAAAAGCGCCGTCACAAACTGCACAGAAGGATATACCCTCACCGATAAACTTTTCTTCATTTTCAAGCCCTAAATGTCTGTGGGCGGCACCGCCTGCAATAATAACGGCTTTGGCGTCGTAGGTGTTTCCGTCTTCGGTAAGAACTTGCTTAAAATTGCCCTTATCAATAATTTCGGTGGCAGTTTCAATTTCAACCTCGGCACCCTGCTCTAAAACCTGGTCAACCATTTTTTCTGCCAACTCGCTACCGCTTATTGTGGTAAAAGCAGGATAATTTTCTACCTTTGGTGAAAAGGCAATTTGACCGCCGAAGGCAGATTTTTCTAAAATAAGCACCGTTTTGTTTGCGCGGCGGGCGTAGATTGCGGCGGTAAGGCCTGCGGGACCTGCACCAATGATAATAATATCGTACATATTATACCTCTTAAACGTTTTTAAAAATGACGCAACAAAAACTTGATGCGCCATTTTTATTTTGTGTTTTGTACCGAGCAAACACTAAACTTAAAGCTTTGCATTTGCTCGGATTTGATCAACGGTTAATTAAGCTTGAGTTTGGATAAACTTCTTAATGTCAGCAACCATAACGTATTTTTCAATTTCGCCGCCAACAACGTTAACCAATGTAGGAGCTTGCCTTATACCCAATGATTCGGTGAGCTCAACGTTTTCTTGAGCAAGAACCTTTGTGTAGGCAATGTTTGCCTTTGTTAAAAGTGCCTCTGCAATTTTGCAGTTGGGGCAGGTAGCTGAAGCAAACAGATAAACGCCGTCATTAAGTGCACAAGGTGCGCAATCACAGCAAGCCTCTTCTCTTGCGGCAGGACCGGAATGAGTCAGCCTGGAGGTTTCAACGTTATAGGTCTTACGCTCCTTATATTCTTGAGTTTTACCTGCGTTCCAGTTTTTAACGGGACGGTAGTAACCGGTAATACGGCTGTAAACCTCGGTTTCGTTTCCGCACTTGGGGCAGGAGAACTTTTCACCCGTAATATATCCGTGCTCCTTACATACTGAATAGGTGGGGGAGATTGAATAGTAGGGAAGACGATAGTTTTCTGCAATCTTGCGAACAAGTGTGGCTGCGGACTGCCAGGAAGGCAGCTTTTCACCGATAAATGCGTGGAAAACAGTACCTGACGTATAAAGAGTATGTAACTCGTCCTGCATATCCAGGGCAGTAAATACGTCGTCGGTAAAGCCAACGGGCAAGTGTGAAGAGTTGGTGTAGTAGGGAGTTTCTGCATCGGAAGCGCAGATGATATCGGGATAACGCTTGCGGTCGTGCTTTGCAAGACGGTAGGAAGTGCTTTCTGCAGGAGTTGCTTCAAGGTTATAAAGGTCACCGTACATTTCCTGATAGTCAGAAAGACGCTCGCGCATATGGTTAAGAACTTCCTTTGTAAATTCGCGTGTTTCCTCGTGTGTCATATCTTTTTTAAGCCACTTTGCGTTAAGACCTGCTTCGTTCATACCAACAAGGCCGATGGTTGAGAAGTGGTTTGCAAAGGTACCGAGGTATCTCTTGGTGTAGGGATAAAGACCCTCGTCAAGAAGCTTTGTAATGATGGTGCGCTTAACCTTAAGTGAACGGGCGGAAATATCCATCATCTTGTCAAGACGCTTGAAGAAATCTTCTTTGTTTTCAGCAAGGTAAGCAATTCTGGGCATATTGATGGTAACAACACCTACAGAACCTGTGCTTTCACCGCTGCCGAAGAAGCCGCCGGACTTTTTACGCAATTCGCGAAGGTCAAGACGAAGCCTGCAGCACATACTTCTAACGTCAGAGGGCTCCATATCGGAGTTTACGTAGTTGGAGAAGTAGGGCGTACCGTATTTTGAGGTCATTTCAAACAAAAGCTTATTGTTTTCTGTTTCTGACCAGTCAAAATCTCTTGTAATTGAATACGTAGGAATGGGATATTGGAAGCCTCTGCCGTGAGCATCGCCTTCAAGCATAACTTCAATAAATGCGCGGTTAACCATATCCATTTCTTCCTTACAGTCGCCGTACTTAAAGTCAGCCTTTTTGCCGCCGATAATAGCATATTCGTCAGCCAAATCATGAGGCACGGTCCAGTCAAGAGTAATGTTGCTGAAGGGAGCCTGAGTGCCCCAACGGGAAGGAGTATTTACACCGTAAATAAAGGATTCGATGCATTTTTTTACAGCGTCATAGGATAAATTATCAGCCTTAACAAAGGTTGCAAGGTGAGTGTCAAATGATGAGAAAGCCTGCGCGCCTGCCCATTCGTTTTGCATAATACCAAGGAAGTTAACCATCTGGTTGCAAAGTGTTGCAAGGTGCTTTGCAGGGGCAGAGGTAATCTTTCCGGGAACACCACCCAAGCCTTCCTCAATAAGCTGCTTCAAGGACCAACCTGCGCAGTAGCCTGTAAGCATAGAAAGGTCGTGAATATGAATGTCAGCGTTCTTGTGAGCGTTGGCAATTTCGTCGTCATAAATTTCGGAAAGCCAATAGTTAGCGGTAATAGCACCTGAGTTGCTTAAAATAAGACCGCCTACTGAATATGTAACGGTGGAGTTTTCTTTAACACGCCAGTCAATGCTCTTAACGTATTGGTCAACGATTTCCTTATAGTCAAGGATAGTTGATTTCATATTACGCAATTTTTCTCTTTGTCTGCGATAAAGAATATAAGCCTTGGCAACGTCGCCATAGCCTGCCTGAATTAAAACAGCTTCAACGCTGTCCTGAATGTCCTCAACAGCAATAATACCGTCAACAATTTTGGGCTCGAAGTCAGAGGTAACCTTTAAAGCCAAAAAGTCAATGATATTGTCATTGAATTGGCGGTCGCAAGCTTCAAAAGCCATTTTTATAGCAGAAGAAATTTTCATCAGATCAAATTCTGCTATTTTTCCGTCTCGTTTCGTAACTCTATACATTTTTTTATCCCCTTAAAAAATTATTTAGTATTTATTCAACACCCCGAAGAGAAGCTTCGGGAATTATTTTCTGTACGTTTTTTAATATTTCGTGCATTTCCTCGTCAGTAAAAGCACCGCAGTTTGTGCCAAGTAAATTTCCTGAATTGACGAACTTCTGTATAAAATATTTTTTACCGTTGCCGATAAAGGTTGCAATCTCCGTAAACTCATCAAGGGTATGAATACCTTTTACTGCAGTGGTGCGCAGTTCAAAATCAACGCCGGAAGAGACAAGCACGGATAAGCTTTCTTTTACCTTATATATATCGGTTTCGGTTCCGCAAGCGTTATTGTAATTTTTCGGCGCCGCTTTTATGTCCATAGCAACGTAATCTAAAAGCTTTTCGTCTAACAATTCTTTAAGCTTGCTTGGGAAGAACCCGTTAGTATCAAGCTTTACTAAAAAGCCCATTTCCCTGATGCGTAAAATAAAGTCCTTTAAATCAGGCTGAAGCAGAGGCTCTCCGCCGGTTATTGCAACACCGTCTAAAACACCTACGCGCTTTTTTAAGTAATCAAAAACGTCTTGCTCGGCAGAAGGATATTCCGTAGGAGTGCTAACAAGAGAAGCGTTATGACAGAAAGGACACCTTAAATTGCAGCCGCCGGTAAATACCGTGCAGGCGGTTTTGGTAGGAAAATCAAGTAAAGTAAGCTTTTGAAATCCTTGAACGTTCATAAATTTACGCGCTCCGTTTTTGTTATGCCGATTTTTGTCAGCATTGGTAGTATAACACACGTAAAATACAATGTCAACACAAAAAACACAATATATAGTGTTTTTTGCAAAAAAACTTTTACAACATATTGATTAAATGCAATTATGCACATATGTAAATATTTGTCGGTGAGCAGATTTACGCAATATAAAACCAAAAAAATGTTTAAATATTCTCTTTAAAACAATCGCGTTTTACGGCATTAGTGACCTTTGCACGTCAAAGATTAAAAAGCAATCCAAAATAGTTGCATTTTTATGCAAAAAAATTTTTTTCAACTGCACATAAGTTTTTGACTTTATGGAAGATTCGTGTATAATATAATTTATAGACAAGCAAAGAAAGAAGGTTTTTTTGTGATTAGAATAGGAATCGTTGGTTACGGTAATTTAGGCAGAGGCGTAGAATGTGCAATAAGGCAGAACGGCGATATGTGCTTATACGGTGTATTTACCCGCAGAGAGCCTTCAAGTGTTAAAACGTTGACAAACGCAAGGGTGTTTAACGTTGATGAAATTCTCAACCATAAAAATGAGATGGACGTTTTAATTCTTTGCGGCGGAAGCGCAACGGATTTGCCGCAGCAAACTCCCGAGCTTGCCAAGAGCTTTAACGTAATTGACAGCTTTGATACTCACGCAAGAATTCCCGAGCATTTTGCGAGGGTTGATGATGCCGCAAAACAAGGCGGAAACGTTGCGATTATTTCTGTGGGCTGGGATCCGGGCTTGTTTTCTTTAAATAGAATGTACGCTCAGGCAGTGCTTCCTGAGGGCAAGGATTATACCTTTTGGGGTAAGGGCGTAAGTCAGGGACATTCCGATGCTATTCGCCGTATTAAAGGCGTAGTAGATGCACGCCAATATACAGTTCCCGTGGATGAAGCGGTTAATGCTGTGCTCGGCGGTAAAATGCCCGAGCTTTCCACCAGGCAGAAGCACACCCGCGAATGCTACGTAGTGGTTGAAGATGGGGCTGATAAGGCACAAATTGAAAATGAAATCAAGACTATGCCTAACTATTTTGCCGATTACGATACTACCGTAAACTTTATTTCGCTTGAAGAGCTTAAGGAGAAGCATAGCGGCATACCTCACGGAGGAAGTGTAATAAGATGTGGCAAAACGGGTATAAACGGCGAAAATACACACGTTATACAGTACAATATAAAGCTTGATTCAAATCCCGAATTCACATCTTCGGTGCTTGTTGCGTATGCACGTGCGGCAGTAAGAATGCAAAAGGACGGTATTAAGGGCTGTAATACGGTGCTGGACGTAGCTCCCAAATATATTTCTGCACAAAACGACGAGGAATTAAGAAGAACGCTGCTGTAATCGTTAGGCAGAACGGCTGTGATTAGAAAATACGTAAAGCGGTTGATATTAAAAAAGCAAAACTTGCTTAAGACACTAAAAAACCAAGTGCACAAAGCTTGCTGAAGATGCTTGAAAAGGCAAAGCTGTTGACGTTAAAAATTAAAAGCACATAAACGTATCAAAGGTGCGTAAATAAATCGGCGGAAGCTATATGCTTCCGCTTTTTTTTGACAAAAAACGGCAGATTTATTTAAAAAATATTTTTAATTTGCTAAAAATTTGACAACAAAAACGCATTATTGTATAATAAAATAAATACAAAATTTTTTGATATATACTTTTATTTGATGCAATTTGTTCTTTATCATATTTTATAGGGTGTTTTTATGAAAAAAAGAGTTTTAATTACGGTATTTATAATGCTTTACGATGCCTTGGCGGTTACCTTTGCTTCGGTGCTTGGTATGCTGGCAGAGCCTGCCCGCTGGGAACTGCTTGTAAACAGTGATACCAACGGGTACATTATAGCCTTGGCTGTAAACGTTGTAACGGTTGCAATAGTGTTCAATTTATTGCATCTGTACAGCAACGTTATGGAGTACATAAGCGTTTTTGAAGGCATAAAGCTTTTGGCGGGAATCAGCCTTGTATCGTTGGTGCATTGCGTTTTTACAGAGTTTTTACTCAGCGGCTCAAGCGTGGTTACCATAGGCTATGCGTTGGTGTTTGTGCTTATTTTTGCAGCGCTTACATTGGCGGTAAGGTATGCAAAGCGAATTGCTCTTTCTCTTAAAGCGTACGTTGTAAACAAGCAAAACGGTAACAGAATACCCGTTATGATCGTGGGCGCGGGTGACGCAGGTGTGGCTCTTTTTAAGGAAATCGAAAATTCCGAAAGAATCAAGTATGCAGTTAAATGCTTCGTCGATGATGACGTGCAGAAAATCGGCACCTATATCGGCGGAATAAAGGTTTTTGGCAACAGGAGCCGTATTGCCGATGCCGTAAAAAAGTATGGTGTTAAAGAAATTTATATTGCTATGCCCTCTCAAAGCGGTGAAAAAATCGAAGAGATTGTAAAAATTTGCGCTGAAACCGGCTGTAAGGTTAAAAAGCTTCCGGGAATTTATCAGTTCGTAAACGGTGAAATCTCAACAAAGAGTCTTTCGGAGGTGAGCATTGAAGACCTTTTGGCGCGAGATGCAGTTAATATTGACGTTGACAAAATTATGCAATACGTTTCCGACAAGGTTGTTATGGTTACGGGCGGCGGTGGTTCTATAGGCAGTGAGCTTTGCCGTCAGATAGCATCGCATAACCCAAACAAGCTTATCATTGTGGATATATATGAAAATAATGCTTACGACATTCAGCAGGAGCTTATAAAAAAATATCCCACCTTGAAGCTTATAACGCTCATAGCCTCTGTGCGTGACGAAAAGCGTATGGAACGCATTTTTGCAACCTATAAGCCTCAAATAGTTTATCACGCGGCGGCTCATAAGCACGTTCCTTTGATGGAGGACAGTCCTAACGAAGCAATTAAAAATAACGTTTTCGGAACGTATAACATTGCAAAGCTTGCCGATAAATATAAAACAAAGCGCTTTGTGCTTATTTCAACGGATAAGGCGGTTAATCCCACTAACGTAATGGGTGCCACAAAGCGTATTTGCGAAATGATCGTTCAGGGCTTTGGCAGAAAATCCGAAACGGAATTTGTAGCAGTTCGTTTCGGCAACGTTCTTGGCAGTAACGGCAGTGTTGTTCCGCTGTTTAAAAAGCAAATTGCGGCAGGGGGACCCGTACTGGTAACTCACCCCGAAATAATCCGTTATTTTATGACCATTTCCGAAGCCGTTGCACTTGTTATTCAAGCAGGCGCTTATGCTAAAGGCGGCGAAATTTTCGTGCTTGATATGGGCAAGCCGGTCAAAATACTTCATTTGGCTGAAAAGCTCATTCAGCTTTCGGGATATGTGCCGTACAAGGAAATTCCCATCAAGTTTACTGGGTTAAGACCGGGTGAAAAGCTTTATGAAGAAATGCTGATGGACGAGGAAGGCTTGCAGGAAACAGAAAATAAGCTTATTCATATTGGCAAGCCCATAGAGTTTAATGAGGACGAATTCTTTGAGCAGCTTAAAAATTTACGTAAGGTTATAGAAAAAGAGCCTACCAATACGCGCAAAATTATAAGCGAAATCGTACCTACCTACAAGGGCAATGTAGATTTGAATAATATTTAAGAGCATATTATAGGCGCTGATACAATTCTTATTTTGAATTTGTTAAGCGCCTGTTTTTTTGAGGAAAGCTATGAAACTGAAAATAAAAGCGGTAATATGGTGGCTTGTAGCTATAAGCCTAATGATAGGAATTTTTTGCTTTTCGGCACAGACTGCGGATACCTCCAGTCAAACGAGCCGCGGCTTTACGCATCAATTATTTTCTTTTATGCCCTGGTTTAACGCTTTGTCCGAGCCAGAGCAGGTGCGAGTTGTAGAGGACGTTCAGTTCTTTGTTCGTAAAATCGCACATTTTTCAGTATATGCGTTTTTGGGCGCGGCTTTATACCAAGCGTTCAAATATACGTTTAATAAAAGGAAAATGTATATTTTTGGCGCGCTTGCGGCAATATTGTATGCGATCAGCGATGAAATTCATCAAGGATTTGTTTCGGGCAGGTCGTGTGAAGTGCGAGATATGGCACTTGATTCCTTGGGTGCGGTTACGGGCATTCTAATTGTTATGCTTATAAAAAATGCTGTAGCGGTAAAAAGCCGCAAAAACGGTGAGTTTTAAATAGCGAAAAACAAAAAATAATTGCATTAATTATAAAAAGAAGGTATAATATAAACGTAGTTATTCAAACGCTACCGCTTTGGAGCGTATTGAAAAAATACTGCGAAAAAAATATTGTATTCATATGACATCTTTTAAAGAGTCGGAATGGAGAAAAAATGAAAAAGACTTCAACGAAAAAAATAGTTTTAGGTGGCGTGCTTACGGCACTGGTAATCGCACTTTATTTAATGGCGTCGTTTATCAGGCTGGGCACGTTTTCTACTGCAACGCTGGTGCTTGTACCCATTATAGTAGGCGGTGCAACCTGTGGCTGTCTAATGGGCGCTTGGCTTGGCTTTGTGTTTGGCGCGGTAGTGCTTTTGTCAGGCGATGCGGCACCGTTTTTAGCAATTAACGTTATCGGTACAATTATTACTGTTTTAGTAAAAGGTACGGCTGCGGGCTTGCTTTCAGCGCTTACCTACAAAGCTCTTAATAAATGGAATAAGTTAGTCGCAGCAATAACTGCATCGTTAATTTGTCCCTTTGTAAACACGGCAATTTTTGTGCTTGGCTGCCTTACGTTCTTCTTGCCTGCATTATCGTTGCAAGCAGGGGACCAAAACGTGTTTTTGTATATTTTAACTATCTATGTAGGCGGTAACTTTTTCTTAGAGCTTGGCGTTAATGCCGTGCTCGCACCTGTAATTTTCAGATTGTTAAACATAAAAGAACTTAATCAGTAAAGGAAAAAACTATGATTCTCGTACTTGATATAGGAAACACAAACATTAAATTAGGTGTGTTTGACGGTGAAAAACTTAAAGGCACCTGGCGTATTTCTACTGACGTGCGCAAAACAAGCGATGAATACGGTATAGCTTCAGTTGCTATGCTTGCTTCAAGCAATATTAAGGTGGAAGATATTGAAGGTATAATTATGTCCTCGGTTGTTCCGGGCATTAACTTCACTGTTGAGCATATGCTTGGCGACTATTTCAACAAAAAACCAATTGTAGTAGGCGCAGGAGTGCGCACGGGGCTTAATATAAAAACCGATAACCCCAAGGAAACGGGCGGAGATATTATTTGCGATATTGTTTCGGCGGTAAACCGTTACGGTGGGCCCTGCATAACCATTGATTTTGGTACGGCAACAACCATTGGCGCAACAACGGAAAACAAAGAGTTTTTAGGCGGATGTATTTTGCCAGGCGTTAAGGTTTCTTCCGAAGCGCTTTCGGCAAAAACGGCTAATTTACCAAACGTTGCGCTATCTTTGCCTGAAAATATCATAGGAAAAAACACCGTTGCCTGTATGCAGGCGGGTCTGCTTTACGGCTACGTAGGGCAAATAGAGTATATCGTTGCGAAAATGAAGCAAGAAAAAGGCTTTGAAAATGCCAAGGTTATTGCCACGGGCGGCCTTGCAAAATCAATAGCCGTACACACAAAATGCATTGATATTGTAGATTCCAAGCTCACTCTTGAAGGCTTGCGTCTAATATATAACTTTAACAAAGAAGGTAAAAAATAATGGCAGAAGTAGGCAAAATTTCAGTCAACTCCGATAACTTAATGCCCATAATCAAAAAGTGGCTTTACAGCGACCGTGATATTTTTGTGCGCGAGCTTGTTTCCAACGGCGTTGACGCAATCAGTAAATACAAAAAGCTTGTTCAAATGGGACAGGCTGAAGAGAAAGACGGCTACAAGGTTACTGTTAAGGCAAACAAGGAAGAGGGTACGCTTACCTTTTCGGATAACGGCATAGGAATGACCGAGGAGGAAGTAAAAAAATACATCAACCAGGTTGCATTTTCCGGCGCGGCTGACTTTTTGGACAAGTATAAGGACAGCGATTTAGGTGGAATTATCGGTCACTTTGGTTTAGGATTTTATTCTGCGTTTATGGTAGCTGATAAGGTTACCATAGATACGCTTTCTTATTTAGACGGCGCAAAGGCTGTTTCGTGGGAAAGTGACGGTAACGACGAATATACTATAAGTGACGGAAGCAAAACCGAGGTGGGCACCTGCATCACACTTTACTTGAATGAGGAGAGTAAGGACTTTGCCGAAAACTCGAACGTGCTTTCGGTGCTTAATAAGTATTGTGAGTTTATGCCTGTTGAAATTATTTTGGACGGCAACAACGAGAACAAGCCCATAAACGATACCACGCCGCTTTGGCAAAAAAAGCCCTCTGATTGCACAAGCGAAGAGTATATTTCTTTCTATCACAAGGTGTTCAGAGATTTTAACGACCCGCTTTTTTGGATTCACTTAAATGTTGATTATCCTTTTAATTTAAAGGGAATAGTGTATTTCCCTAAATTAACGGAAAATCCCGAAAGCATACAGGGTCAAATTAAGCTTTTTAATAATCAGGTGTTCGTAGCAGATAATATCAAGGAAGTAATTCCTGAATTTCTGATGCTTTTAAAAGGCGTTATTGACTGCCCCGATATGCCCCTTAACGTTTCAAGAAGCTTTTTGCAAAATGACCGAACGGTAGCACAAATAAGCAATCATATTACTAAAAAAATTGCAGACAGACTTACGTCGATGGCTAAAAACGAGGTGGACCAATACGAAAAATATTGGGACGATATCAACGTATTTATTAAATACGGCTGCTTGCGCGATGCAAAGTTTAACGAGCGCTTAAAGGATAGTATTATTTACAAGGTAACTGACGGAACGTACGTTACCCTTGAAAAATATTTAGAAACCGCTACGGACAAAAAGGTATATTACACTAATAATCAAAAACAGCAGATACAATATATCTCAATGCTTAACGGTCAGGGTAAAACGGTGGTTATCCTTGGCGGAATGCTTGATATCCCGTTTATTCAGCATGTTGAAATGCAAAATCCCGGGGTTAACTTCGTTAGGGTTGATGCTTCCGATTTGGCGGGTAGCGAAACGGAAAACCATTTGTTTGATATGCTTTGCGAATATTCACAAAAGCTTATTCAAAATGACAACGTTTCCGTAAAAGCTCAGTCAATTGACAGCGATTTGCCTGCTATTTTGCTTACCGACGAGTTTTTAAGAAGAATGGACGAGGCTCAAAAGTATTACGGAATGCCCTCCTTTGGCGGCGGAGTAAAGGAAACCTTGGTGCTCAATACGTCAAACAAGCTTGTAGAAAATGCAAATAAGCTTGAAGACGGTGATAAAAAGGCACAAACGGTTAAATATATTTATAATCTTGCTCGCCTTGGACACGGAAGCCTTCCTGCAGAAGAGCTTTCTGCCTTTATTGCCGAGTGTGCTGATTTTGCGGCCAAGTCCGTTTGATAAACGGCATAAAAGAAACAAAAAAGGCTAAATAAAGAAATAATACTGTGCGATACGGCAATTCTACTGCCGTATCGCATTTTTTTATAAAAAAAGCATATTGCAAAGCAAAAATCTCTTTGTATTTTATAGTACTTTATGGTATAATTTACTATGTATAAGTATATTATTATATATTATTATTTATGGTGAGGATTGTATGAACACAGTACGCACACGCAGAAGATTTGACATAATAAATTATATGCCGCTTATAATTGGCGTTGTGGCGGTGGCATTGATTGTAGCTTTGATTTCCGTTATATTTTCTTCGGGAGAAAAGGAAATAAAAAGAGAATGGCTTAAGGAGCTTCCCGTTAAGTCCACTCAAAACTATAAAGTCTTTGCCGACGGTGTAGTATATATTGATAACGATTTAAACGAGATATATTATATCGATGACAGATGCGAAAAAATGTGGGGTTTTTCAGGCACTACCGCGGAAATGGTAATTTATACCTCCGACGAGTACGTGGGCGTTGCAGTAGGCAAGAAGCTTCAGGTTATAAGTAAGGACGGTAACTTGGTTTTTTCAAAGGAATTTGAAAAGAATATTTTAAGTGTTTCTATGGGCAAAAAGCTTATAGCCGTTGGGTTAAGTCATTCGGATGATACAATCATTTTAAATTCCAATGGCGAAGAGATCGACAGAATAACGTCAAGCGTTAATTGCACAAACATTCGCTTCGGCATATACGGCGAAAGCAGTGTTTGGGTTATTACCGTTGAAAATGCAGGCTACAGTCCGCAATATATGCTTTCAACGTACAAATACGATACCGAAAAAACTCAAACGGTTACCTTTGAAGAGGATAGCCAAATGATATACAATACGGTGTTCGATGATAAGGTTTGTTATATTTTCGGAACTGAAAAAATTATGGTGCGTGATTGCGATTATACGGGTAGCGTAAACCTTGATTATACTGTTAACGGATTTGACGTGGCATCATACGGCAAGGTGAATAAAAACGTTCACCTACTGCTTATAAATAACGGCACCTTAAAAGCTATAGGCAAGGACGGAATAAAAACTCTTTCGTGTCCTGAAAAGTTAGGCTTCGGAGTAGTTGCAAGAAACGGTTATTACGGTTTTAGCAATTATTTTATGTACACCTTTGATACAAACAGCGGTCAAAGCACGCGCTACAGATTCCCCGTGCGTGTTGACGGCTTGGTTCAGGGTAATGGCTTTGCTATCATTAAGTCAGGTGAAAAGCTTTTCAGATACGATTATGGCGTTTAAGCCACAAAACGAAAAGCTTTCAGCAACGTTTAAAGGAGGAGCTTTAATTGAATATTGTTGATTTAGGTATTATTTTAGTTCTCGGTATAGGCTTTTTGCTTGGCTGGTACAAGGGCTTTTTGGTTACGGCGCTTAATTTGGCATCCTACGTTGTTTCGTGGGTAATTGCTCTCTTTTCTTACGGCAGCCTTGCATCATTTATTTCACAGCAGACAAATTTTAACAACACTCTGCTCTATTTTACGGCAGGCGCCGAAAAACTTTCAGATATGAGTGTTGCAAATACCGATATCAGCGCTTTGGGCGGCGAAAGAATAAGCGAGATCATAAGCACCTCAAATCTTCCCGAGCCCATTGAAAAAATGATGCTTGATAACATTTTAAACAATGCCTTTGCACAGCAGGGTATCACTACCTTAAGCGATTATTTTAACCAAACAATTATCAATATCAGCATAAGCCTTATCAGCTTTTTGATTATTTTCTTTGCCGTTAAGCTTGTATGTATGTTTGCCATCGGGCTTGTTGATTATATAGTTAAGCTACCCGTTTTAAAGCAGTTTGACCAGATTATAGGCGGCGGCGTAGGCGTTCTGCAGGCATGCGTGCTTGTGGCAGTTGTTTTTGCAATTGTTCCAATCGCTATGTCGGTGCTTCCTCTTGAAAACTTTAACGAGCTTATTCAAGGCTCCCTGTTAGGCAGAATGTTCTTTAACGGTAACTTTATTTTCGGCGTACTGAAATCAGTATTCTAAGGAGGTATTATATCGGTGGGACAGCACAAAAAGAAAACCTTCATAAAAAAAGTAATATTCTATATCGCGCTTGGTGTAGTTTGCCTTGCACTATTGGGAGGAATTATAGCTGCTTTTAGCATAAACAGCTACAATCCCAACACATATAATGCTACCACGCTTTCAACCGGGGGCGGCAAGGGGACTGAAAACGTTAATATCAGTACCATCGGAATTACCTCGGCTTCTGAAGGCGAAAAACAGGTTGTTTCGGTTACGCTTAAATTTGTAAATGGCGGTGTTTTGAGCGAAAGCACACCTTTAGAGGCCGCGCCCAAATATAAGGTTTCGTTTTTACAAAATCCTCTGCGCCTTGCAGTAGAAATCGAAGGCGTTGAGTATTGGGATTACGTGGTTTCCGGCGTGCCTACTGATAATACCGGGCTTATAAACGGTATGTTTCAGAGCACCTTAAGCGGTGAAGCAAAGAAAACGGTATTGTATTTTAACCTTTCGCGCAACGTTAAATTTAAGGTTGCCGAAGGCGAAGGCGGTAGTTTAACCGTTGCCCTTATTCCTGACGGCGACTTTTCCTCGGAGGAAAGCTATTATTTGCTTTGCGACGGCTTTTATGAATATCAGCAGGGCACGTTGCCAAGCGTAGATTTTACACCTGCGCTTTGTGACGATTACATAAGCGTTATTATGATAAGCAAGCCCTACGGAAACTTGTCAGATGCCGAAAAGGCTCGTGACGGATTACTTACGGGCTCTCTTGAAGGGCATCAGGTGCGCATAGCACATTTAAAGCAGGGGCAAATGCCTCAATATAGCGAAAACACAAATATGGCAGGGCTTTTAAGTGAATCCGTTTTAAGTATAGACGGTGCAAAAACATCTTTGCCGCTGTTCTTTGCTGATGCTCGTTTTTTATGCTGGCTTCCTGATGATTCGGGTGCTCTTTTTGCAAAGACGGAGGAGGGTGTTGAAAAACTCTATACTGCCGATAAGGTTGGTACAAAGCATCTTTTAACACCTCAAAGCTTTTCTACAATCGGCAAAGCCACCTTCTCCAAGGACGGAAAAACTCTTGCGTTTGTAGAATACACCGAGGATACGGAGCTTGTAACGATAATCAACGTTGAAACGGGAGCCATAAGAGTATTGGGATCGGGCGAAACAAATCCTCTTGGAAAAGTAGTTCTCGATATAGCGTTAAATGACGACGGTACAAAGCTTTTCTGCTTAAGCGGTGACCAGATGTATTCGTTGCAGGAATTTGATCTTGCAACTAACGAGTCAAAGATGCTGGTGCTTGAGGCTATTGTTGAAACGGAGCTTATATACAATAACGGATATTTGTATTATTGTGACGTTGTTGATGAGTGGGAAGTAATAGTAAGAAGAAACGTTGAAACTAACGAACAGCAGGTATTGCATAAGGGTTCACAGTTTTCGCTGTCGAAGGACGGTAAAACCTTGGCGGTTATCACGGAAAACTACACTACCGCTGTGCGCGATTTAAAGGTAGTTGACATTGAAACAGGTGCTTGGGAAACTGTTTTGGCTGATATTGTTACAAGTGAATTTTTCATTGCACCCGGCAACAACAGCGTGTTCTTTGTGATTGAAACGGGCGACGAAGAATTTTATTATCAGATAATGAAATACGATATTGCCTTAAGAGAAACCTCTGTTATGGCTCAATGCATTAACGGTGTATTCTTCCCGTCAAATAAGGATAATGAGGTTATAATAAGCGTTATTTATTCAACAGAGGAAGGGGCACAGCCCGTAACGTATATTGCCGATTTTGATAAGATGACGGTTTCGGGCGAGGAATAGTTTTATATGGAAAATATCTTTGCTAATAAAAATAAAAAGCTCGGATTCGGTTGTATGCGCTTGCCGATGATAGACGGTGAGGTTGATGAAAAACAATTTTGTCAAATGGTCGATATGTTTATGGAAAAGGGCTTTAATTATTTTGATACTGCCCGCATATACATTTCAGGCAAAAGCGAAACGGCAATAAAAAAGTGCATTTCCGACAGATACCCAAGAGAAAGCTTTGTGCTTACAGATAAGCTTTCCTGTAGCTGCTTTAACGAAGAAAAGGATATTGTGCCTTTAATAGAAAGTCAGCTTGCATCCTGTGGAGTTGAATATTTTGACTTTTTGCTTATGCACGCTCAAAATGCAGAGTTCTATAAAAAATATAAAAAATGCAGGGCATACGAAATTGCTTTTGAATTAAAGCAACAAGGTAAGGTGAAGCACGTAGGAATTTCATTTCACGACGAACCCCAAGTGCTTGATATGATTTTGAGTGAAAATCCTCAAATAGAGGTAGTTCAAATTCAATTTAATTACCTTGATTTTGATAATCCGTCGGTTAAGGCGAGGGAGTGCTATGAGGTCTGCTGTAAGCACAACAAGCCCGTGATAGTTATGGAGCCCGTTAAGGGTGGCAGGCTTGTCAACATACCTGAAGACGCAAAAAAGCTGTTTGCCGAGCATTCAAGCAACAGTCTTGCGAGCTATGCAATTCGCTATGCCGCCGGCTTTAAAAACGTCGTAATGGTGCTTTCGGGCATGAGCGACGTTCAGCAGATGGCTGATAACTTGAGCTTTATGGAAAATTTTGTTCCATTTTCAAAGGAAGAATATGAACTTGTGGACGCGGCAACCAAGATAATCAATCAGCAGGAGAATATACCCTGCACCAAATGCGAATACTGCTTGTCTGCGTGCCCCAAGGGTATTAAGATTCCAAGTATATTTGCCTGCGTTAACGAAAAGCTTGCAGGAAACGGTCTTGAGGCAAAGGAAATGTACTTGCAATCTTCAATGGAAGCAAAGGCTTCGGATTGTATTAAATGCGGAAAATGCGAAAGCGCTTGCCCGCAATTTTTAGATATACGTAAATTCTTAATCAGAGCAGTAAAGGAATTCGAGCAATAAAATAAAAGCATTAAACGGCAACAAACAACCTGCTTTAGCATAAAATAAAGTAGGGGGTGAGATAGTGACGTTTACTGATTTAAAACGAAAAGAAGTAATAAATATTTGCGACGGCAGGCGGCTTGGCTGTGTGTGCGACGTGATTATTGAAACCAATACCTGCAGAATAAATGCAATAATTGTGCCGGGAAGCTTCAGCATGCTTAACTGCTTTCAAAAACCGAAAAATATCATTATTCCGTGGAATAAAATACGCAAGCTGGGTGACGATGTTATTTTGGTTGATGCAGGCGAAGGCTGTCCCGTATAGGAGATTAAATGTTTAAAGCAATAGCCAGTGACCTTGACGGTACGCTGCTTAACTCAAAAATAGAGTTAAGCGAATATTCAAAGGAAATTTTAAATGCTGCAAATAAAAAGGGCATTGAATTTATTATAAGTACGGGAAGAATGTATAGATCCCTTGTGCGTATTATTCCGCAAATGCCCTTTTGTCGCTATGCCGTAACTACAATGGGTGCGGAAATATATGATACTCATAAAAACGAAAGAATTTATTCTGTTCCGTTAGAGCCTGAAAACGCTCGCGCTGTGGTAGAATACGGCTTAAAAAACAATTTACATATAAATATCTATATAAATAACGTTTTATATACTAATTCTTTGGACAAGTTTTCCGATTTTTATTTGCGGACAACCGACGCACCATCTACCTTGATTGAGGGCGACGTACTTGAATTTATTAAGGATAAAGTAATCTCGAAAATTCTCTATATTACCGAGGTTGAAGATGCTCCTGCAATTCAAAAGGAATGCATACAATTGTTTGGTGACAAAATGAACGTTTGCGGCTCGTTGAAAATGTACACGGAGTTTTCTTCCTTTAACGCACAAAAGGATATTGCTGTTAATTGGCTCATAGAAAAGCTTGGCATTAAAAAGGACGAGCTCATTGTGTTCGGCGATAGCGGAAACGACGTTTCAATGCTCAAAAATACGGGCTACGCATGCGCCGTTGCAAATGCGGGAGATTACGTAAAAGAGATTGCTGACGAGGTTGTTGAGGATAACGATAACGACGGCGTTGCAAAAACAGTTAAAAGGTACATTTTAGACGCTGAACAATAGGGCGAAAACGTTGCTCGCGGAAAAAAATTTTTAAAGAATAAGGAATAAGAATATGGCAGAGCTTTCAGTAAAAAAACTCGCAAAAGATTTAAAATTTGATATTATCTGTACCGGCGGAAAGGAAAAAATAGAAATTCCTTGCGTTGATATTAACCGCCCGGGTCTGTTTTTAGCGGGCTTTCACCAGCATTTTGATAACAAGCGAATTCAGCTTATCGGTACTGCGGAGCATTCGTTTTTAATGTCAATGAAGAAGGAAGACCGCATAAAAGCATTAAACGAGCTTTTTAAAAAGCAATTTCCTTTCTTGGTAATAAGTAATAATGCAGGAGAAATTCCTGAAATTTGCGAATGTGCAAGCAAAAATAACGTTGCAGTGTTCCGCTCTCAAACCTCAACTGCAACAAGGCTTATTGCAGAAATGGCGGCATATTTAAACCATAAATTAGCGCCTATGGAAACCGTTCACGCCGTATTGTTAGATATTTACGGCTTGGGTGTTCTCGTAACGGGCGATTCAGGTATCGGCAAAAGTGAAACTGCGCTGGAGCTTGTTAAGCGTGGGCATCGGCTTGTGGCTGACGATGCGGTTATTGTTAAAAAAATTTCGGAAAAGCGGCTTGTGGGCGAAGCACCTGAAACCATTAAGCATATGATGGAAATTCGCGGTGTAGGCATCATTAACGTGGAGCTTATGTACGGTATAAGCGCAGTTATTGAATCAAAGAGCATCGACCTTGTGGTACACCTTGAGTTTTGGGATAAGGAAAAGGATTACGACCGCTTGGGTATGGAGCAGGACAGAAAAGAAATTTTAGGTGTTTCGGTACCGCTTCTTACAATTCCCGTGCATCCGGGTAGAAATCTGGCTATTATTATGGAATCGGCGGCACGAAATACAAGGCTTAAACAAACGGGCTACAACGCCCTTGAAGAAATAAAGGAAAGACAGTTAAAAATGTTGGAGGAATAAAAAACATGTACAAATTAGGTATCGACATCGGTGGAACAAACATTGCTATGGGCATTATTGACGATTCAAACAATATAATCGCCCGCGACTCTATTCCTACAAACGCAAGTGGAAGAGAATACGACGAAATTATTGCGGCTATGGGTGAAGCAGTTAACCGCTTAATCAAAACGAGTAAAATTCCCCTTGACAAAATAGAATACATCGGCCTTGGCGCTCCGGGAATTCTTGATAATGCTTCAGGCACCATTACCGATAACAGCAATATACATTGGGTTAATTATCCCATTAAAGCAAAGCTTCAACAGTACATAAATAAGCCCGTTTTCTTGGGTAACGATGCTAACGTTGCTGCTTGGGCAGAATACAACAACGGCTGCGGTAAGGGAAGTAAAACCTTTGTAATGCTTACTCTTGGTACGGGTATCGGCGGGGGTATTATCTTAAACGGCAGATTGCATACGGGCGCGCATAATACAGCGGCAGAAATAGGTCACGCAACCTTTATTTCAGGTGGCGAACAATGCGGTTGCGGCAAAAAAGGCTGTATTGAAGCATATTGTTCAGCAACGGCATTGATTAAATTTGCCAAGCGAGCCATTGAAAAATATCCCGATTCTATTATGAAAAAAGCTCCTAAAATTAGCGCCAAAACAGTTATTGATGCCTATAAGGCAGGGGATAAGGCGGCACAAGAAATTTTTGAAGCATATACTGACAATCTTGCGGAGTTTATAGGCTCTATTATCAACGTACTTGACCCCGATATTGTAGCTTTAGGTGGCGGCGTTGCCAATGCGGGCGAGGTTTTGTTAGCACCCGTAAGAGAAAAACTTAAAAAATATATTTTGTTTACGGAGCTTCAAGCAACGCGTATTATGAAGGCGGAAATGGGTAATGACGCAGGTATTATCGGCGCGGCTCTTTTAGGTGAACAATGTTAATTCTTGCTTCAAATTCACCCAGAAGAAAGGAAATTTGTGAGCTTTTAGATTTAAAGTTCACAATTATTCCCTCAAAAAGTGAAGCCGAGCTTGATTTGAGTCTTTCACCCGAAAAGGCGGTGGAGAAGGTGGCACTTTTAAAGGCGCAGGAAGTGTTTTTGCGTAATCAGGGTGACGTTGTTATTGGGGCAGATACAGCAGTTTTTGTTGACGGTTGCTTTTTAGGTAAGCCAAAGGGCAAAAACGAGGCAAAGGAAATGCTAAAAAGGCTTTCGGGTAAAACACACGTTGTTATTACGGGCGTGGCTATTTTGGCAAAGGGCAGACAGAGATGCTTTAGCCAAGCCGCTTCGGTTGAATTTTATGAGCTGACCGAAGAGGAAATAGATGCCTATATTGCAACGGGAGAACCGATGGATAAGGCTGGTGCGTACGGCATACAGGGAAAGGGCGCAAGGCTTGTTAAAGGAATAAACGGTGACTTTTATACCGTTATGGGCTTGCCCTGCGGCAGATTGTACAGAGAGTTAGCTGAATTTATTTAAGTACAAAGGGTCAATATAAAAACTTTTATATAAAGGTCTTGTTTTAAGGAGAAAAAATGTTAGCTATTATAACGGGTGCAAGCAGTGGATTGGGCAGAGAATTTGCCGTTCAGCTTGATAAAAAAGGGTATGACACGGTGCTTGTTGCCCGTAGAGAAGATAAGCTTAACGAGCTAAAATCACAGCTAAAGAATAAATGCTACGTTATGCCAATGGATCTTTCAAAAAGAGAGAATTGCTTTGCATTATATGAAAAATTTCCTGAGGCGGACGTGCTTATAAACAACGCAGGCTTCGGAAAATTCGGCGCAATTTGCGAAAGTGATATGTGTGCAGATTTGCAGATGATAGATATTAACGTAACGGCACAATACATTTTGCAGAAACTGTATTTACAAGCCTTTTTAAAGCGCGGCAGTGGAAAAATTTTAAATACTGCTTCAAGCGCGGCGTTTATGGCAGGTCCATTCTTTGCACTTTATTATGCATCAAAGTCATTTGTGTTGAGAATTTCTCAAAGTGCGGCGAGGGAAGCTAAGGGAAGCGGGGTAACCGTATCGGCATTTTGCCCCGGCTCAGTTGCAACGGAGTTTAACTCTGTTGCAAAAACAGTTTCTTCGTCAAAACCTATAACTGCAGAATACGCGGTGGAATATGCACTAAAAAAAATGGATAAGGGCAAGGCGATAATTATACCTACTTTTAAAATGCGCGGTGCGTTTGTGCTTTCAAAGCTTATGCCCGAAACGCTTTTAACGGAATTTTCTTATCACGTGCAGAAAAAGCGCTTTGGTAAAAAATAAAGCAGAAATTTAAAATAACGCAATTTAAAATAATAAAAAAAGAAAACTAAGCATTTAGTTTTCTTTTTTTGTATGCAGTTGTAAATTTGCTAAAAATTCTTATATAAAGAAATCAGAGGCGGTTTTAATAAGCATATCCGTATAGTTAAAAAATACGTCTTGCTTATTAAAGTCGGAATGGCATATTTCTAAAAAAATCTCTTCTGCCGTTTTTGATGCATTTAATAGCTCTTGATATAAAAGGCCTTGGTTTTTCTTTATTTTGGAAGCGTTTTTTAAAACGTCATCAAGGGAAGAGACGATTTTTTTGCTTTTTAAATTTTCTTCATATAAAGAAAACATTTGGCGCATTGAACGGGGCGGATTACAGTAATCATCACTTATGTATTCGTTAAACGAAGCAACGGCAACAATATTTCGATATTTTTCAGGCAAAATGCTTTTTAAATACAGGGTTTCTAAAGAGTTTTTAAGCTTTGTTAAGTTGCTGTTGTGTACAAGTAGTAAATCGTTTGTATCAGCCTTAAAAGTACTTAACTCGCATTCAAAAGCGCTTAGTCTTTGTGCGTAGGATGCCTGAGCATCTTTTACCTGTATATTATATCTTTCAAGTTCGCATTGTAAATTTTTTAAATTCAATTCGCGTTGAATATCGCGGGTTTTTTGCGTTTCTTCCGTTACGTGCTCAAGCTCTTTTTTTGAAAGAATAAAGAACAGTATACTTAAAGGAATAAAAAACACAAAGGAAAGAAGTAAAACTGCATTTATTTCCTTAAAAATACAAATGCGCACGTATGCCGTCAGCAATGGGAAAAAGCTTGTTACAAGGCATAGGATAATAAATATAAATGCCTTTGCATAACTGCCTTTTTTAGTAACGAACTCGGCAGAAATGCTGTCTTTAAGCGCATCTTGTATATCGGGCATAGGCGGCAGGCACAGTTTAGGCGGTTGCGGAAGAGACGCCTGCATTTCGGCTTCGTACTTGCTTATGATTTTTGTTTGGGTGTAAATTGCAAGCTCGAGTGAAAATGCAATTTGCAGTAACTGCTTTAGATTTTTGTTGCTCATAGAATTCTCCTGAAAATAAAAAAAGTGCGCCAACCGAAGTTAACGCACTAAAAACGTATAACTTCAATTGCTGCGACACAACTTTGACAAACTACAAGAGAACGCCAAAAAAGAAGAATACGTTTTTTGCTAAAAATAAAAACATTTCTCCTATAGTCTGTCCTATTAAGTTGTGTCGCATACTCATTGTAACATTAAATTGCAAAAAAATCAATATGTAGTTTAAAATCTTTATAAATATTGCGCGGAAATGATAATTTAACCATTTTGCGCTGGGAGAAAGTTCGGAC
The DNA here is from genome assembly GCA_045594045.1 of Clostridia bacterium. Taxonomy (GTDB): domain Bacteria; phylum Bacillota; class Clostridia; order Christensenellales; family QALW01; genus UMGS1322. Next base: position 45,181 of record JAZNXV010000007.1, read on the forward strand.
AGAAAAAGTAGAAATAAAAAAAAGCGGCAATTTATAAAATCGTCGCTTTTATTAAATGTTAAATATTATGTTGTTGAGGTGTAAATGTGCTTTATTCGTTTGAAGCAAAGCGCTTTTCATATGCGGCAATATCGGCAGAAAGTGCCGTCAGGCTGCAACCCCATAATGCCTTGTCTGCCAAAACGTTTTCGCTCTCCTTAAGCTTTTTGCAGAAATCATCATCGGGCTCAAAGGCTCTGTAATATTGAATGGTGCAGAAAAGTGCAAATACAAGGTGCTTTGGAGTGGGGCGCTCGTTGTTTACGTAATGACGGATAATCGGAACTACGTATTTTGTAAACTTTTCGCCCAATCCCTTGGCATAGTCCTTCCACAAAATAGGAAAAAAGTTGTTTTCAAAGCGCTTAAGCATATCCAGGGTAAATACCTGAAGTGTTTCAAAATTAACGTCAAGGGCAGGTATAATTTCTTCAAAAACAGAAACAGTCATATGCTTAACAAGCTTTTCTCTGTTCATAAAGGCATCAACGGTTTTGATATCGTGAAGCAGAGCGTAAGCGCAGGATACGGCAAGGGCACCGTTATAAACAAAGGAATTTATCGTGTAATAGCTTTTAATGTCACCGTCCACGGTAACAAGACTTGATTTACTTAAAATAGCGTCCGCCTTTGAAAGAACACAAAGCAAATATTTTTCTGCCATAGCGGAGTAGGTCTTCTCTTGGCTTAATGCTTGGGTGCGGCATTGAATATAAGTGTTAATAAAGGTGTTTTCAAAGCCCAACCAATTTATAAAGTCCATGCCTAATTGGCGCATGGTGGCAAATTCGATAATTTCCTGCTTCAAGCGGTTTCCGTTAAAATCGCCGTTTGTGGCGGCAATAATGGTAAAACCGCGCATTTCCAGGCAGAAGCGCCTAAAAAGCAACATAGTAAGCATATATAACGGGTGAGATTTATCGTTGGCTATTTTGCCGTTTGCAAGAAGCCAGCTTTCTTCTTCGGGAGCCCAGAAAATCGTTTTTATCTGGTCGTTATCCGCTAAAGAAGAAAAGGTATTATAATCGTCATAAGGGTCGATAACAGAAGAGATACAGTTTATATCTTTTGTGGTTTCCCTTTTAATGTCCTTAAGAACAAGAGCATAGCGGTTATGCTGGGGAAGATTTCTTTCTGCAGGCTTGTCCCGCACAATAACGCAGTTGGCGTCCGCACCGTTTTCGTTGGCGTCCTGCAAAATTCTGTCAAGCACACCGCGGGCAAAACTGCCATTACCGAATTGAATAATTCTTAACGGGCGCTCAATAAAAGCATCGGGAAGGCTTTTTCTTTTCATATTTCACCTCATAAAATATAAAGAATATAGCATTATACAGATATTATATCATATATTGTCGAAAAATGAAAGATAGAATTTTTTTAAAGTAAAATCTAAAAAATACGGTAAAAACAAAACTATCACAAAAGTTTTTCTTTTCATTATTAAAGGAAGATGATATAATTAAAATATAAGCTTTTATTTTTAAGAAAGGAACACACAAATGCAGAAATTAAAAAAATTGATTGCTTCGGCGCTTTGCGTAATTACAGTTATCTGCCTTGCAGGCTGCGGTCAGGTTGAGGACGTTGAGCTTGATAAAACAAGAGTTCCACTTGACTATATCGCTCAATATGCCGTTACTGTTGATAACGATGGGGACAAGGACGATATTGCTTATAGCAACACCTACGTAATTAAGCACGATAGCGAGAAGGGCGAAATAAATATTTCATCAAAGGTAACCGAGCCTTGGGAGAGTGCCGAAGGCGAGGTGGGGGAGCAAATTATTACCGCAACCGCCAGAATAAACGACGGAAGTAACGGATTCTTCGGGGTGCCGATTTTTTCGGAGCAGGAATTTAAGGTTACAATCAATAAAGCATATTACACGTATTTTTCTTTTGAACACGACGCAAATCTTAAAAGCGGACTTATAAAGACAAAAAAATACAGTGCTAATAGCGAAACGGGCTTTGAAGAAGCTACTTATTCTTTGGCGTTAAGAGAAAAATATTACGATAAGGATTCCTTGCCGTTTATAATTGGGGCGTTGCCCGAAAATGAAGGCGTTATCTATATTTGTGCAGGCAACAGAGATAAGCTGCAGGCGGTTAAGTATGAATTTTTACCGACTGAAACCGTCTTGACGGAAGCAGGGGAATTTTCCTGCAAGGTAGTACGCTTGCACCCCAATACCGTATTTGCGTATAACAGCGCTTGCATTTGGTTTGATGCGCAAACGGGAACACCTGTTAAGGTAGTGCAAGATAATTCACAGATGGTTTTAAAGAACTTAATGAGCGAGCTGCCTTCTGAAGAATAATGCTGACGGGCAGATTTAACTATAGTAAATTATTAAAATAGTATAAGCCGCATTCGGAGGTTTTGCTCTCAAAATGCGGCTTATTTGTTTTTATTTTATAGCATTAAAACGCAACGCACGTATTGTGCTTGTGTGGCAAAAGGAGCTTTTGTTAAGGCAAGCTAAAGGCAGTTACCACCAATTACTGTAGCTGTACCGTGTACCGTTGCAAAGGGGGCCTGGGAAGGACGAGCCTGCGGTTGAGTGGTTATACTCTACCATCTTTGCGGTAGTTAAGTTAAAGTAATTGTGATATGCATAATCGGGTGCACCGCCTATGGGGTCGTCAAAGGTGATATCGCAGGCGTACCATTCGTTATCGAGCAAAACTGCGTTCCATTTGTGTCCGCCGCCTGCATCGCCTACAACGCCCGTGCAGTTTATACCAACAGCGTTGCACAGCACTTGGAATGCTTCTGAATAAGATTCGCATACGCCCTTTTTGTGTATCATTATACCGTAAGCGGTCCAGTTGTCATTGGCAAGACCGTCCCAAAGATTATTGGTAACGGCGTCTAAATTATAGTAAGAATCGAGTAGAATTCTATCGTAAATAAGCTTTTCCTTTTCTACTGCGGGAGCATTTGCGGGAATAGTGCTTGTTATGCGTGTAACCTCCGCGTCAAAGGCTGCTTTTTTTGTAAGAATTTTGTTCTTTAGTGCTGCGGTCATAGAGCCTGAGCTGTAGGTACAGTATTCACCCTCACCGTTACCCACAGCATAGGCGATATAAATGTTGCACTCAGTTGCACTGCAGGATACAGCAAGAGTATTTGCAATATAAAAATGCTCGGGATTATCAAATGCATATAAAAACAGAATTCTGTAGTTTTCGTCGTTTGCTACCTTGGGCGGAAGAGTAACCTTAACCTGCAGACTGTTTACGGCTGTATCAATAGCTCTGTACCAGCTTTTTTGTTCTTCGTTTAATATTGAATAAAGGTATCTGCCTGAGTAATCAAGCTTGGTGTGGGTTTGATTTGCAGTATACGTTGCGTGTGCAACGGGAGTTGGGATAGGAGTCGGCGTAGGTGTTGGCTTCGGCGTCGGAGTGGGAGTCGGAGTAATTACAACAACAGGTGTTTGTCCCGGGGCAAGCGTTGGAGTAGGAGTAGGCACCGGTGTGGGGGTTGGCTTTGGTGTGGGCATCGGCGTAGGAGTTGGTGTTGGCTTTGGCGTTGGTACCGGGGTAGGCATAGGCGTGGGAATAGGCGCCATCGAAGGCTTTGGCGTTACTACATCATCACTATCGGGAACGGGCGTAGGCGATGGAGTAGGCTGTTGAATTTCGATTATAACCGTACCGTCCTCAAGCTCTTCCTTTGAAACGTCATAATCCTCGTCGAGCTTATTTTTAAAGTCGTCAAAATTGTTTACGTCCGAAAAGGGTGTGCCCGAAGGCGTTGGAGAGGACAAAGCACCTATAGCGGAGCTTGTAGGGGAGCCGTTATCACCCAATCCAGAATCTTCTGTGCTTTTACATGCAGAAAATGAAAACAAAAGTGCAATTATTAATAATAAAGCGTAAAATTTTTTCATAAAAACACTCCTTAAAAAACCAAAGTTGAAAAGAATAAACACAAGGTTTATCAATAAAATTATAATATTTTTGCACCTAAAAGTCAATATGCTAAAAGGACTTTGCATGTAAAAAGGGCCTTGTAATTTTTGTAAGAAACCGTGTTAAATAAGCAATAAAATCTATGCTCTTTGACTAAAAATAAAAAAGCAGACGGTTTTACCGTCTGCTATATTTTTTAATTATATTCGTAAGAATCGCCTTCGGGGCAAGCTGTCATATCGCTTGGGAGCGAATCAATGAGATAAACAGAAATGAATTTGTTAGGTTTACCGTCTTTTCTGTTGTACTCGATTTCTATTTTATATAACTCGTTTAAGTTTTCAAAAATATCAAAGCCCGAGAAGGAATAGTAGGTTTCGTATTTGTTGCCGCCAAGATGCTTATAGCCTTTTAAAATGAAATCACCGCTTTCAGCCACAGCTGTGAGGGTAACCTCGCCCTTTTGCGCATCGTAATCAAAGACCTTTAGTGCTTCAATTAAATCGGCTTCCAACTGTGCGTTAACGTTAAAATGCTTTTTTAATTCTGCGATAATAGTAGCAATGGGCGTGGGCTTGTATGCATAATCGGAAAATTCACAGCAAGCATAGCTCACCATACTAAATGCGCTTACGTTGTTGTTGCTTGAAAGAACGTATTGGTAGTTGAAGCAATATAAAGAGTTTGAAATTGCGTTTGCCGTTCTTGGTCTTGTTTCTGAAGCCTGGCAGGTGGAACAAATACGCTTATCAGTACCGTCCTTGCCAATAAATGCCTTAGTCTCTTTTTGCCATTCGCCCCAGCTATGCTGATGGTTAGGGGTTGGTGTTGCGCCTACGGGTGTGTTTGTTGGAGTTGATACAGGTGCACCGGCAGCAGTGCTTTCAGGCGTGCTTGTGGCATCGGCTCCGGGTGTGTTTGCAGGCAAATTGTTATTAGGCGTTCCTGTAACTGATAAAGTTGGGGTTAATGATGCATCTTCATTACCACCCTGGTCACAAGCGGCAAAGGATATTGCCAAAATAAAAATTATGCAGATTGATAAAAGCTTTTTCATTGTTTTTCTCCTTGAAAAATTTTGCTTCATTCATTATAGCATACATTTAATAAAAAGCAAGCAATAAAAAACTGCCGAAAAAATCGGCAGCTTAAAAAATTATCCCCTTGCATAGCCTTTCATACAGTTATTCTGAAGGCTCATGAGGGCTTCACCTGAACAATCACAGTAGAATGCTTTTGCAATAAAAAATTTTATATTTTCCACTTGATATCAAGACTATCTTTTGTTGCGTCAATGCGTTCAATCAGCGCATCTACAACTGTAATCTTATCACTTAATAAAAGTTGCTCCCATTTATCCATATAATTAGATATGGCACCGATATTACAATGCTTATTTTGTTCAATCTTAATTATATCTGACTGAAGTTCTTTCTTCTTAGCATCCAACTGGGAAATCCGCTCATTTATATAATTCATAACAGTATCATTAGCAGTTGTAATCTTATCAACTAACGAAGATATTTCTTCATCAATCTTTTTGATTTTTGTTTTTATCTCTATTACCTGTACATTGACACCGTCTTGCTTTTGCTTTGATAACGTTTTAAATTCTTCCAGTTTTTTAAGCATTTCGTTAAAAATAATATTATCAACCTCATCTGCATTCAACGAACCAAAATTACATCCGCCCGCGTGATACTTATTTGTGCAAAGATAATAACGGTTATCAGCCTTGGTTTTACATTTATAAATCTTTGCAGTAAGGGCATAACCACAGTGTGCACACTTAATCTTTCCTGCAAGCCATGTTGCTTTTGCTTTAACAGGCTTTGCAACACTTTGATTATTCAAGCACTTGGAACGGCATTTTATCCATATTGATGAATCAACCAACCCCGTATGCGGTGCCAGAACTAACGTGTGTCCTTCTAAAGATATGGTTTTTCGTTTTAAACTGTCCCCTGAATAAAGGTACGCACCGTTAACTCCAATAAAATCTGCTGGCTCATTTACTATATTTGTGCCTTGTGCCTTAAAAAACTCATACAAATTATAATCGGCTTTTACATACGCAGGGTTTATCACAACATCGCGAATACGACTTCTGTTAAATAGTTTACCATCACGCTTTCGTATGCCGTGCTTTTCTAAATAACGCATCACATCACCCAAAGAAGTTTGCGGTTCAGCATAAAGCGAAAAAATCAACCTAATTATTTCTGCTTCAGCCTCAATGGGCTCATACATTTTTGTCCGTATTCCATCAATAAAAGTTTCTTTAAGTTCAAACCCAAATGGAACTCTTCCTCCCATATAAAACCCACGTTTACTTCGTGATGAATAAGCATCAATAACACGCTGTTGAATGGTTTCACGCTCAAGCTGTGCGAAAATCATCACAATCATCAGCATAGCTTTGCCAATAGGTGTAGAAGTGTCAAACTTCTCCATTGTGCTAACAAAGTCAACGCGGTTTCTTTGAAACACTTCAATTAAATTAGCAAAATCAAGTACCGAGCGACTGATGCGGTCAAGTCTATAAACAATAACCCGACGAATGATACCCGACTCAATATCGCGCATAAGCTCCTGAAAAGCAGGTCGGTCTATATTCTTTCCACTGTAGCCCTTGTCCGTATATACCTTGAACGGTTGTCCTATCACTTCCTTTTTACAAAACTCTACTTGACTTTCAACTGATATACTATCTATTCTATCAACTGATTGTCTTGTATAAATAGCATCATAAAGACTCAATTTATACTCCCTTCCTCACAAAAAGAGGCGGAGTAGCCAACACATATATTATACCATATCAGCCTTAATTTTTCAATATTTATGTGACATATATTTTGAAAATACATCATAAAGTTTTTGTTCAATTTCAGTCCTTACCTCTCTTTCTTTTTGTATAGAAAGTTTAGGGGTAATATTTGTTATTGTAAGAAATTTTCCATTGATATTTTGTTGATAGCTTTGTTCCAAATATGTAGGCATATACCCCTCCTCAAATTGTGTTAAAAGTATTCGTTTAAAAATATGTTTTATTCCTTGTCCCCTATACCAAATCGCGATTGTTTCAAATTCTTTTTTAACTGTCAGGCATCGTGGAGAAACGGTGCCTGACCCATACTTCCCATTACAAATGAAAATCAAAGATTTTCGTATATAAATTAAATAGCTCCTTCATCTATGAATAATCAAAGTTATTGTTTGCGCTTTCTTACAGGCTTTTCTGCAAGATAGGTGTTTGTAATATCCGGTCTATGATGACCAAGTGCTTCGCTGGTCTTATGTTTCGGCTTGTAAAAGCCGTTATCTTTCAGTCTCTTAAATTCATTCTGTGCGTAATAATAACGAAGTCCGTGCCAGGTTAAAACATCCTTTTTCGGCTTTTCACCGGGCTTTGTCTGCTGGGTGCGGTTCTGTACCGTAAATTTATCTCTGTGGGCAGTCATCCAATTTTCTAACGATTCCTTTTCGTGCTTAACGCCGCCTTTACCGTTTGGACTAATAATATACTCCATTGATTGCAGTTTGTTTTTCTTCGCAAAGTTATATAACTCTAAAAGAAGTTCCTTTTGCTCTTTCGTTACAACAGGTATTGCACGGCGCTGACCGCCTTTACCTTTGACCGTAAATTCATCGTAGCGCAAGGCACGTTCTATGCAGTCAAGACGAATACGGCAACATTCGATACGTCTAAATCCAAAGGTTGCACCAAGCTTAATACTGTAATATACATCCATTCTGCCGTGTTTTTCGGCGAGTACCAATCCACCGGCAATCTCTTCATTCAGCCACGCTCTGTCTTCTTTACCGAGTCTACGTTTATCCAAGCCTAACGACTCATTATCAGGCAGACGGTTCTTACCGCCCATAATCTCGTAATAAAAACGAATACCCGATAGTCTTGCTCTCATGGTTGTGGGGGCAAGACCTTTTTGTTTCATCTCATCGACATAAGCGCGAAGGTGCTTACCCGAGATATTAACGAATTTCTGACCGTTAAAGTTTTTAGCATAAAAACTACCCATCATCTTGGCATACTTATAATAATCGTTCTGAGTTACAAAGCTCTTGGTATTATTGCGCTTGTACGCCTTATTCAGTTGATCGAATATCTGATCTTCGTTTGTTCTTTTCTTATCAGCCATTACCTTTCTCCTTCCTTCAAAAATTTTTGGTACACAAGTTTGCTCTCCCAACACTTTGTACCTGTATCTAAAATTTTGTTCACAGCTTTTTTAGGGGATTCAAAGTTGTGTACGAAAATTTTATTTTTGTATATTTTCTTCGCCTCGAATTTTATTGACGAAAATTATTGCTGAAAATTTTTTCGGGTCACATAGGCCGATTCACAGCCTATGTGAGCCGGCTCTAAAAATGATAGTCATCTTTTTCGTTGTCATCTAAAAAACGAAAGTCAAAATGAGTTTAGGGGTTAGCCGTGTGTTCGGAGTTTGAATTATTAAATTCAAAGTCTGAACACTCGGAACACGCCGCAGGCGTGAAAAAATCTAAAAACATTCTTTAATCACCCTGTAAAATAATTTCAAAATGTAAATCATTTATCATCGAAAAATGTCGTTGTCAAGGCGTTAGGATATAGTTATCCCATTGGTATTCAGGTAGTGTTTCTTTTTGATTCTTTTATACTGTTTTGTTTTAGCGCCTTGACAACAGGCTCCACTCGAATCCGAGTGCAACAGTTTCTTTAGGACTGAAAGTCCTAAAGAAACTGTTGCACTCCCATAAAAGAGAGTCATCATCATTCCTTAAAGACAGTCATTTTAATTGAAAAGCATATCAAAATTAGTATCATTATTAAATTGTTCCCATAAGGGTGAGTACAACGGAACCTCGTACCCAACACATGAAAATAAATATAAAAAATAATGAGGTTCCTTATGTGCGTTCTCTTGAAACAAGAGTGTAAATAAATTACTGCACAATGCCGAATATAGTCCCATTCATCGAACGGTCAATATGCAATCCCTCAACCACAGATTGTCCGGCAGGGCTTTTCATACGATTAAAAGCTACCTAAAACATTCGGATCTAAGACGAAAAGCCGTCAACTTTTGCCTTTGCTGATACAAGCATTTTCTGCGATCGAAGCTGTTGTCCGTCTCGTCTATGCAGGCTACGCACTTATTTTCGTTCACAGATTGCCATAAGTGAATGCAGTTCTGTATATTGCACTTCGCTTCTTTCGCCCACTGTGCACAAGTGGTCTTGTAACACTGTACCATACGGTCTGTCGTGTGCGCAGGTTCGCAGTCGAACAATCCTTGTTTCGTAACGGTCCTGCTACCCGCACATTTTAATTCACATTACCTTTGTAAAGGGCTTTGCATATCACGGCTTTTCCTACTATCATATTTCGGACCACTGCGTGAAAGTGGGTTCTGATTTTTTTCGGAAATCATAAAACCGAGCAACGTAATAGGTCGATTGAAACTTATGTCGCCTATCTACCATATATCACCTTGTCCGCTGCTAGAACTGTGATAGCTCTTTTGTTCCGTATTTCCACTTCTTCGGTCCTACGGATAATCAGCCTTAGAGCATTGGCTGATGAAGTCTAACCCGACTTCAAAGGTTTTCTGCTAGTGATTCTCAGTCTGTCGCAGAATTCAGACTGTAGCTCTCGGCACCAAACCTTTGGCGCAACTAACTTCCTGTGTCAAATATAATCATTTTAAACCACCTTCCTTTATGCGTTTATTTTGTTCCCGTCACTTACCGGAGAACAAAACATAAAAAGAAGGCAAAAAGATAACAAAAAAGCACCTACCCCGAAAGGTAAGTGCTTCTGCTATCCGGTTTGCCTTCGCTATAATTTCATAGAAGGAAAGCACAACTTTCAAGCGCAACTTGATCCTTTCGGCAATTGCGATTTTCGTTATCTTTTAAACTCATCCTTCTTATGGCAGATTTTCGTATAGAAAATCCGTTGCCAGTTACTAGCTGACAAAGAAACGAATAACCTTTTCGTTTCACCCTATTAAATATAGCATAGTCAGTTTAACACGCGGTTTTTATAGTGTCAATGGGTTTGAAATAATCCACGACTCACAGGTCGTGCAAATTTTTAAGCAACTCAGTTTCATCAATTCCAAACACATCTGCTATATCGGCTAACACTTCTATACTAGGCATAATTTTATTATTCAAAATACGATTAATATAGCTGATGTTCTTGCCGATCTTCGTACTTAATTGCTGACACGAATAATTTCGTTCATACATAAGGGCGTTTAAGTTCTTTATAAAACCTTTCCGCACTTCCAGATGTCTTTGTTCTCTTCTTTTCTTTGCTTTTTCATCGTTGTTTGGCATAATTTTAACCTCTTTCACAAAAAATTAAGAGCCGCGAACCCGCGACTCTTTGGTTGAAAATATGAAAAAGGATATATATACCTTTCAAGAAAACATTAAAAGCTAATTTAGCATCTGCCGCTAAATTAGCTTTTAATTCATTTTCAATGCTTTGAGAAATCATTAAACACATCAATAAAATTTTCAGAATTCATGAAACCATCATAATCAAAGCTATCATATCTTTTAATTTTAAAAAGCGGTAACCACCATCTTGAAAACAGTATTTCCTTCTGCCAATTTGTAGAATGAGTCTCATTTATATATGAATTTTTAATATAATTAAATATTTTAGTATTTAAATTATCGCCCAAAGATACCATACAAGTTATCACCACCGGATTAATCCGTCGATTTCCCAAGTCATCTAATATTGCATTTTTTACTATATCATCGCAATATTTGAAAATTAGATAATAATGCCATATTTGTATTATGGTATCTGGAAACTCTGCATCAATTTTCTCTTTCTTTTTTTGCAAAACATTT
>JAZNXV010000008.1:0-87312 GCA_045594045.1 Clostridia bacterium
GAAAATTTCGGGTACCGCAATCCGAGAGTGTCACAGGTTCCTGTCAACTAAGCTTTAAATATTGCCCTAATAGCTCAGTCGGTAGAGCATGCGGCTGTTAACCGCAGTGTCACAGGTTCGAGTCCTGTTTGGGGCGCCAAACAAAAAGAGATACTCAAACGAGTATCTCTTTTTGTTTTCCATCTCAATTAGACTTTGATCTCTCACATTAAGGTTAACAGCCGCTGCGGCGTTAACTGAAACAACACCGAGCGCACCCAGTGGGTGATGAAGCGAGGGGTTGTTTGAGCCGCGGTCGATAGATTTCGAAGGCAGTACCACCTGCCGAGAAAGCATCGGGCACCGCAATCCGAGAGTGTCACAGGTTCGAGTCCTGTTTGGGGCGCCAAAAAATCCCGAATGCGTAAGCGTTCGGGATTTTGCTTTTTACTTTTTACCTCTTCGCTCTTACCTCAAAATAAAATTCACATGGGATTTTTGGGAAGTAATAAGTAATAGCTAAAAGGTAATAAGTATTGCCCCTCTGCCGCTTTTTTGCTATAATACACCCAAGGCGGTGATGATATGAGCAAAAAGAAGATAGTATTGATAGTTGTATCAGCAGTTTTAACTTTATTTATTATTTTATGTGGATTGTTAGCGTACTATATTTTTGGCGAAAGAGATAAAGTTAGTTACGATATAAATGAGTGGAGCAATCTTGAAAAAACATTTACATATCTTCCGTCTGTTGAGGAAATGGGCGAGTATAGTGATTTGAAATCCAAATACCAGCATAGAGATTATTTTATTTTTCAATCAGATGCTTATATTTTGCGGGCTACATATTCAAAAGATATATTCGATAGGCAAAAAGACAGCATTTTAAACAACTATTCTTTTCAAGAAACAGTCGTAGATTATGGTGAAGAAACAATTGAAAAAGAAGCCAATTTTGAGTTTGATGGTTTTAAATTTCAAATGTTGTCATTAAAAGAATATAATCTTTATTATCCAAAACAAATTGTTTTTGTTGGCATTTCCAAGAAAAATAATGAAATTGCTTTTGTTTTCTTTGATGATATTGATTTAGATTATATTAGTGATTCCTTTGAAGAATTTCTTGAAGAGGAATGTGGATGGGAATAATATAGAAAATTAGGTTTTCAGGCACAATTTCATTCGTGTCATTAAGTTCGAACTACCCAAAAAAGAACGAAGCGATTGCTTCGTTCTTTTTTATCCAAGCCGACAGGCTTGGTATATCATTACGCTTTAGCGTGTATATCATCAAATGCGATAAGTCGCATTTGTATCTCATCACACCTTTAGGTGTGTATAAAAGTCTGTCGGCTTGATGATATACAAAACTAAAGTTTTGATGATATGCAATTCCTTGCGGAATTGATGAGATACAATGTTCCGCATTGATTTTTCGCCGCCTTTATGCTATAATACATATGATGTTTGGTGAAGTTATGAGTAATATTTTGCTCATCAACTTTAATTTTAAAGTATTTTTAGTGTTTATATTTAATATTAATGGGAGATAAAAATGGATTTACAGAAATTCTCTGAAGAAAAGTTTGATGAACTTTTAAGAATACATCGTGAACTTTGCCTCATTCCTGCACCATCAAATTTTGAGGACGAAAGAGCAAAATATATTTTAAAGTATCTAAAAGACGCCGGTATTTATAACGCTTATATAGACAAAGCCAAAAATGTCATCTGCACTATGGGTGAGCCAAGTGAAAAAATGGTTGTTTTTATGGCTCATACTGACACCGTTTTTCCGATGGAAACCCCTCTTAATTACATAGATGATGGAGAAAAAATCCACTGTGCAGGTGCAGGAGACGATACAGGAAGCATAGTAGGTATGCTCACCTGTATAAAATATATGGCAGAACACAATATTACTCCTAAAAAAACGCTTATGTTTGTTGCTAATTCATGCGAAGAAGGTCTGGGGAATTTAAAGGGCACACGTCAGTTGTTTGAGGATTTTGGTGATAAAATAGAATATCTTTATTCCTTTGATTCAAATTCGGATTCTGTTACTAACAAAAGCGTTGGCTCACACCGATACAAAATAACTGCATTAACCGAGGGCGGTCATTCTTTTGGGGCATTTGGAAACCGCAATGCAATAAATGTTCTTGCAGGAATTATAAATGATATATATAAAATTGAAGTCCCGAAAATTGAAAACAGCCGAACCTCCTATAATGTTGGTGTTATAGAGGGCGGTACAAGTGTTAATACCATTGCTCAAAACGCTTCAATGCTTTGTGAATACCGTTCTGATAACCTCAATTGCCTTGCTATTATGAAAAAGAAATTTGCCGATATTTTCGAAGAAGCAAAAAAGAATTGCCTTGAACTTAGAATTGAACTTGTTGGAAATCGGCCGTGTATGAGTGCAGATATGGATATGGCAAAACTTCAAGAAATAACCGATCGCGCAAAGGGGATACAGTCTAAACATTTTGGAAAAAATGTAATAGAAAAATCCGGATCTACCGACTGCAACGTTCCGCATTCTATGGCTATACCCGCTGTTGCTCTTGCAAATTACGATGGCGGTGGATCACATACAAAAGAAGAGTGGGTTATTAAAGAAAGCTTTAAGCCGGGACTTAGAGTAAGTATGGAACTTATTTTAACAGAAGGCGGGTTACTATGACGAAATTACCGCTAAACTCGAATATAATCTAACACATTGCAGATTAAAAAATCCTCGGTTTTCGACCAGTTCTTTTTCGGACACGAATGACAAAAATCCCGAATGCGAAAGCTTCGGGATTTTACCTATTACTTCTTACTTCTTCACTCTTACCTAAATTTTATTCAAGATTTTTTGGAAAGTAAGAAGTAATAGGTAAGAGGTAATAAGTGTTGCGGCTTTGCCACATTTGTGATATCTATAAAGAAAACTTTTCTATTAGCATGGCGGAAAATTCATCAATATATTTGTTTATACCGTGTTTTTGGTATACATAAATTTTTCTTTTGATTTCGCCGATGTTTTTTAGAGCAATCTCTTTTGAAAACTGTCCACGCCATGAAAGTTCCGGAACAATTGCTATTCCGAGTCCCAATTCAACACATTTTCTTATATAAAATGGATCTTCGCTTTGCAAGACAATGTGAGGAGTAATTCCTTGGCGGTTGCAAATTTTTATGGTGTTTTCATACATACTACTCCCGCTGTTCATAGTAATAAAAGGCAAATTTTTAAGCTCTAAAGGATTTACGTAATTATTAAGGTCGAATATATTTTTATTATAAGCTAATAAAAAATTCTCTTCTGCTACTTTTGCTTTTAAATATGGTAAATTCAATTCTTTATCGGTTACTATAATGTCAAATTCGTCAGAAATTTGATCATTGTTGTGTGTGGTTATAAAAGAAACTTCATGGTAGGATTTCCTAAAATCTTCAATTGCTTCCATCACAATACGACGGCAAATATGTATATTTATTTTTACTGTTTTGATTTCGTGTGATTTTTTTAAGGACTTCTCTGCATTTTCAAGCAGATCTAAGGCAGCCTTTGCATTTTTGTAAAAATATAATCCCGCGTCATTAACTTTTATTTTATTAACATGTCTTTCAAACAGAGGAGTTTCAAGCTCTTTTTCGAGGCGTTTTATGGTTTGTGAAATATTTGATGGCGGAACTAAAAACTTTTTTGCTGTTTTAGAAAAATTTTGCGTTTGCACAGCATCGCAAAAATATTTTAGCTGTAATATTTCCATAATAATCACTTCCTTTTTTATTATTATACCACACATCACTTTAACTTTCAAGTTATTGTACTATAACTGATTCGATGTTTGACATTATAGTAAATTTGTTATAATATTAAATTGCGAAAGGAGATAAATTATGGCTGAATTTTTAGAAGTTGTTATGATAGTAAGCTTTGGGGCTTCTTGGCCGCTTAATGTTATTAAATCTTATAAAGCGAGAACCACAAAGGGTAAAAGCTTATCGTTTTTGTGCCTTATATTTTTTGGATACATAGCAGGTATTACTTCAAAGTTGCTGAATGAATCGTATATGATGTCAATTCATTCAAAATGGTATGTGCTTTTCTTCTATGTCTTGAACTTAATTATGGTTGGATTGGATTTATGTCTTTATATCAGAAATCACAAAATAGATAGAGAGAATAATAAATCAAAAAGAGTTTGATGTTTATTTGTTTATTAGAACAAGAGTTTTTCAGCAAACTATAAATTGAGTTGAGCATAAGAGAAATATAGGTGAGTTTGTGTTTGAAATTGGTTTTTATGAAAAGGAGATAACACCACCGCTGGGATGCGGTATACCCGGATATTTCAGTATTCGTAGAGGTTCCGACGTTCTCGACAGACTGTATGCAAGAGCCGTTGTAGTGAAAGAGGGTAATGAAAGAGTTGCCATCCTTTCTATCGATGGGCTTCATCCAAAGAAGGATATTTGCGACAACATCGCAAAAAGAATAGAAGAATACACAAAAATCCCGCGCAGTCATATTATGATTGCGTTCACCCATTCGCACACGGCAATCCCATTTCGCTTCGAAGGACTTGCCTTTGCGAACGATGAGATTGTTTCGGAGTCAATAAGAGGATATATTGATGTTTTTACAAGATTGGTTGCCGATTGTGTGACACTAGCGAATCTGCGCCTAAAACAAGCCACACCATACTTTGGAAAAGGTGAGGTTTTAGGTATTTCCTTCTGTCGCGATTATTATATGAAAAACAGCACTCCGCAAACCAATCCGCCGCGCAAGAGTCCTGAAATAATTGGACCGGTTACAGAATCGGACAAAGAATTTCCCGTTCTTATGGTTAAAGACGAATGTCAAAACCCGATTGGTGCAATTTTGGGCTTTGCGTGCCATGCAGATTGTGTAAGTGGCGAAAAACTGTCGGGAGATTATATTTCTGTTCTTTCAAAGGAATTGAAAAAATTTTACGGTGAGGATTTTGTTACAGTATTCCTTCTTGGGTGCAGCGGTGATGTGAACCATTTTGATGTGACAAAAGAATCGGACACCAGTGATCACTATATAAAAATGGGCAAGAAGCTTGCGGGCGAAGCGGTTAAAACGGCTGCGTTTGCAGAAGAACTTAAAATATCGAAAGTTAAGTCCAGTCTGGAATATATTAAAATCCCGCGTAGAGAAGTAGAACCCGAAAAGATTGAGGATGCAAGAAAATGCATTGCAACGATCAAAGAGAAAAAGGATATAAAAATTTCCGCTGATAATACAGATCCCGATCAGTACAAATTAGCAATGGCAAAAAGACTTATAGACTATTTAGACACAACACCAGACAGTTTTGATGTTCCGGTTCAGTGCATTCAAATCGGTGAGTTTACAATATATGGGTATAACTCCGAAATCTTTACTGAGTTTGGGAAGTTGTTGAAAAAAGGAGACAGGACTGGAATCAACCTTGTTGCCACCCTCTGTAATGAAGCGTTTGGTTATGTTCCGACTCGCGATATGTTTTTTGATACCATTTATGAGTCCCGACCCGGTTCAAACCGGCTGGACAAAGAAGCGGGATATATTATGACAGAAAAACTTATTTCAATGAAAAAAGAATGGAAGCATAATTGATATGCTGAAGTGTTAAAAAGTTTTTGCACCAAGAAATCGTAATAAAGGAAATCAAGCTTTTCGACCGGTTCCATTTTGAGTGTCGGTCCCAAAAAATCCCGTTCACGTAAGCGTTCGGGATTTTACTTTTTACTTCTTACTTCTTCACTCTTACCTAAATTTTATACAAGATTTTTTGGAAAGTAAGAAGTAATAGGTAAGAGGAGATAAGTTAGGTGTGGCTTCTCCATGGATTATAAGTACAATGATAAATTCTAATTTAATTGTTGACTTGTTTAAAATTTACTGATATAGTAAATACTAACAGAATATTTTGTCACCGGAGGCTGTGTACCGTAGTACCGTAATGCCGGATTAGGTGTCCAAGTGAGCTTGGGTTATTGTATATCAATAGCCAAAGCTCTATTTTTTATTATGGAGGTAATTATGAAAAATACGAAAGTTACTCTTTTACCGCTTGCGGTAGATGACCGTGAGCAATTTATTCTTGACAATCAATGGGCGTTCAAGTACGGTGCTATGATGGCGTTCGGTGAGCGTGATGACCACATTGATGATAACGGTGAGATCATTTCTCGCAAAACTATTGAGAAGTCTATCGACAACCCGAAAAGCGAAACCTACCGAATAATACTTAACGGCGAGAAAGTTGGTGGCTTAATACTCACGATTGACAGAGAAACACAACATAACCATTTGGATATTCTCTTTGTCTTGCCAGAAGTACACAGTAAAGGTATAGGTTACGGTGCATGGCAAGCGGTTGAGGCACTGCATCCAGAAACAATAGTTTGGGAAACCTGCACGCCATATTTCGAGAAGCGCAATATTCATTTTTACGTAAATAAGTGCGGCTTTCAGATTGACCAATTTTGGTGCGAGTTTTTTCATCCCGAACACGAAATATTCGAAGATGAGAAACACGATTCAAACGAAGGACCCGATGAAATGTTCCGTTTTATCAAGGTAATGAAACCATAGCCAAACAAAATCCGATGTATAAAAGTGTTCATATTTATATTTATACGCTCTATACGGATCACCCAGAGTCAAACGAGACTTAATTATTAAAATGTAGTGTTCGTATTTTATGGCATAAAAGCCAAACAAAATCCGATTTCGCAAGAAGGCGGATTTTTGTTTGTGTTATTTGCTTTTCATTATTCATCATTTATAAAAGGCGTTAAAAGCAGAGAATTAATAACAAACAACCACAATCGTGGTTGTTTTTTTACCTAATATTCACCCGAACCTGCGCCACAGATTTTGGGCACTCCAATCCGAGAGTGTCATAGGGGGTTTTTTACCACAGCTCCTTTTGTGTTATACTACACACATGTTTTTAATAAAAAAGGGTTATATGTAATATTTATAATAATTTTTTCAATACAGAAACTATGCACAAATAAATATTGCGTCCACTTTACAGATATGATATAATCAAGTTCGAGGTGATAAAAATGAAAAGAATTTTATTTCAAGGTGATTCCATTACTGATTGCGGAAGAATCAGAGATTGGTTTGAAGATTTAGGCAGAGGTTACCCCTCTCTTGTCGCGGCGTCCTTAGGCCTTAAATATCCGGGCGAATATGAATTTGTTAACCGCGGTATCGGAGGCAACAGAATAGTTGACCTTTACGCAAGAATTAAGATGGATTTTATCAATCTTAAGCCCGATTATGCAAGCATCTATATTGGTGTAAACGATACTTGGCACGAAATTGAAAGCCAAAACGGCGTTGATACTAAAAAGTTCGAAACAATTTATACAATGATGATTGACGAAATTAAAGAGGCTTGCCCTGATATAAAGCTTATTTTAATAGCACCCTTTGTTCTTAACGGAACGGGCACGTGTAATACCGAAGAAAACCCAACTCGTTTTGACCTATTTAAAAAAGACGTTGCCGAAAAGGCGACGGTGGTTAAGAAAATGGCTGAAAGGTATAATCTTCCCCTTGTCGAGCTGCAGCCTGCTTTTGACGATGCTTGTAAGAAAGCTCCTGAAAGCTATTGGACAGCGGATGGCGTACATCCTACTATGTGCGGCCAGGAAATAATAAAGAATCTTTGGATAGAAGCCTTTAACAAAATAAAGTAATTGAGTAAAAACAAGATAAAATGGTGCAAAATCGCACTGTAATGAACAAAAAAGCAGAACGAAAAAGCGTTTCTGCTTTTCTTTTTTATAGCGAGTATTGCAAAAACTTCAGCGATATGATAAAATATTATAAAATAATTAAGCGGAGGTATCACGATGATCAATTATGCACACAGAGGAGCAAGCGAATATGCACCCGAAAACACACTTTCTTCATTCTATTTAGGCTTGCTTTATGGCGCAAACGGAATCGAAACGGATGTTCAAAAGACAAAGGACGGAGTTTTGGTGCTGTTTCACGATGATACCCTTGACAGAGTTTCTTCGGGAAGCGGAAGGCTTGAGGATTATACTCTCGAAGAGCTTAAAAAATTAAAAATTTACGGCAACTGCACAACGGGCTTTTACGATAGAATTATTACGTTGCGTGAGTTTTTAGAAAAATTTGCTGATTACGATATAAGCTTTGCTATAGAGCTTAAAGGTGAGGGCGTTGAAGAAGGCACGCTTGATATGGTTAAGGAGTTCGGAATTTTAAACAAGGTTACCTTTACAAGCTTTAAGTATGAATACATAAAGAAAATCAAGGAGTTGGATAAAACGGCGCGTGTCGGCTGGCTCGTTTTTTCAACTGATAACGGTGAGGTTGAGCGCTTGCTTGCACTCGGCGGAGAAGAGCTTGCACCTATGGCAGAAATCGTAACAAAAGAACAAATGCGCGCTTGGAGAAAATTAGGCCTTGGCGTAAGAGCCTGGAATGTGACAAGTGTTGCAAAAATGAAAACCCTTTGCCACCTTGGTGTTGACGGTATGACTGTTAATTTTCCTGACAGACTGCAGGAGTATCTGCACAGATAAATTATAAATCAACATTTTTCGTGTTGGCAAGGTCACGTTTAATCAAGAACGCGAGAGGGCTGACGAAAAAGAGTCGCGGTTAATCAAGAACGCGATATGGGCTGACGAAAAAGGAGTAACTATATGGAAAAGAAAAAAGAGATTATTCGCAGTATAAAATTTGTTTTGTTTTCTATTAGTGCGGGCGTAATTCAAATAGCAAGCTTTGCTCTGTTCGAAGAGGTGCTTCATCTTGAGCATTGGCTGGCGTACCTGTTGGCATTGATTGCTTCTGTTTTGTGGAATTTTACGTTAAACAGACGCTTTACCTTTTATTCGGCAGGAAACGTGCCCGTTGCAATGCTAAAGGTAGCGGCATTTTATTTGGTGTTCACGCCCCTTTCTACCTGGTGGACAGCCGTTTTAACTGGTGCAGGCGTTGGCTGGAACGAATACGTTGTGCTTGCTATCACAATGATTATAAATTTCGTTACCGAATATTTGTACGACCGATTTTTTGTTTTTGCAAACAGTCTTGATACTTCAAAAAAACAGTAATTTTGCAATAACATTTGTATAATAAAGCATTCTTTGGGGAATAAATAAAAAAAACAAAGGATGTGATTATTATGGTAGAGCAGGATACAATAAAGCTTTTGCGCGAATGTGATGCGGGCGTAAAAATGGGAACTTCGTCAATTTCCGACGTTGTAATTTTTGTTAAGAATAAAGAATTCAAAGGATTGCTTAACAAGTGCAAGAAGGAGCATGACAAGCTTGATTCCGAAATTCAGCAGTTGCTTGATAAGTATAAGGACGACGGAAAAGAGCCTAACCCCATGGCAAAGGGAATGTCGTGGATAAAAACAAATCTTAAAATTGCCATAGACGAATCTGATAAGGTAATTGCAGATTTAATGACCGACGGCTGTAATATGGGTGTTAAATCCCTTAACAAATATCTGAACGAATACGAGGCAGCCGACGAAGTATCCAAGGATATTGCAAAAAGACTTATAAACCTTGAAGAAAAGCTGGCAATAGATATAAGAAAATATTTATAAAAAAACCGAGCCAAATTGGCTCGGCTTTTTCATTTTTAAGAAAACAAGTAAAATTGCGGTGCCAGAGGACGAAACAGCAAAAAAGACGGCTAAAGGTTTTAGCGTCATAAAGGCAATAGTATAGAACAATGCAAACGCAAGCTTGCATTAAAGTAAAGACGCAAATTATTGGGTCAGAGCCTTTACCGAGCCGCGTTTTACAATGCGAGGCTGCAATAAAATTTGTTGCGGAATCTGTTTCTTGGCGCTTGAAATAATTTGAATCAAACGGGTAATTGTTAATTCGGCAAGCTCGCCTATAGGGTGGGCAACGCTGTCAAAGGGCGGATTTGTCATTTTTCCCAAGGCGTAGCCGTCAAAGCCAAGAACAGAAATATCTTCGGGCACGCGAAGCCCGCTTTGTGTAAGTGCGTTTATAACACCCACTGCCATAATATCACTTTGCACGTAAACGGCAGTTGCCTTCTTAAAGGTAGCTATTCTTGCCATTGTCAGTTCGTAAGCGTCCTTGTAGGTACAGCTGCAAGAAAGAATAAATTCGTTTGTCAGCCTTATATCGTTTTCCTTTAACGCTTGCTTATAGCCGTTGGTACGGTCCTCGAATTCACGCCAAGGGCAAGTAACGGTTAAAATATTTTCGTGCCCGTTATTAATTAAATATTGAGTGCCGAGATATCCGCCCACGTAGTTGTCTGAATCAATAACGTCCAAAACCTCATAGCTTGTGCGGGAGCAGTGCAGAAAATAAACGTGGGGGATTCCAAGCTCGGTTAAATATTTGTGAATGTCATCGTCAAAGTTGCGGTGCATAATAATAAAACCGTCAATGAGATTAAGCTTTAAAAATTCACGCAGACGCTCCATTGAGCCTTCCTCGTGAGAAGATAAGGGCAGGCGGATTATATAGTAATTTTTTGCCGAAGCGGTATTTACAAGCTTGTTTATGGCATAGTTTACAAAGTGTTGGTCGAAAAAGGAATCTTCTTCGGTAAGTATGCCGATAACTCGGTGAATACCCGAAAACAAGGTGCGTTTACCCTTTTTATGCTCTACGTAGCCGTATTTTAGGGCGAGCTTTTGCACCTTCTCCTTGGTTTTAAAGGAGATGGAGGGGTGGTCGTTTAAGCACCGTGAAATTGTGGATTGGCTTACACCTGCAAGCTTTGCAAGTTCGCTGGTTGTAATCATAAAAACACTCCGTTTTATATTCGTTATATTCATTAAAGCAAACGAAAATAATTTTGTCAAGGGAATAAACGCAGTTATGCACAAATTATGCGTAACTTGCATAAATTATGCATAAATTATGCGTGCAATTTGAGAAAAATAGTATTAAAATGTAAGAGTAAGAGAGTTTATCTTTTGTTTTATGGAGGTTTTTATGATTAAGGATGTAAGAGCAGCGGTACTCACAGGTCCGCGAAAAATGGAAATACAGACGTTTCCTTATCCTGATGTGCCCAAAGGTGGCGCAATAATAAGAACAGAGCTTTCGGGTATTTGCGGAACAGATAAGCATACGTATAAGGGAGAGAACGTTCAGTACGCAGGTACTCCCCAAGAAATCAGCACACCGTTCCCTATAATTCAAGGGCACGAAAACGTTGGTATTATTGAAGCAATCGACAAAAACGCCAAGCTTGAATATGACGGTCAGGAATTAAAGGTGGGCGACAGAGTAGTAATGTGCCCCGATACTGTTTGCGGTGATTGTTGGTTCTGCAGACACATTCCCGATTATCCTTGGTGCGACGATATCCATTCTTACGGAAACTCATTCTCATGCGCAGTTGCACCTCATCTCTTTGGCGGTTTTTCTGAATATATGGCAATTATCGATAAGGTAAAGCTTTATAAAGTTCCCGAAGGAATGAAGCCTGAAGTTGCAGTTTTTGCAGAGTTGTTTGACGTTACTTATACTCTTGATAAAGCAAAAGAGTTATATGCCTTTGACGGAGAAGGCTTTGCCTTTGGCGACACGGTGGTAATTTTAGGCGCAGGTCCGTTAGGCATTATGCATATTATTAAAGCAAGGCTTTTGGGTGCCGATAAAATTATCGTAACGGATACTTCTCAGTTCCGTCTTGATATTGCAAAGCAATACGGTGCCGACGTTACCTTGTGTTTAGCAAACACGACTATGCAGGAGCGTATTGATATAGTTAAACAGCAAACGGGCGGCAGAGGCGGTGACGTCGTTGTTGAATGTGCCGGCGAGCCTGAAGCATTCCCTGAAGGTCTTGCTATGGTAAGAAAATCAGGTACGTTTATTATCGTAGGCAACTTTGTTGACGTTGGAAGAAGCGTTGAATTAAAGCCTCACGAAATTTGCGCAAAAGACGTGAGAATTTTAGGTATGTCAAACCATTCTCATTCAGGATACGCACCATCTCTTCGTATGATGCAGAGATATCAGAACTTATATCCATTTGATAAGCTTATTACTCACCGTTACGGTTTAGCTGATGCTGACGAAGCAGTTAGAAAATCAATGGATTATTCATCAAGCATGAAAATAGTAATCGACCCGTGGAAGAAATAGGAGGAAGAAAAATGGTTAAATTAGGAATTGCACCTATTGCGTGGACAAACGACGATATGCCCGATTTAGGCGCAGAAAACACCTTTGAACAGTGCGTAAGCGAAATGGCTCTTGCAGGCTTTACAGGCAGTGAAGTAGGAAATAAATATCCAAGAGATACCAAGGTGCTTAAAAAAGCACTTGATTTAAGAGGTATGTCTATTGCAAGTGCTTGGTTCAGCACGTTTTTAACAACAAAGCCCTATGAAGAAACAGAAAAAGGCTTTATTGAGTTTATGAATTTCTTGTTCGATATGGGCGCAAGGCACATTAACGTTGCTGAGCAAGGTCACAGCGTACAAGGTATGCTTGATACTCCCGTTTTATCCGGTAAACCCAGCTTTACCGACGAAGAATGGGATAAGCTTAACGAAGGTCTTAACAAATTAGGCAAGCTTGCTAAAGAAAAGGGCATGAAAATGTGCTACCATCATCATATGGGCACGGGTGTGCAGACCTTTGAAGAAATCGACAGAATGATGGAAAACACCGATCCCGAATACGTTTACTTGCTTTTTGATACAGGCCATTTAACTTTCTCTGACGTTGACCCTGAAAAAGTATTGACAAAATATATCGACCGAATCGGTCACGTACACTTAAAGGATATCAGAAAAGACGTTTTCGCTCTTGTAAAGAAAGACGATATGAGCTTTTTAGATGCTGTTCGCGCAGGTGTATTCACAGTTCCCGGTGACGGTATGATTGATTTCAAACCCTTGTTTGATATTTTAAACGAGAACAAGTACGAAGGCTGGTACATTGTTGAAGCAGAACAGGATCCTGCAAAGGCAAATCCTTTAGAATATGCAATTAAAGCAAGAAAATTCATTAAAGAAAATGCAGGGCTGTAAAAGGAGGATATACAATTGAGTAACGAAAAAATGAAGGTTTCAACAGTTGTATTCGATAAGCTTCCCGAGCACGATACTTGTTGGGCTTTAATAGAAGGAACGGATAATAAAATTTATATCGGCGTTTGCGGCGAGCTTACAGGCGGTATGTCAGGTTTTGTGGCAGGGTATGAGCCTATAACGAAAAAATTAGATTATCTCTGTGCCGTTTCCAACGCTATCGGTATTGACCCCGAAAACGGTGAAGCATCGCACTCAAAGGTACACAAGTCATTGCTTCAGGCAACTGACGGCACAATTTATGCCGCAACCCACTGCACAGGCGCACCTGTAAACGATTGGATCTGGCGTGCATGGAACGCTTGGAAGCACCCAAGAAAGTTCTTTAGGGGTTCAGGTATAGTAATTATGTCCCCTGACGGAACAATTAAACATAACGAAATTTTCTTGCCCCACGAAGGCTCCAGATGTATGGCTCTTGCAGAGAAGCACAGAAAGATTTTCGGCATAAGCTATCCCAGAAACCGTTTCTTTGTATTTGATATTGATACTTATGAAACAAAAATTATCGGCAGAATCGGAAACATCAATCCTCAGTGCATTTGGCTTGATGATGAAGAGAACGCTTACACTGCTGACGATTACGGCAAAATTATAAAGTTTAATCCCGATACGGAAGAATTTGAGCATCTTGACGTTTCAATTCCTCACGCTGATTTTAGAAACGGATATCATAATACCGTATATGACGTTGTTCCTTCTCCCGACGGAAAAGGCGTTTACGGTGTAACGTGGACTTGGGGTTGCAGGCTTTTCTATTTTGATTTTGAAACCCACGAAATGCGTGATTTCGGCAAGGCTTACGGCGAAGAAAGTCCTGAATGGAAGCACATTATTAACGACCACTGCGGCGGATTGACTTTCGGTTCTGATAACAAGCTTTACTTCGTTGCTAACCTTGAAACACCTGACGGTGCAAGACCTCACTTAATTCGCTTTGACCCCGAAACAGAGGAGCGCGAGCTTTTAGGCGCACTCATTTGCGACGGTCAGTACGGTGACCATATGTCCCGCGGTGCTTTCGGCGCAGACGGTAAGCTGTATTTTGCAGAAGCAGGTAACACACCGACAAAAATGTTCTGTTGTGACGTTGGCTTAAAGCCCGGCAGTCACGGCAAGCGTAGAGTATGGGGGTAAAAACAATGATAGATTTAGATAATATGGTATTTCCCAAATCTCCTTTAAAGGAAGAAAATCTTGACCCTGAACAGTTAAAGCAGTTTTTAACTATCAGAGCAGAATTTGAAAAAAGCGCTTTCGTTACAGAAGGTCATTTTGAGGTTCGCTCTTTAGGACCCAAGGAATTTGTACGACCCATTCCTGAAAACGAGTGCTCAATTACAGCTCTTGTAAATCATTCTTCAGGTCACGTTTACGGTGCAACCTCAGGTAAAAAATCACACCTTTTCTACTATAATCCTGCACCCGATGCAGATGCAGTAGTAGATATCGGCGTTGTATGCGAAAATGATTCTGAAATTCCCGCAATTATCGAGTTGCCCAACGCCGTTGTTTTAGGTGTTGTAAACTGTTCTTGCGGTAAAGCAAAACTTTTTACATACCGCTCTTGCTCGGTTCTTCTCAGAGATAAGGATTTCACAGGATTAGGAGTTCGTGAAATTTTTGACCTTCCCGCAGAAGACCAATTATTCTTCTCAACAATTGACCCTTGCCATTCTGTAGGTCAAATTGAAGTTTTGAATACAGAGTTGCCGGAAGCTATGGGTGATTTAACCTTTGATGCTAACGGCACCGTATATTTGGTTGGCAAGGAAAAGGGCAAGGTTTATACTTTGAATGAAGATATGACTGAGCTTAACGTTATCGGTCAGTTAGACCCCAACGGAAACTTCTCAAGCAAGTTCGGTAAAATCGGCGACCGTATTTTTGCTTGCGGCCTCTACGGACAGATTTTTGAGGTTTCTCAGGAAGGCTTAAGAAAATGCGCTTGCAGGGCAGCTTCCATTAAAGGCTTGGAGCTTTATAACCGCGTAACTGCTTGGTGCGCGTTCGGTGAAGTGCTTTACGGCGGAACCATTGACGGCGTAATTTTTGCATTTAATCCCGAAACGGAAACAGTTACCACTCTCGGCAAGCCTACCACTCAGACTTACGTTAACGGTATGGCGGCAACAGGCGGTCAGCTTTATGCAATTATCGGTCTTGACGACGATTGCGCACATCTTGCCGTTTTCAATCCCGAAACAAGAGATTTAAGAGATTTAGGCTGTCCTTTAGCTCATAGCGAACGCCCCTGGAACGGTTACGTGTTTGGCTCAATGTGCAGAGGCGCCAACGGTCAGCTTTTCTTAGGTGAGTGCGACCGCATTTCACAATTATTTATATATTATCCAAGAGTTAATTGATTTTAGGAGGAATTTTGTTATGAAACATAACGTAGGTGTTATCGGTGCCGGCAGAATCGGTAAATTACACGCAGAAAATTTAATTAAATCAGTACCCAATGCTCGTGTTACCGCAATAGCAGATCCTTTTTGCGAAAATATTAAGGATTGGGCAGCAGATTTAGGCATTGAAAAGGTTTATGCAGATTATCACGATATTTTAGCAGACGAAACCATTGATTCAGTTTTAATTTGCTCTCCCACAAACACACACTCAACAATTACTATTGAAGCCGCAAACGCAGGCAAGCACATTTTCTGCGAAAAGCCCATTGATTACGATTTAGGTAAGATTCAGGACGCTTTAGACGCAGTTGAAAAAGCAGGCGTTACTTTCCAGGTAGGCTTTAACCGTCGTTTTGACCACAACTTCAGAGCGGTTCGCGATTTAGTTGAAGACGGCAAAGTAGGTGACGTTCATATCGTTAAAGTTACTTCCCGCGACCCCGCACCGCCGTCAATTGATTACGTAAAGGTTTCAGGCGGTCTTTTCCTTGATATGATGATTCACGATTTCGATATGATGCGCTATTTAAGCGGCAGCGAAGTTGATGAAGTTTTTGCCAGCGGCACAGTTTTAGTTGATAAAGCTATCGGCGAAGCAGGCGATATTGATACTGCAATCGTAACCTTAAAGTTTAAAAACGGCGCATTAGGCGTTATTGATAACAGCAGAAAAGCCGCTTACGGTTACGACCAGAGAGTTGAAGTGTTCGGCTCAAAGGGTTGCGTTACTGTTGAAAACGATACAGATAACTCCACAAAGCTCAGCACAGAAGAATCTGTTACAAGCCTTAAACCCAAGTATTTCTTCTTGGAAAGATATAAGGATTCCTTTATTGACGAAGTTAAGTGCTTCTTTGCCTCTGTTGATAACGGCACAAAAACAAAAGTTGGCGCAATCGACGGTCTTAACGCAGTTAAGGTTGCTCTTGCTGCAAAAGAATCTCTTGAAACAGGTAAGCCCGTAAAAATCGAGTATTAATCTTTTGTGCGTATAGTTTGCGCATAACAAATATAACACATAAAAACATACAACAAAAGGCAGGTGAGCTTAAATGGCTTTGTGTAAAATGAGCGAATTGCTCGAAAATGCCGAAAAACGCAACGTGGCAGTAGGAGCGTTCAGCGTAGGCAATATGGAAATGGTGCTTGGAGCTGTTAAAGCCGCGGAAGAAGCGAACACACCCATAATACTTCAGATAGCAGAAGTAAGGCTGAAGCATTCGCCCCTTTTGTTAATGGGGCCTATGATGGTTTCTGCGGCAAAATATGCAAATGTGGATATTGCAGTGCATCTTGACCACGGCACGTCCTATAATACCATCAGGCACGCAATAGCATTAGGCTTTACCTCCGTTATGTATGACGGCTCGAAAAATTCGTTGGCAGAAAACATAGAAAACACCAACGAGGTTATAGCGCTGGCAAGAAAATGCAACGTCAACGTCGAAGCAGAACTTGGTGTTTTAGGTAAAAACGAAGACGGCACAGGTAGTGCGCAAATGACCTATACCCAGCCCGAAGATGCAAAGCGGTTCGTGAAAAAAGCGCCTGTTGACGCTCTGGCAGTTGCCATAGGCAACGCTCACGGGCACTATACCCAGGCGCCCAAGCTACGATTCGATATTTTATCGAAGATTAAAAACGAAGTAAAAATCCCCCTTGTGCTTCACGGCGGCAGCGGAATTACAGATGATGAATTCCGCAAATGCATTGATTTGGGAGTGCGCAAAATCAACATTGCCACAGCAAGCTTTGATGCGCTCACCTTGGGGGCAAAGGAATATTTTGCTCTTGATAGCACCCACAACTTTTTCGGATTAAACGAAAAAATGGTAGAGGGCGTATTCAACAACGTAAAACGGCACATTCAAATATTTAATAATGGAAGTGATAATAAATGAAATACATAGAATTTGATTCAAAAAGGGAATATGATTTAGTCCTTTTAGGAAGAATTGCTATTGATTTTAATCCTATTGATTACTTTAAAACCTTAGAGGAAAGCACAACTTTCCGTAAATACCTTGGAGGCTCACCTGCAAACATTGCAGTAGGCCTTTCGCGCCTTAATAAAAGGCTTAGCTTTTTTGCGCGTGTTTCCGATGACCGCTTCGGTGATTTTGTAACCAATTACTTTAAAAATTGCGGTATTGATACAAGCAATATTCACCGTTGCACAAACGGCGAAAAGTTAGGCCTTACATTTACTGAAATTTTAAGTGAGCACGAAAGCAGTATTTTAATGTACCGCAACTGTATTGCTGACCTTCAGCTTTGTGTTGACGATATTGACGAAAACTACATTAAAAATACTAAGGCTATTTTGATTTCGGGCACTTCTCTTGCAGAAAGTCCTTCACGCGAAGCAGCCCTTAAAGCTCTTGCCCTTGCAAAGAAAAACAACACACCCGTTATTTTTGATATCGACTATAGAGAATATAACTGGAAGAATAAAGATGAAATTGCCATCTATTATTCTGCAGTTGCAAGACAGAGCGACGTAATTTTAGGCTCTCGCGAAGAATACAGTTTAACCGAGAAATTTATCGGCCTTGACGGCAGCGACGAGCAAAGCGCGTCATTCTGGCATTCGTGCGGTGCAAAAATCGTTGTAATAAAGCACGGCAAGCAAGGCTCAACAGCTTATACAAATGATGGCAAAAAGTTTGTTATTAAGCCTTTCCCCGTAAAAGCATTAAAATCTTTCGGCGGTGGCGACGGCTATGCGGCAACCTTTATTTACGGCTTGTTAGAGGGCTGGGATATTCAGGATTGCTTAGAATACGGCTCAGCGGCGGCATCAATGCTTGTTGCAAGCCATTCCTGCGCAGACGATATGCCTACCCTTGAAAAGATTCAGGCTTTCATTAAGGAAAGCAAAGAAAAATACGGCGAAATGGTTGCAAGGGGGTAGAAAAAATGGCTGAAATAAGAATGACTATGGCTCAGGCGTTAGTTCGCTTTCTTGACAATCAATACGTTTCCGTTGACGGAAAAGAAATTAAATTTGTTGAAGGTATTACTACTGTTTTCGGGCACGGAATAGTTTGCGGTCTTGGTCAGGCTTTGGACGAAAACCCCGGTGATTTAAAGGTTTTCCAAGGCAAAAACGAGCAAGGTATGGCACACATGGCGGCGGCATACGGCAAGCAGAATAACAGACACAAAATTATTGCCTGCGCATCTTCTATCGGTCCCGGCGCGGCAAATATGGTAACTGCGGCGGCTTGCGCAACGGCAAACGCACTTCCCTTATTGCTTTTCCCCGGCGACACCTTTGCATCTCGCCAGCCCGACCCTGTTTTGCAACAGGTAGAGCATACTAATGCAATTTCAACGACTACAAACGATGCTTTCCGCGCCGTTTGCAAATTCTGGGATAGAGTTTCGCGCCCCGAACAGTTAATGTCTGCAATGATCAACGCAATGCGCGTGTTGACAGACCCTGCCGAATGCGGTGCAGTTTGTATTGCGCTTCCTCAGGACGTTGAAGGCGAAAGTTACGATTATCCCGAAAGCTTCTTTAAAAAGCGCGTACACAAAATTATAAGAACAATTCCCACCGTTGAAGAATTAAAGGAAGCTGTAGACGCAATTTTAAATGCTAAAAAGCCTCTTATAATCTGCGGCGGCGGCGTTCGCTATTCAGAAGCAGGCGAAGCTTTGGAAAAATTCTGCCAAGAATTCAATATACCTTTTGCTGAAACACAAGCAGGCAAAAGCGCTTGTCTTTCTTCAAATCCCTATTGCCTTGGCGGTGTTGGCGTAACGGGTAACAGCGCCGCAAACACCATTTTAGCAGATGCTGATTTGGTGCTTGCAGTTGGTTCCCGCTTAACTGACTTTACTACGGCTTCAAAATCGTTGCTCGGCAACCCCGACGTTAAGGTAGTAACCGTTAACGTTTCCCGTTTCCACGCAATGAAGCTCGATAGTATTGCCGTTGTGGGCGATGCCAAGGTAACAATTCAGACGCTTGGCAATATTTTAAGAGAAAAAGCTTACAAGACTGCTTATACTACAGAAATTTCTGCCGCAAGGGCAGGCTGGGAGCAGGAAATGGCTCGTCTTGCCGCACATTCCTGCGACGAACAAATGAATCCTTTGATTTCTGCCCGTTACGCGAGCAGTATGGACGATTTTGCGCTTTTGACGGGCAGTAAGTTAAGCCAGGTTGCCGCAATTTGCAAAATCAGAGAAACTATTGACGAAGATGCTATTATTATCGGCGCTTCTGGTAGCTTGCCGGGAGATTTACAAAGAATGTGGACAACGGACACTCGCGATGCATACCACATGGAATACGGTTATTCCTGTATGGGTTACGAAATAGCAGGCGCATTAGGCATTAAAATGGCTGAGCCAACCCGCGAAGTTTATTCAATGGTGGGCGACGGAAGCTTTTTAATGCTTCATTCCGAGCTTGTTACAGCTTTGCAGGAAAACAAAAAAATCAACGTTATGCTTTTTGATAACGGCGGTTTCGGTTGTATCAACAATCTTCAAATGTCAAACGGAATAGGCAACCTTGCTACAGAGTTCCGTTCAAGAAACGAGCAAGGCGAGCTTTTAGGCGATTTTATCAGCATTGATTTTGCCCGTGTTGCTGAAGGCTATGGTTGTAAGGCATACAGAATAACTAATTTAAAGGAATTGGAAGAAGCAATAATAGATGCTAAAAAAGAAACTCGCAGTGTGCTTTTTGATATTAAGGTTCTTCCTAAAACAATGACTGACGGTTACGGTTCTTGGTGGCACGTGGGAATTGCGTCCACTTCACAAAAGGCTTCTGTAAACGAGGCTTACGAAAGCAAAGAAGAAAACCGTAAAAAAGCACGTCGTTATTAAGGGGGACTAAAAATGGAAAAAATGTTCGGATACCCCGAGTTTTCAATGTCGGGGGAGAGAGTTTTAACATCAACAAAGGGCGAATGTGCCAATATGATGATGGATATTTCCGTACTTGATTTAAAATGCGGAGATAAAAAGACGTTTTGCCTTGAAAACAGCGAGCTTGCGATACTTCTTATAAAGGGAAGCATCAGCTATTCCTGGCAAGGAAAAACAGAAAAGGCAGAACGTAAGGATTGCTTTGACGAAGGCGGTTATTGCCTTCACATTTGCAAAAACGTTAGCGTTACAATCGAAGCCCAGGCTGACAGCGAAGTTTTATTGCAATCGGCTGAAAACGATAAAACATTTGAACCTGTTTTCTATACACCCACAACCTGCAGAGATGATATTTTCGGCTTAGGCGAGCTTGGCGGCAACGTAGTAAGAACGGTACGCACTTATTTTGATTACGATAATGCGCCTTATTCCAATATGGTGCTTGGCGAAGTAATTTCAGGCTCTGGCGGCTGGACCAGCTATTTGCCCCACAGCCACACACAGCCCGAGGTATATTACTATCACTTTGACCACCCCAACGGCTTTGGTGCTTGCTTTATAGGTGAAGACGTGTTTAAGGTAACTGACGGTAGCTTCTGCGCTATTCCCGGTGATAAAATGCATCCTCAGGCAACGGCACCCGGATACAGAATGTACTACGTTTGGATGATTCGTCATCTTGAAAACAACCCGTGGACTGACCGTATCTTCGACCCCAAGCATACGTGGTTATTAAATAAATAACAGTATTCAATATTCATTTTAAGGAGAATAACAAAATGGCAGATATTAAAAAATTACCGCTTTTTATTAACGGTGAATACGTTGAATCAAAAACAGAAAAATATACCGATGCTCTTGACCCAAGCACAGGCGAGGTTGTTGCAAAGGTTCCTTGCTGTACCGTAGATGAGGTAGAAGATGCTATTGCCGCCGCAAAGGCAGCCTTCCCCGCGTGGTCAGCAACTCCCGTAATTAAGAGAGTACAAATTCTTTACAAGGTACGCGATCTTTTAATCGAGCATATGGACGAGCTTACCGAGCTCGTTGCAAGAGAAAACGGCAAGGCTTGGGCAGACGCTAAAGGTGACGTATTAAAGGCAAAGGAAGGTACGGAGCAGGCAATTTCCGCGCCGTCGCTTATGATGGGCGAAAGCCTTATGGACGCTTCCACAGGCTATGATACCGTTCTTTATCGTGAACCCTTGGGCGTTTTTGCAGGTATCGTTCCCTTTAACTTCCCCGCTATGATTCCTATGGGCTGGATGACTCCTATGTGTATCGCTTGCGGAAATACAATCGTTTTAAAAGCGGCAAGCTTCACATCCAGAACAGCTCTTCGTATTGCAGAGTTATATAAGGAAGCAGGTCTTCCCGACGGTGTTATCAACATCGTAACATGCTCAAGAAACGAAGCAGAAATTTTCTTAAGACACCCTGACATTAAGGGCATTACCTTCGTAGGCTCAACGTCCGTCGGTCTTCACATTTATGCAGAAGGCGCTAAAAACGGCAAGCGCGTGCAGGCTCTTTGCGAAGCTAAAAACCACGCTTTAGTTCTTAACGACGCGGCTATCGACAGAACTGCCGCAGGTATTATTAACTCCGCATTCGGCTGTGCAGGCGAAAGATGTATGGCTCTTCCCGTAGTTGTTGCTCAGGAAGAAATTGCAGATAAGCTTGTTGCAAAGATTGCAGAACTTGCTAAAGGTCTTAAAATCGGTCCTGCCTACGATAAGGAAACAAAGCTTGGCCCCGTTGTAAACCATGCTCACAAGCAATCGGTTATCAACTGGATAAACAAGGGCATCGAAGAAGGCGCAACGCTCGTTTTGGACGGTCGTAACGTTAAGGTTGAAGGCTACGAAAACGGTTGCTACGTTGGTCCTACAATTCTTGATAACGTTACGGAAGATATGACTGTAGGTACTCAGGAAATCTTTGGTCCCGTGCTTTGTATTAAGCGCGTTAAAACCTTTGAAGAGGGGCTTCGTATTATGAACGCAAATCCCTTTGCAAACGGAAGCGTTATCTATACTCAAAGCGGTTATTATGCCCGTGAATTTGCCCGTCACACCGATGGCGGTATGGTAGGCGTAAACGTTGGTATTCCCGTACCCGTTGGAATGTTCCCCTTCTCAGGTCACAAAAACTCCTTTATCGGCGACCTGCATTGCTTAGGTAAGGACGGCTACCGCTTCTACACCGAAACCAAGGTTGTTACACAGCATTGGTTTGACGAAGAAGAAGCAAAGAAAACCGAAACTTCTTCCTGGGACGGAACAATTTAAACAGTTACAAAAAAACGGTAAAATCATAAACAAAAAAGCGCTCCTTAAAAAAAGGAACGCTTTTTCTTGCGTAATTTATATTGCAATGTTATAATATTTTTGCGGGAATGCGTCGGACGTGTTCCGCTTAAAATGCTATTAAGGAGATAATTATGTGCAATAAAAAAATCAGTAATTCTCTGCAGGTAGGCTATGTAAGGAGATATGTTTTAACCGACGGTAAGGAAAACGGGTTAAAGGTTGTTGAAATGGATAACGGAGTTTTGCGCGTGCTTTTAAACGAGAGCAAGGCTCTTGACGTAATGCAGGTTTTTTATAAGGGCGTAAATATGAGCTTTGTTTCTAAAAACGGTTTTCAAACTCGCGAGCTTCCCTTTTTAAAACGCTTCGAAGGCGGTATGATATATACCTGTGGTCTGGATTCTGTGGGCGACAGAGAAGGTTTTGAGCCTCACGGCAGTTTTCATTCTACACCTGCCAAGGTTGTAGAAGTTTCCCAAAGTGAAGATAAGTTGCTTGTAAGGGCAATAACAGAAATAACTTCTCTTGGCGGTGAAAATTTGTATTTTGAGCGCACAGTGACTCTTTGCACGGGAACAGGCGTGTTGAACATTAACGATAAACTCATAAATAACGGCACAAAGCAGGAAGATTATTGCTTGCTTTACCACATAAATATAGGGTATCCTATGCTTGATGAGGGCGTTGAAATCAAGGGTGATTTTAAAGAGATTATACCGAGGACGGAATACTCAAAAACAAAAATTGATAACAGAGCTGTTTTTGAAGCACCTGTAGATAATGCTGATGAAAGCTGTTACTTTATATTAAATAACGGAAACTGCGTTTCGGTAACAAACAAAAAAATAGGAAAGAAGCTTACCGTAACGTATTCAAAAGAAACGTTACCGCATCTGGTTCAGTGGAACAATCCCGTAACCCAAGCTTATGCTTTGGGCATTGAACCTGCCACAACGTTTTTAGACGACAAGTTTGCGTATAGGCAAATTAACAAGGGCGAAGCAATAGATTTCTTTGTGCAATTAAATTTTGAAGAGGTTTAATTCTTACAGGAGTTTTTATTTGCAACCGAGGTATTTTAATTAAAAAAGTTTACATAATTTTTTAGATTTGTTCTATTGCAATACACATAATTAAATGATATAATAATCGAAAATAAAAACAATTAAACATCAAAGGAAGGTTTTTTATGGAAAAAGATTTTGTTTGGGGCGTTGCCACTGCGGCAATACAGATTGAAGGCGGTCTTTACGAAGGCGGCAAGGGCGAGTCTATCTGGGACGTTTTAGCTCATACTCCCGGTAGAATTCGTTATAACGAAAATGCTGACGTTTCCTGCGACCACTACCACCACTATAAAGAAGACGTTAAGCTTATGGGCGAGCTTGGCGTTGATGCATACAGATTTTCTATTGCATGGCCGAGAATTTTTACTAACGGCTTTGGCGAGCCTAACGAAGAAGGCTTGCAGTTTTATTCTGATTTGGTTGACGAGCTTTTAAAATACAACATTACCCCTTACGTAACGCTTTTCCATTGGGATTTGCCCCTGGAGGTGTTCAGAAAGGGCGGCTGGCTTAACGATGAAATAGTTGAGTGGTTTGCAAATTACACCAGAGTAGTTGCCGAAAGGTTAGGCGACAGAGTTAAGAACTTTATTACCTTTAACGAGCCACAATGCATAATTGGCGGTATGGACGGCTGGGGTCACGCACCTGCAGTAAGATATTCTACCAAAGATAAATTATTGGCAGTACATAACATTTTAAAATCACACGGCAGAGCCGTTCAGGTTTTAAGAGAAACCGTTAAGGACGTTAAGGTCGGCTACGCGCCCTGCGCAAACCCCTTCTTCCCCAAGGACGACTCTCCCGAGCAGCTTGAGCTTGCAAGAAAAGCGTATTTCTCGCTTCACCTGATGAGCAATTTCTATAACGTTATTCTTTACAGCGACCCCATATTCTTCGGCGATTATCCCAAGGAATATTACGAGATGTTCAAAGGCGATATTCCCAACATCACCAAGGAAGATTTAGAGCTTATTTCACAGCCTCTTGATTTTTACGGTCAGAACATTTATTGGGGCGGCTCAGTTTCTCCTTGCGATAACGAAGCAGGCTTTAAAGAGGATCCGCTTTATCAGGGATATCCCAGAACTACTATGGGTCAGCCTGTAATGCCTCAGGTAATTTATTGGGGAGCTCGCTTCTTGTACGAAAGATATAAAACTCCCATTATCATTACTGAAAACGGCGCTGCCTGTATGGACTGGGTACACCTTGACGGTAAGGTTCACGACCCCCAGAGAATTGACTATATTAAGAGATACACCAACGAGCTTTTGCGCGCTAAGGACGAAGGAATAGACGTTCGCGGATACTTTAACTGGAGTTTTATTGATAACTTTGAATGGGATAACGGCTACGACCCCCGCCTTGGCTTAGTTTACGTTGACTACAGAACTCAGGAAAGAATACCTAAGGACTCCTTCTATTTCTACCGTGATTTAATTAAGGATTATAAGGAAAAAAATAAGTAAATATACTGTTAAAAACAAAGGTGACGGATTTTGCCCGTTGCCTTTGTTTTTTGTTTGTTTTAATCAGAAAATTTACAATTTCCGCGCCAACTTTGGTTGACAAAGTATAGTAAAACAGATATACTAAAATTGTAACAAGCTACTTACTTTTTCGGCAAAAGCGCGGGCATTTGCTGAAACCATTTTAAAGAGATTGCGGAGAAAAACAAATGGGAATTTTTGAAATTTTGACACTTGTATGCGGCTTGGCTTTGTTCTTGTACGGAATGGACGTTATGGGAACGGGACTCAAAAAAAGCGCGGGCAGAAAGCTTAAAACAATTCTTGGCAAATTAACGTCAAGCAAGATAAAAGGCTTTTTGTTAGGACTTGGTGTTACTGCTATTATTCAGTCTTCCTCGGCTACAACAGTAATGGTAGTAGGCTTTGTTAACTCAGGTACTATGTTGCTTGCCCAAGCCATAAGCGTTATTATGGGCGCAAACGTTGGTACGGCAGTTACTGCCTGGCTTACTGCGCTTAACGGCATAGAGGGCGGCGCAGGCGCTACTGCGTGGCTTAACTACTTAAAGCCTGATGCCTGGATGCCTATTCTTGCACTTGCCGGCATCTGCCTGATAATGTTCGCAAAAAAGGACAAGAAAAAGGATATGGGCTCAGTTTTAATGGGCTTTGCCGTTTTAATGGTAGGTATGTCCCTTATGTCCGATGCGGTTGCGGGGCTTAAGGACAATAAAGAATTTACGGAAATTCTAATTCTTTTTAACAATCCCCTTTTCGGCGTTCTTGCGGGAACTGTCTTAACGGCTATTGTACAGTCATCGTCAGCCTCTATTGGTATTCTGCAAGCATTATCCGTTACGGGAGCAATTTCCTTCGGCACGGCAATACCTATTATATTAGGTCAGAACATCGGTACTTGCGTTACGGCGATGATTTCTTCAATCGGCGCCAACAAAAACGGTAAACGCACGGCTGTCGCGCACCTTTATTTCAATATAATCGGCGTTGTGTTCTGGCTTTTAATGTACTATATAGTAGGCGCAATTTTAAGTGCTGCAAACGTCGTAGATATTTTTGCTATTGCAAACAACACAACAATTAATATGTGGGGTATTGCAATAGTACACACCACCTTTAAGTTCTTGGCAGTAGGCCTTATGTGGCCCTTTACAAGTCTTCTTGAAAAGCTTGCGGTTGCTACAGTTAAGGGCGACGATAAAAAGGGTGACGAGTTTACGGCAATGCTTGACGACCGTCTGTTAGAAACACCTTCCGTTGCCATTGAAAATGCAAGGCTCGTAATCTGCCAAATGAGTCAACTTGCTACGGGCTCCTTGAAAAAGGCGTTAGGTCTTTTGGAAAAATTCGACCCCAAGGTTGCTGAAGAGATTGAAGCGGAAGAGGAAAAGGTTGATATTTATGAGGACGAGCTTGGCTCGTATCTTGTAAAGCTTTCTGCAAAGCCTATGACGGAAAGCGAAAGCGTTGAGGTTACAAAATTCCTTCATATGATAGGTGATTTCGAAAGAATTTCCGACCATGCGGTTAACGTAATGGAATCTGCGGCGGAAATCCAGGAAAAGGATACAGGCTTCTCTGAGTATGCCAACGTGGACCTTGACAAAATGCGCGATGCGGTTAACGAAATTGTTGATATTACTCAGGAAGCATTTATTGAAACCGATTTTGAAAAGGCTTCTTTGGTAGAGCCTCTTGAGCAGGTTATTGACGGTCTTCGTGACCAGATTAAGCTTCGTCATACTTTAAGGCTTCAAAAGAATCTTTGCTCAATAGAATTAGGTTTTATTTTATCCGATATTTTGACCAATTTGGAGCGCGTTTCCGACCATTGCTCAAATATCGCAGGCTGTTTAATTGAAATGGCACGTAACGAAAAACTTGATATTCATAACTACTTGCACGAGGTTAAGCAGGAAAATAAAGAGTTTAAAGCAAAGTTTGGCGAATATGCGAAAAAATATGCTCTTGAAAAATTTTCTTTGGACGAAATAAATTAAAAACTAAAAGAATAATTTATACAAATAACGAAAGCACGCTCTTCAGCGTGCTTTCGTTATTTTGGTGAGCATAGATAAAAATGCAAAAATTCGTTAAAAAAGATTTGCTTAAAAATTGATATTGTGATATGATAAAACTTATCAAATAAAAGAAGGAGATGAAAAAGGTGGATTACATTCCATTTTTTGTCTTAGGAACGGCTGTTTTAGCATTGCTTTTTGCGTGCTATAAGTTTTTCCAGGTTAAAAAGATGCCTGAAGGAACGGAAAAAATGGCAGCAATTTCCGCAAAAATCCGTAAAGGCGCTATGGCATATTTAAAGCGTCAATACAAAACGGTAGGCATTTTCTTTGCCGTAATGTTTGTAGTGCTTATCGTTTGTGCTGTATTTAAAATTGTTTCACCCTTCGTTCCCGTTGCTTTCTTAACGGGCGGCTTATTCTCGGGCATATCGGGTTTTGTAGGTATGAAGATAGCTACCTATGCCAATAGCCGTACTGCGAACGGTGCACAGCAAGGTCTTAACAAGGGCTTGAAGATTGCATTTTCTTCCGGCACTGTTATGGGCATGACAGTTGTAGGCTTAGGTCTTTTGGACGTTAGCCTTTGGTTTATTTTGTTAAAATACGTATTTCTTCTTCCTGTTGAAGAAATTACGGCCACAATGCTCACCTTTGGTATGGGCGCCAGCTCTATGGCACTTTTTGCCCGTGTAGGCGGTGGCATTTTCACAAAGGCGGCTGACGTTGGTGCTGACCTTGTAGGTAAGGTTGAAGCAGGTATCCCTGAGGACGACCCAAGAAACCCCGCTTGTATTGCCGATAACGTAGGCGATAACGTAGGCGACGTTGCAGGTATGGGTGCCGACTTGTACGAATCGTACGTTGGTGCAGTAATATCCTGTGCTTCTTTAGCTGTTACGGCAGGAATGGGTATTCGCGGTGTGCTTCTACCCATGCTTATTATGGCAATAGGTATAATCGCTTCAATCGTTTCAACCTTCTTTATTTCAACAAAGGAAGGCGCAACGCAAAAGCAGCTTTTAGGCTCTCTCAGAAAGGGTACTTATTCTGCGGCAATTATTGCAACTGTTGTAACCTTTGTTGCCGTTTGTGTTTTGTTCCCTCAGCATATTGAGCTTTTCGGTTCAATTATTTCAGGTCTTGTAGCAGGTGTTTTAATCGGATACTTTACTGAATACTATACCTCTGATACATATAAGCCCACTAAGAAGCTTTCCGGCTCTGCCCAAACAGGTAGCGCAACCGTTATTATTGACGGTATTGCTTTGGGTATGCGTTCAACGGCAATTCCCGTAATCATTGTTGGCATTTCCGTTATCATAAGCTATTTCTGCGCAGGAGGAAACGTATCCTTTGTATCGGGTCTTTACGGCGTAGGTCTTTCGGCAGTAGGTATGCTTTCAACCTTAGGCATAACTCTTGCAACCGATGCTTACGGTCCCGTTGCAGATAACGCAGGCGGTATAGCTCAAATGAGCGGTCTTGACGAAGAGGTTCGTGAGCGCACAGATGCTCTTGATTCTTTGGGTAACACTACTGCGGCAACAGGAAAGGGCTTTGCTATCGGCTCGGCAGCACTTACGGCTCTTGCGTTAATCGTTTCATATACGGACGAAATCAACGCAATCAATCCTCAAATGTTGAATTTAAGCATAACGAATCCCGCTGTTTT
Organism: Clostridia bacterium; assembly: GCA_045594045.1. GTDB lineage: Bacteria > Bacillota > Clostridia > Christensenellales > QALW01 > UMGS1322. Next base: position 28,973 of record JAZNXV010000008.1, read on the forward strand.
AATAGGCTTATTTATAGGCGCTATGTTGCCCTTCCTGTTCTCTGCAATGACTATGCAGGCAGTAGGCCGTGCGGCGCAGAAAATCGTTGTAGAGGTTAGAAGACAGTTTAAAGAGATAACAGGTCTTATGGAAGGCAAGGCGGAAGCCGATTACGAAACCTGCGTTGATATATGCACAAAGTCTTCCTTAAAGGAAATGATTGCTCCTGCTTCCTTAGGCGTGCTTTCGCCCATTGTAGTAGGTCTTGTGCTTGGCGCAAACGGTGTTGTAGGCATGCTCGCGGGCGCTCTTGTTTCGGGCTTTGTATTGGCAGTTATGATGTCAAACTCCGGCGGCGCTTGGGATAACGCAAAGAAGTATATCGAAGCCGATAACTTTGGCGGCAAAGGCTCCGAAAGTCATAAGGCGGCAGTTGTTGGCGATACGGTAGGCGACCCCTTTAAAGATACTGCAGGGCCCTCGGTTAACATTTTAATCAAGCTCTTGTCAATGGTATCCATCGTGTTTGCCACAATCGTTGTTTCTTACGGCGGAATGGGACTTTTCTGATAATATGAACAAAAAAACACGGATAGCTTTTGAGCAACCGTGTTTTTGTTTTTTGAAATTTTAAGCACTGTTTTTTTAATTTAAAACAGTTGCAATTAATGCAAAAATATCCCTTGATATATTTTGGGGAAATACGCTGTCTAACGCCAAGCGAAGTTCTTGATGATTAAAGCGAACGTTGTTAAGTGCACTGTCAAGTTTTTTAGGCAGGGTAATGTCCATAGAGTCAGTAAAAGCCTGCACCTTAATAATATGTCCGTCTTTTACTTCAAGTCCCAGAGAAATATGCCCCCACTCAAAGCTGTTTTCCAAGGAAATACTGCAGGGAATGGGAGAAGAAAATAAATAATTCCAGCTACCGTATTCTTGTGCAAGAATACGGTTTTCTTCTTTGTTGAGGAAAGAGATTTCTGTTGCGGGCAAAGAGTATATACGGCTAAAAGCATAGAGCATATATTGGCGCATTTTTTCAATCGTTAAGGTATTGTTAAGCTCGCACAGGTTAATTACTCTTGAACGTACGGATTTAATTCCCTTGCTTTCAAGCTTTGCCTTGGGCGGAGTCAAATATTCAGTCATTTTTTCCTTGTCTGCCGAAAGCAAAATTGTACCGTGATGATAGCTTGTGCCGCCCGAAGAATAAAAGGCGTTGCCCGAAAACTTTTTGCCTTGGGTTAAAATATCGTTGCGCCCGGAAAGCTCGGCTTCAATGCCCGCAAGAGCGCAGGCTTTTTTTAGCACAAGCATCTGTTTTTGTAAATCGTAATTGGTATTTTTTGCTATAAAGGTAAAGTTTAAGTTGCCTACGTCGTGAAAAACAGCACCGCCGCCCGAAAGACGCCGTGCAATTAAAACGTTATTGCTTTTTGCAAGGTCAACCCTGCATTCAACCCAAGGGTTTTGGTTACGCCCTATAACGATGGTGTTTTCGTTTTGCCAAAGATAGAGAATAACCGTGTCATCGTCTGCAAGGTCAAACAATTGTTTTTCGGTTGCAAGGTTTTCGTAAGGGTTAAGGCTTGTTGAAATATAAAATTGCAGGTTTTTTATCATATAATCACCAAGAATATTTTACCTTAATAAAAGCAAACCGTCAATGGCTTTAGGCGTGATGTGCGCATTACAGTTGCTCTTAAAGGGGCAGTTAAGCCAAAAATACACAAAACAAAGAAAAACAGAGCCGTTTTACAAAACTTACGAATCTCTTTCGCTATGATTTCGAATAGCTTTCGCAACTAAAAACATATTGACTTTTTATGCGTGAGTGGTATAATTAAATATATCATTATTTCACTATAAGGGGGAATTATTTTGGCAAAGGCTGTAATTATGCCCAAGGCCGGTATAACTGTTGAAAGCTGTATCATCGGTACGTGGGAAAAAAAGGTCGGCGATACTGTAAAAGTAGGTGATATTCTCTTTACGTATGAAACCGACAAAGCAAGCTTTGAATGTGAATCAACAGAGGAAGGAACTCTTCTTGAAATCTTCTTTAACGATGGTGATGAAGTTCCTTGCCTTGTAAACGTTTGCGCAATAGGCGCGCAGGGTGATGATTGCTCTGCACTTCGTCCTGATGGCGCTTCTCAAGATGCACCCGCTCAGACAGAAGCACCTAAGGAAGAAAAAGCTCAAGAGGTTAAGGCAGTAGCGCCTCAAACGGCTGAATCAACAGCAGTTAGCGGTACGGCTATTTCGCCCAGAGCCAAAAAGCTGGCAGAGCGCGCAGGGGTAGATGCTGAAAATGCTGTTCCTACAGGACCTAACGGCAGAATTATTGAGCGTGACGTCAGAAGCTTGATTGATAATCCTGCGGTTGCTGTTCAAAAAGCTCCCGCGGCAACAAGCGAAAACGTAATTATCGGTGACGAAGAATATACTGACGTTAAGTTCTCCGGTATCCGCCGTGCAATAAGCAAGTCCATGAGCACTTCGCTTTCAACAATGGCACAGCTTACCCACAATTCGTCCTTCGACGCAACTGCTATTTTGAATTACAGAAAACAGTTAAAGGCTTCCGAGGGCGAAAGTGCAGGTATTACCTTGGGCGATATGGTTCTTTATGCTGTTTCAAGAACACTTTTAAATCACCCCGATCTTAACGCTCATATGCTTGACGATAATAACATCAGGCTCTTTAAGCACGTTAACTTGGGCGTTGCTATTGATACGCCCCGCGGTCTTATGGTTCCCACTATTTTCCATGCTGAAGAAAAGAGCTTGCTTCAGATTTCCAGAGAGGTTAAGGAGCTTGCCGCTCAGTGCAGAGAGGGCAACATCAGCCCCGATAAACTTACGGGCGCAACCTTTACCGTTTCTAACTTAGGCAATTTGGGTGTTGAATCCTTTACTCCCGTTATCAATCCGCCTCAGACGGGCATCTTAGGCGTTTGTGCCGCAGTTGACAGAGTTAAGAAAGGCGCAAACGGTGAAATTGCAATTTATCCTGCAATGACCTTGAGTCTTACCTACGACCACAGAGCTGTTGACGGCGCACCTGCATCAAGATGCTTGAGAGATTTCTGCAAGGCACTTGAAAGCTTTACCGTTCTTCTTGCAAAATAAGGGGGCTAAAGAAAATGGAAATTTTTGATTTATTGGTTTTAGGCGGCGGCCCCGGCGGATATCTTTGTGCCGAGCGCGCGGCTCAAAACGGTATGAAGGTAGCGGTTTTTGAAAAGAAGGCTCTTGGCGGCACTTGCTTGAACGAAGGCTGCATTCCCACAAAAACACTTTTAAATTCATCTAAAATGTACCGTCACGCAAAAGAGAGCGAAGCTTTCGGCGTAACGGCAGAAAACGTTAAATATGACCACGCAAAAGTAATTGACCGTAAAAACAAGGTAGTTGCAACGCTCGTTTCGGGTGTTGGCGCTACTATGAAAGCAAATAAGGTCACCGTTGTTTCCGCTTCCGCTTGCGTTAAAGGCAAGGGTGAAGAGGGCTTCCTTGTTGAAGCTGACGGAAACGTTTATGCAGGTAAAAAATTAGTTATTGCTTCAGGATCTGAAACGGTTGTTCCCCCTGTTCCGGGATTAAAGGAAGGCTTAGATGCAGGCTTTGTTGTAACAAACAGAGAAGTGCTTGACGAAAAAACGCTTCCCAAGCACGTAGCAGTAATCGGCGGCGGCGTAATCGGTCTTGAAATGGCTTATTACTTTGCAAGCGTTGGCGTAAAGGTTACCGTTATTGAAATGATGCCTAAAATCGCAGGCGCAACCGACCCTGAAATTTGCAAGGTGCTCACCGATGCCTTTACTAAAAAGGGTATGGAATTCAAGCTTTCCTGCAAGGTTCTTGAGGTTAAGAAAAATAGCATTATCTATGAAGATAAGGGCGAAAAGATTGAGCTTGAGTGCGACAAGGTGCTTCTTTCTGCAGGCAGAAAGCCTTCTACTGCAAACATAGGTCTTGAAACGCTTCAGCTTGATATGGACAGAGCCGCTATAAAGACGGACCGTCATCTTTGCACAAACGTTTCGGGCGTTTACGCAATAGGCGACTGCAACGGCAAACTTATGCTTGCCCACACCGCTTACCGCGAGGCAGAGGTTGCAGTAAACCATATGATTGGAAAGCCCGACGAAATGCGTTATGACGTTATACCGTCCGTTATTTACACCGACCCTGAGGTTGCAAGCGTAGGCTACAGCCTTGAGGGCGCAAAGGAAAAGGGAATGAACGCAAAAGAGGTTAAGCTACCCCTTTCTTATGCAGGAAGATATTTAGCCGAAACCGAAGGCGGAAAAGGCTTTATTAAACTTGTTGTTGACCTTGATAAAAACCGTCTTGTAGGTTGCCACATTGTAGGGTCATACGCTTCCGAAATTATTATGACTGCTACTATGATGGTGGATACCGAGCTTACGCCAAGCAGGCTTCAGAAGCTTGTTTTCCCGCATCCCACAGTTGCAGAAATTATACGAGAAGCAATTTTTCATATTTAAAAAATAAATCCCATTTAGGAGGAAATATATATGCCAAAAAGTTTATTTGTTGACCCTATTGAAACCAGGGCAAAAGGAAAAATAACGTTTAACGATATTCCCGTTAACCAATACAACAAGACCATTAAGGAAGAGCGCAAACGCTTTAGTGATGACGATTTAGTTCGCATCTACCGCGATATCACCGTTTTAAGAGAGTTTGAGTCAATGCTCAACCAAATTAAAACACAAGGCGTTTATAACGGTATCGAAACTACCTATCCCGGTCCTGCTCACCTTTCTATCGGTCAGGAAGCCGCTTGTGTAGGACAAGCATATCTCCTTGACCAGAATGACTTTACATTCGGTTCACACCGCAGCCACTCTGAAATTCTTGCAAAGGCACTTTCTTGCATTAACAAGCTTTCAGAAAAAGAGCTTATGACTATTATGGAAGGCTTCTTAGGCGGCTCTGCTCTCAGAGCTACTGAAAAGCTTGGCAAGGTGGAGGACGTTAAAGAGCTTGCAATCCGTTTCATTTTGTACGGAACACTCTCTGAAATTTTCGCCCGTGAAACAGGCTTCCACAAGGGTATGGGCGGCTCAATGCACGCATTCTTCCTTCCCTTTGGCATTTACCCCAACAACGCAATCGTTGGCGGTTCTGCCGCTATTGCAACAGGTGCGGCATTATTTAAAAAGGTAAACAACAAGCAAGGTATCGTAGTTTGCAACTCGGGCGACGGCTCAATGGCACGCGGTCCCGTTTGGGAAGCTATGAACTTTGCCGCTATGGACCAATTTAAGACCCTTTGGGAAAGCCATAACGGCGGTATGCCTATTCTTTATAACGTATTCAACAACTCCTACGGTATGGGCGACCAGACCCGCGGCGAAACTATGGGTTATGATATGCTTGCACGTATCGGCTCAGGCGTAAGCCCCACACAGTTCTATGCAGAGCGTATTGACGGCTTTAATCCCTTGGCAGTTATTGACGCTATGGAAAGAAAGCTCGAAATCCTGCGCGCAGGCGAAGGCCCCGTTATGCTTGATACTCTTACTTACCGTTATTCAGGTCACTCCACGTCTGACCAGAATGCATACAGAACCAAGGAAGAAATTGATGCATGGCGTGAGATTGATCCTATTATCACGTATCGTAAGGGTCTTGTTGATGCAGGTGTTACTGCAGACGGCAAGCTTGAAGAAATCTTGGCTGAAACTGCAGAACGTATGACTATGATCTGCAAGGCAGCAAGCGATCCTGAAATCAGCCCCTACGTTGATTTTGTTAAGGACCCCGCAGTTGTTGAGCGTTTAATGTTCTCAAACGAAAAGGCAGTTAAGCTTGATGACCGCGAGCCCGAAGTTAATATGCCTCTTAACGAGGTTCCTGCATATAAGAAGCTTAAAGAAAAGGAACGTCAGCCTATTGTTGACGGTAAACCCGTTTCAAAAATGAAGCTCTTTAACCTTCGTGATGCACTTTCCGAGGTTATTTACGACCGTTTCTATGAAGATCCCACTTTGATTGCTTACGGTGAAGACGTACGCGATTGGGGCGGCGCATTCGCAGTATATCGCGGAATGATGGACGCATTCCCACACTGCCGTTTATTTAACTCTCCTATTGCCGAAGCCGCTATTGTTGGCACAGCAGTAGGTTACGCCGTATCAGGCGGCCGCGCGCTTGTTGAGCTTATGTATGCCGACTTTATCGGTTGCGCAGGTGACGAAATCTTTAATCAGATGTCCAAGTGGCAAGCCATGTCAGCAGGCATTTTAAAGATGCCTATCGTGCTTCGTGTTTCCGTTGGTTCAAAATACGGCGCACAGCACTCACAGGATTGGACAGCACTTTGCGCCCATATCCCCGGCTTAAAGGTTTGCTTCCCCGCAACACCTTGGGAAGCTAAAGGTCTTATGGAAGCCGCACTTAACGGCACAGACCCCGTTGTATTCTTTGAAAGCCAGAGAATTTATGACGTGGGCGAGCAGTTCCACGAAGGCGGAGTACCCAAGGAGCGTTACGAAATTGAATTTGGTGACGTTAACAAGGTTCGTGACGGTAAGGACGTAACGATTATTACAATCGGTGCCGCACTTTACCGCGCAGTAGATGCCGCAAAGCAGTTGAGCGAAAAGTACGGTATGGAAGCAGATATTTTGAACCTTCACTCACTTGTACCTCTTAACTATACAAAGATTCTTGAGTCTGTTCGTAAAACAGGCAGAGTAGTGCTTGTTTCCGATGCTTGCGCAAGAGGCTCCTTCTTGAACGACGTTGCAAAGAATATCACCGAGCTTTGCTTTGACGATTTAGATGCACCGCCGGTAGTAGTTGGCGCACGCAACTGGATTACACCTCCCTTTGAGTTTGACGAGTTCTTCTTCCCCCAGGCAAGTTGGATTCTTGATGCAATTCACGAAAAGATTGTTCCCTTAAAGGACCACGTTGTTACTAACGGTTGCACAGAAGCTGAAGCTGAACGCAGAGCAAAACAAGGTGTATAATGCATATACTTCAAACTGCAAACGCAGGGGTGCTTTTAACCCTTGACGGCACACGTATTTTGCTTGACGGCATTTGCACAAAGGTATTAAATTTTATAGAAACACCAAACAACATCAGGGCGGATTTAATTAAAAATCCGCCCGATGCTTTAGTATTCACCCATAAGCACGCTGACCATTATGACCAAGGCTTTGCTCTTGATTTTCAGCACGCAGGCGGAATCGTTATAGGACCCGACAGCCCACAAAGCACACGGGTTGGCACTGTAAGCATTATGCCGTTTTCAACACGTCATATAGGTGCATACAAAATGGAGCATAACAGCTTTGTTATCTCGGGCAGTCGATGCATCTGGTTTTTAGGTGATGCTTCGCCTAACGAAATTAAGCATTTAACGGACTTGCAAAAACCCGATTTGTTAATCGTTCCCTTCGCCTATGCCAATAGTCCTTTAGCCTGGGAAACAACGAAGGGTTTAAATGCTAAAGCCGTTATGATAGTCCATATGCCCGAAAAAGAAAACGATACCGCAGGCATCTGGCAAAGCGTGCTTGAAACGGTTAAAACGGAAACAAACGTAATCATAAGCGAAACAGGAAAAGAGTACAGGTTGTTTTAACGCCCTGCACAAAAGTTTTAAAACTAACAAACAACCAAAGCCTACTAAAAAGCGGTAGGCTTTTTTCATTGGAGCGCAGTGTATTAGAACTTCAAAAATTCGTTGTAGCGGTCTTTGTTATATAAAAGCGTTGATTATTTAACGGTAAAATGTTATAATTAAAATATAAACACGCAAATAGAAAATACGTTTTATGAGTTTGGAAGAAAATAAAAATGGACCTTAAAGCAGCGATTTTCGATATGGACGGAACGCTTATAAATTCCTTAATAGCTTGGGAATTTATTTGGAAAAGTGTTGGCGATTTTTGCGGCATAGAAAATTTTAAGCCCAAAGAAGAACACGATAGGTTAGCCCGCACCATGCTTTACCGAGATGCAATAGGCATGATATGCAGGGAATATAACTTAAACAAGGATCCCCAAGAGGTTTTTCTTGTGGCGGTTAAAACCTTGGAAAGCTTTTACGCAACAACGGTGGAGTGCAAAGAGGGCGTTATAGAGTTTTTAGAATATTTAAAAAGCAAAAACGTAAAAATGTGTATTGCAACGGCATCGGATATGCATCTTTTATCTGTTGCAATCAAGCATTGTGGGCTGGATAAGTATTTTTCAATTTTCTCTTCCTGCAAAGACGTGGGCAAGGGTAAAGATTCGCCCCAGGTGTTTATTCGGGCGGCTGAGCTTTTAGGGGTAGAAATAAGCGATGCATGGGTGTTTGAGGATTCATGTACAGCCATTAAAACAGCCGCCGCGGCAGGCTTCAAAACGGTAGCGGTTTTTGACGCAAACAACTACGGGCAAGCGGAAATGCAGGCGGTTGCGTCTGAATATATTGCAAAGGGCGAAACCTTGATGAAGCTTGTAGCCCAAGGCAAAATATAACGATAAGAAACATTTTGGCTCCGCTTGCGCCGTGAAGGAACCATAAAATAAGAATACATTTGTAGGTGTAAAAATGACGTACGTTGAATTTTTTGATGAAAGTGCTATAAAAAATGTGTGCACGTGCTTGACCGATTCGCCGGAAAAGGTTATTTTCATCGGTGATAATTCTAAAAAAATGCAAAGGCATATAAAAAATTATCAAAGCGTTTTTTCTGCCAGAGGACAGAATATAGAATTCACCTTCAAAACCGTTTCAAAAAATAATTTGGAAAGTATGATAAGCGTTATTTCCGCTATTGTTGAAGAAAATGAAAGCTGTGCCTTCGATATTACCGGCGGCGAAGAAATATATATTCTTGCCCTGGGAATGGTGTGCGAAAAAAATCCCGATAAAAATATTCAGGTGCACAGATTCAACGTTAAAAACAACAGAATTTATGATTGTGATAAGGACGGCGTTACCGTTTATAAGGAACCGTTAAAGCTTTCCGTAAGGGAAAACATCAAGATTTACGGCGGCGAGCTTTCAAGAGGTATGGGCAAGGATAATATATCTTTCTCCCGAGAGCTGACGGAAGAAACTCTTGTGGATTTAGAAAACATTTGGCAAGTTTGCAAGGGCAATGTTCGGCTGTGGAACGTGCAAATAGGCATTTTCAGCGCAGCTGAAAAGGTAGGCACTAAAAGCGCCGACGGCTTAACCGTAACAGCACCAATAAGCGCCACGGAAGCATATTTAAAAAGGCACAAGGCAGAATTTAAAACAATAAGAGGCATCATTGATGCTCTGCGCAGTAAAGGCTTGCTTACCGAGTTTTTGCTTGACGACACAACGGTAAAATTAACCTATAAAAGCTCTGCCGTTAAGCGTTGCTTAACAAAAGCGGGGCAGGCACTTGAAATGAAGATTTTTTTAACTGCCAAAAGTATAAAAAACGATGACGGAAGCAATTTATTTAATGACGTTGTAAACGGTGCAGTCATTGACTGGGACGGCACCTGTGGCGACCCCTTTGAAACAGAGAACGAAATAGACGTTCTGGCAATGCACGGAATAGTGCCCGTGTTTGTTTCCTGCAAAAACGGTGCAGTCACCTCAGAGGAGCTTTATAAGCTTTCCACCGTAGCCGAGCGCTTTGGCGGCAAGGGCGCAAAAAAGGTGCTGGTTGCAACCGCCTTGAAGGAGCTGGGCTCTGCAGGCGAATATTTAAGACAGCGCGCCGAAGATATGGGCATTTATCTGATAGAGGACGTGCAGGAAATGACGCAGAGAGAACTTGAAAAAAAGCTTGCTAATATTTGCCCTGTTCATTAAAAGCAAAACCGTTTTTTCTGTTCATTTGCCTTTGTTGATAAAAATAAGCAAAATAAGCGAAAAAAACTTAACGAAAAACAAAGGCAAATATTAATTTTAAGTAGACAAAATAAAATTTTTTGATATAATAAGTATTGTGCAACGCTACCGTGGCTCAGTCGGTAGAGCAGTTCACTCGTAATGAACAGGTCGCCGGTTCGATTCCGGCCGGTAGCTCCATTTTTAATTTAATATTCTGTTTAAACGGCTTTTTAGCCCTTAATATGCACCTGCCGGTGTGATGGAATTGGCAGACGTAGTGGACTCAAAATCCACCGCTGGCGACAGCGTGCCGGTTCGAGTCCGGCCACCGGCACCAAAAAAACCTCTTTTGTTTATTGAAACAAGAGAGGTTTTTGTTTGCTTGCAGAACAGATAAGTTCGTGATATAATTTATTTAACGGTAAAATTTGTAGGTGAGCGCATGAACAGTGTAAATAAAACTTTATATATTCCCTTGTACGGCAAAGCGTACGTGAGTAAAAAAGGAATATTGCTTGACGATAAAAAAGCAGAGGAAATTTGGGCGGCAGAGGGTTTTTCCCTTAAAGGAAAAGCCAAATCAAAATGGCTTGCTTATTATATGGGAATGCGTTGCGCTGTGTTTGACCATTGGCTGAGGCAAAAGAAAACGGAAATGCAGGACGCTGTAATTATTCATATCGGTTGCGGTATGGACAGTCGTATTACACGAGTAGGTATGTCCAATCAAAAGTGGTACGACATAGACTTTGCTGAAGTTATTGAAGAAAGAAAACGTTATTATTGTGCTTCGGCAAATTACGAGATGCTCTCAAGCGACGTAAGGCAGGACGGGTGGCTGAATGGTATATCCGAACACCAAAGCGCCATTGTCGTTATGGAAGGCGTAAGCATGTATTTGACCGAAAAGGAATTAAACAAATTGATAGGCGATCTTTGTGCTCATTTTCAATATATTGCGTTGTTAATGGATAGTTACACATCTTTGGCAGCCAAAATGTCAAAATACAGAAACCCTATCAACGATGTGGGCATAACACAGGTTTACGGCGTTGATAACCCCAAAGCGTTGGAAAATGATGCCCTGACTTTTGTTCAGGAGCATATTATCACACCTCAAAAATACATTGACGAGCTTAAGGGGATTGAAAAGCATATATTCAAAAAAATATATGCCGGTAGATTTTCTAAAAAACTATATCGCTTGTACGAATATAGAAAATGATAAAATAAGAGGTGACACGGGGACGGTCCCTTGTCATCTCTTAACGTTCAAATCCTATCTACAAAAAAATACAGACGCCATAGACGTCTGTATTTTTTTGCCTTAAACGAGTGAAAAGGTGTCTAAACAGGGGTAAAAACGAACAAAAGGTGTCCGATTCGACTTACATCAAAGGAACCAGAGATTCATTCGCTTACAATGTTATTTGCTTTTAGCATTGCAACGAACTCATCGCTTATAAGCCAAGTTTCGCCCGTATGTATAAAATACCAATTATCATTATATTGATATGGACCAGATAGCTCTATTTGTATGCGAGGATCATCTTTCAAAAACATTTTCAGGTATATATACGTTTCGTGATCTATCGCTGTAGTTTCAACATCACTTTGTGTCATAGCCGATACAAGAGGAATCTCAATATTAGAGTTCTCTACAGCATATACTTGGGTATAAAGATCGTAATCCGATCTTACGTATACACCTTTAGTGTATAACGTAGATTCTCCATTTTCGCAGAAAATGAATAACGAATTATCCTCATCAAAAGTATAGTAGTGCATATCGGGAAAGAATGGAAATTGAGATCGCCAACCAAGCTCTATAACCTTATCGCCCTCGCCTGTTCGCACCTCAAAACGATCATCAGCACGATAATAAACATTGCCGCTATACGACAAATCACCGTCTTCATCATATTCAAGTTGATTCATATCCCCTGCAAATCGTTCCACCAACGAGCAAGAGGAAAAAGACAGCAAAACTACGCAAGTAAAAATGACACATAACAGTTTTTTCATTTTCTGTTCTCCTTTGCGGTTTTGCAAGATGCGATTAACATAACTCTCAAAGAAGTACACTTGGAGGATAACGCTTTGAAAGTCTGCTCATCAATATACTTTGTTCTATATAGCAGTTCAAGCCAATATCCTGTTTCGCTTGCTTCTTTAAGAGCAATTTCAAATTTGGATATAAAATCCTTTGTTCCTTGCGCGTATTGCGCTTCATGAATATTAGCACCGATTGAGGTACCGCTTCTGCCGATTTGATTGGATATAATCGTTTCGTGATTCGCTTTCAGATATTTAACGAGGTTTATCATATCAACGGAGAAATCCATTGAAAGTTCGACGAGCTTGTTTTCTTTCATAGTCGCACCTCCTTTTCCAAATATTATATCATAAATTCATATGTTTGTAAAATGATGCATCGCCTTGCGGCGATATGATGCATTTGCTTCGCAAATATGACGTTGCTCCACTGCGTTCCGCAATGATGCAATGTTTGCCCAATGTGCCGTCAGGCACACATCATTCGCTCAGCGAACATCATTAGGCGAAGCCGTCATCATTTGACGAAGGCAAACATCATTCAAAAAAGGAACTTTTGTCTGGTAGACAAAAGTTCCTTTTTTGTTGGTCGAGGCGACAGGATTTGAACCTGCGGCCCTCTGCTCCCAAAGCAGATGCGCTACCAAACTGCGCTACGCCTCGACAAATTACTTTTATATTATATGCAATTGCACTTGAAATGTCAACGAAAAAAACATTAGTTGCAAAAAAAAGAAAACTAATATAAAATATGTATAAACGCTGTTGCAAAGCGCAAACAGGTTGTATTTCTTTTGTGTTTGCAGGGAGAACGTATGCAGTTTTTAGTAATAGCACAAGCTTTGCTTTCGATAGTCAGTTTTTGCCTTATGCGGCTTGACAAGCATCGGGCGAAAAAGCAAAAATGGCGCATAAGCGAAGCAACGTTAATATTTTTCGCTCTTTTGGGGCCTATAGGAAGCTTGTGCGCGATGACTGTTAAACACAGCAGGCATAAGGTGAAAAAGGCATATTTTTGGTGGGCGGTCATTATAGGAATGCTTCTCTGGGGAACGTGCTTTTTTCTGGTTGCCACCTTTAAAGCAAATTAAATCAAGCGCGCTTAATAAAAGCAAGAATGTTATTGTAAAAACACCGTAAATGGTATATAATAAAAGCGGTACTAACGTTTTAAAGAGGATTGTATGTATAGAAAATATTTACCCACAATAATAACCGTATCGGTTTTAATATTAGCACTTGTCGCAACGGCAATTTTCTTGCCTTGGGATAGGTTTGCCGCGCCTGATGATGTCAACGGTCTGTTTAAGGACGATCCGCAGGATGCTGTTTACACAGCAGGCTTGCTTCTGTATGGCGCAAGCAAAGCTCCTTACGCTAAAGGCGACGTGGTTTTCGACAGTAGCTTTAACGGCACATTTAGGTACAAGCATTACGGTGCTGAAGGTACGCCTGAAGAAATTTCCAAGGGCTTTGATGCTTCTTCTTGGAAGAGCATAGAAAAAGGACAGGTTATATCGGGCACGGATTGCCGCAATATTACCGTTGTTTCCACCGATAATAAGGGAATTGTTTTAACGTATGCAAAATTCGATTTCGTTCCAGGTGTCATTTACGGCTACAGCAATCCCGACCAATATGACGATCCCGTTTTTTATAATGCAAAGAATCCTTCTTTAGAGGATCCTCGCGCTGTAAAGCTTGCGTCTTCGTTGTTTAAAACTGCCGATACAAGCTATTACGGCAAGGATTACGGTAGTATAATTCAGGGCTTTTTAACAAAGCAGTCCTCTATGGCAGGCATATTGGAAGGGTATTATCATACCGGTACTGATTTTAATACCCAGGAAGGCAGACCCTTTTATTCGCCGATTTCGGGCAAAATCATAAACGTTGATGTTTTTGGCGGATACAACACAATAGCGATTTATTGTCAAGAAAAAAACGTAACGCTGCTCATTTTGCACGGGCAGAACGTTGATGCGGCGTTGAACTGCTTTAAAGCCGACGGTAACGTTGAAAAAGGTGACCTTTTAGGCTATGGCGGTAGCGCAGGCAACCCTGCGGGCGATACTAATTTGCACGTTGAATTGCGCAACGGCAAATGTTATGGCTATAAGAGCTTTTCAAAGGACGCGGCATATACTCGCAAAACAAATTACGATCCGCTTGTGCTTGCGGATATGTTCGATTTAATTACGCCCCAGACCAACGAGCACGAAGAGTTCACTCTTTTGGGAACAAGTGCCTTTAATGCACAGAACAACTGTATAGCAATTCAGGTTGGTAATTGGCTTTATTATATTGACCGCATTAACGGTCACAACATTTTCAAAGCACGCCCTGACGGAAGCGACGTAACGCTTCTGTCCACTGACCGCGCCGCAAACTTAAATTATGCTGACGGCTGGCTTTATTACAGCGATATTTCGGAAGAAGGGCACTTAACAAAGGTTTCATGCAGCGGTGGTGAGCCTGTAAAAATTACCGAAGTCGATACGAGCAGCTACGTGCTTTTGGTTGACGATTGGATTTATTTTACAAACACGCTCAGCAAAAATAATTTGTTTAAAATCAGGCTTGACGGCACCGAACGAGAGGCTGTTTTAGTAAGAGATATTTCTCACTTGTTCTATTTTGAACGCGGCTTCTATTATACCCAAGATGCCCGTGTAAACGCTGAACGACCTCATTATTTCAGCATAGATACACAGAAATCGACTCAAGCAATAAACGTTCGCGCCGACAGACCTTTTGTACTTGAAGGTTTGCTTTGCTATCGCAGATATTACAGCGATAAAAATTGCATCGGCGTTCCATTGGGAAGCTCTGATGAAAATGCGGCAAAGCAGATTATACCAAACGCGTACAATCATGTTCAAGAAGGCTTTAGATATCTTGTTTTCACAAACGAAAGCGATGCAAATTCATTGTACGTAAAGCTTCACACCCAAGAAAATGCAGTAAAGCTTTCGGACGATATCGTTTGCAGTGAGCTTACCATGGCGGGCGGTTGGCTGTATTATTATACAGTAACCGATCAAGGTAACACTCTTGCCCGTATAAACGTTGAAGCCCTGGAACAGCAAAGGTTGACTGCTGAAGGCTGGGTTTCTGTTAAACTGATGCACGCACCGTATCTTGATTTAATGTTGCTTGCTAACAGAACGGGAAGTATGTATATTGAACCGACACCCACTCCCGAGGGAATGACACCCACACCTGACGGAATGACATCCACTCCTGACGGAGTAACACCCACTCCTGACGGGGCAACACCTACGCCTGACGGGGCAACACCTACACCCGACGGAGAAACACCTAAACCTGACGGGGCAACACCTACACCCGACGGAGTAACACCTACGCCCGACGGAGTAACACCTACGCCTGACGGAGAAACACCTACGCCCGACGGAGTAACACCTACACCCGACGGAGTAACACCTACGCCTGACGGAGAAACACCTACACCTGACGAAGAAACACCTGCACCCGACGGAGTAACACCTACACCTGACGAAGAAACACCTACGCCTTCGGCATAAGCCATAGTAACTGTACTGATAGCGCAAATGTACAAAAAAGCGTTAAGCTTTAATATTGCAAGCTGTTTCAAAAAAAGGCTTGGTATGGTTGCAGTTTTTGTAACGTTTGTTTTTAAGGAGATTTTTATGGGAATACATGACGGCCATCGAAAAAACTTAAGACACGATTTCTTGGCCGTTGGTCTTGAAGGCAAGCAGGAGCATCAGGCATTAGAACTTTTGCTTACATATACAATTCCGAGAATAGACGTTAATCCTATTGCTCACGAGCTTATTGACCGCTTCGGTTCTATTGCGGGAGTATTTGATGCAGAGGTTGAACAGCTTACTTCAGTTAAATATATAAGTGAAAACACAGCGGTGCTTATAAAGCTTATTCCACAGCTTAACAGAATGTATGAGAAAAGCAAGTGGGGCAAAAAGATTTCTCTTAAAAATGCTGCGGCGGTAAGGGACTATATGATGCCCAAATTTATTGGCGAAAAGAATGAAAATTTTTATATGCTTGCTTTGGACACTCATTTGAATTTAATAAAAGAAATTAAGCTGTCCGAGGGTAGCAGTGATTTTGCAAACGTTGATATTCGTTATTTAACAAAGGAAGTTTTGTGCTTAAACGCACCGCAAATTCTGCTTGTACATAATCACCCAAGCGGCTCTGTTTTACCGTCTATGGATGATATTGTAACTACCAACAAAATCAAAAGCACCATGGATTCTCTTAATATTATTTTAAGCGACCATTTGATATTTGCAGGAAACGACGTATTCAGCTTTGCATCAAAAGGAATGCTTGCCAACGATGCTGTCAACAAATAAAGCAGAATTTAAGCATAATTTGATAACAAAATAAAAAAAGTGCTTGACAGAATTAATTTTATAAAATATAATTAACGGCGTCAATGAGTTGCGAGTGTGCTGGAATTGGCAGACAGGCATGACTAAGGATCATGTGTCAACAGACGTAAGGGTTCAAGTCCCTTCATTCGCACCAATAAAGAAGAAGCAGAAACTGCTTCTTTTTTTGTTTTTGGGAAAACAGAACACTTAAAAACTCAAAAAGCTTTTTTCACTTGATATTCTTTGGTTTTTATGTTAAAATAGGCAGTCGAAAAGGACTGCCTATTTTGCTTTATTTTATTTCCGCTTTTAAGGGAGCTTTATGAATCTGAATTTTAAACGAACGAAATACGCATGCTATTATACCTATCTTGCAATGACGTCAATTTTCTCTTTGCCGCCGCTTTTATTCGGTGCGTTTAGAGAGCTTTACGGTATTTCATATACTCTTTTAGGTACACTTGTTCTTATCAACTTTTGTACCCAGCTTGCTGTTGATTTAGTTTTTTCGTTTTTCACAAAATATTTTAACGTGCAAAAAACAGTAAGAATTATGCCTATTATAACCACCGTCGGAATGCTGTTGTACGCTTTTGCGCCTGTGCTTTTTTCGCAAAACGTATTTTTAGGTATTGCTATTGGCACGGTGGTAATTTCAATTTCTTCAGGACTTTGCGAGGTGCTTGTCAGCCCCATAGTTGCGGCATTACCTTCGGACAATCCAAAGCGGGATATGAGTACTCTGCACTCTTTATACGCATACGGTTGTGTACTGTTTGTGCTTTTAAGCTCACTTTTTATTGAATTCGTGGGTAAGGAATATTGGAGCGTGCTCACCGTTGCCTATTCTGTACTGCCCATTACCGCATCAATATTTTTATGTCTTTCTCCAATCCCTCAAATGAACGTTGATAATGCTTCCGGCGGCAAAAAGAGCGGCTTTTCCTTTGCCTTGCTTATGTGTGTAGTCTGTATTTTCTTTGGCGGCGCAACGGAATGTACAATGTCAAGCTGGGTTTCCGTTTATATCGAAAATGCACTGGGTCTGCCTAAATTCTGGGGCGACTTGTTAGGCGCGATGCTCTTTGGCGCGTTGCTTGGCGCAGGCAGAACCTTGTACGGAAAATACGGTAAAAACATTTCATCTGTATTGCTGGTAGGTATGATTTGCTCCTTCGCCTGCTATATTTTAGCGGCGCTTTCCTCAAGTGCTGTGGTTTCGGTTATCGCATGTGTGCTTGTGGGCTTGTGCGCATCAATGCTTTGGCCCGGTTCGCTTTTATTGATGGAAGAAAACCTTTCCGTAGGCGTTGCTGCGTATGCACTAATGGCTGCAGGGGGCGATTTCGGTGCTTCTGTAGGGCCACAGCTTGTGGGCGCTGTCAGCGATAGCATTGCTCTTTCTCCTTGGGCGAGTGAGGTTGCTTTAAGCTTGGGGCTTTCGCCCGAACAGCTTGGGTTAAAAGCAGGTATGCTGGTTTTGGCGGCATTTCCCGTTATGGGTGCACTTATTGTGCTTGGAATTAAACGCACGTTCAAAAAGACCGACAAAAAGGTTAAATTTTAACAAATATGCAAAAACAGACTGCTTAAATGTCGATTATGGGATATAATAAAAGCAATCTGAAAGCAAGACAGAAAAATTACTAAGGGTGATAAAATGCTTATTGATTTTCATACACACTGTTTTCCCGAAAAAATAGCAGAAGGTGCTATAAAAAAGCTTTCCTGCGCTTCGGGCGGGCTTGTTAATTATACCGACGGTACTGTAGGGGGCTTAAAAAGCTCCATGAAAAAGCATAACGTCGATTATTCCGTTGTGCTTAATATTGCAACGAATGCACATCAGCAAAAAAGCGTCAACGATTTTGCTTCTTCCGTTAACGGCAAGGACGGAATTATCAGCTTTGGTTCGGTTTATCCCCACAGCGACGATGCTCTTGAACAGCTTGAATATATCAAGTCCTTGGGGCTCAAGGGCGTTAAGCTTCATCCTGATTATCAGGGCTTTAGGGTTGACGACGAAAAAATGAAGCCCATATACCGTAAAATTTCACAGCTTGGCTTAATTACCGTTTTTCACGCCGGCTTTGATTACGGCTTTCCGCCGCCTTACGGTTGTATGCCAAAAAATCTTGCAAGAGCGCTGGAATGGTTTGACACTCCCGTGGTTGCGGCACATTGGGGCGGCAATAGCTGTGGACAAGAGGTGCTTGACTGTCTGTGCGGCAAAAACGTGTATTTCGATACGTCCTTTGGCTATGGAAATATTCCTCGCTATTTTGCGGAAAAAATTATCGAAAAACATTCGGCAGATAAAATTCTCTTTGGAACGGACACCCCTTGGCATACGCCTGAACAGGAGCTTCGTTTAATAGGCACTTTAGGGCTTAATCAAGAGGAGTTTGATAAAATAACTCACAAAAATGCCAAAGCCCTGCTTGGTCTTTAATAATAAATAGTGCTTAGAGCTTCTTTCGTGGAATTGCTATAAACAAATACAAAAAGGAACGGCTTTAACGCATAATGCGTTAAATACGTTCCTTTGTTTTTTGCTTTAACCAAAGCATTGTAATACGAAATTAAGGTTTAACGGATAGTGACAGAATTTTTTCTTTCAAAAATTTTGTTGCCCATTACGGCTAAAATGATTCCTGCTAAAACGGAAACGAACAGCGAGGTTGCAGGGGTGTTAAGCCATAGACCGTTTAAGCCCAAGGGCAAAAGGGCAAAAATGAACAATACGGGGAAGATGAATGCGTTGCCAACCGAAAGAAGCGTTGCGGGAAACGGCTTGTCAAGGGCAATTAAGAAGCTTTGTATTGCAAAGCCGAACCATCTTGTAAAATACGCAAGGCTGAACAGCCGTAGAGCAAAAACAGCTTGTGTGTGCGCTTCGGGCGAACCGCTTGGCAGAAATAATCCGACGATTGCATCTGTAAACAGCAGCATAATAACAGCACCTATTGCCGATATAATTGCGCCCATCGCCAAACAGCATTTTTCTATTGCTTTAACGCGCTTTATTTCCCCTGCACCGAAGTTGTACCCTATTGCAGGCTGAAGGGAATCACAAACACCGTACAGCATAGGCTGAATAATATCGCCTGCATACATTAAAATGCCATAAGTTCCTACGGCACCCGGACCGCCTAAACGCAAAAGCATAACGTTCATTAAAATCGCCGTTGCCCTTGAAGCAACGTTGCTTAAAAATATGGGGCTTCCGCTAGATACAATCTGCATTATAAGCTTAAAAGAAAATTTTGGCTTTACAAAGCGTAACTGCAGACGACCGCGCAAAAAGGGATACAGCGCTACTATGGTGCATGCCACCATGCTCAAGGAAACGCCAATGGCGGCACCGAGAACACCGAGCTTAAGCACGTTTAAAAATACAAATAGAAATACAACTGAAAGCAGCGACATAACAACGTTTAAAATCATACTGCCTTTAATCTTGCCGCATATACGTAAAAAGTTATCTATTGCAAAAGCGGCGGTGCTTATGGGCGAAAATAAGGCGTAGCCCCGTATATAATTTGTTGCAAGGCGAGCCAAATCACCCTCCGCCCCCATTAAAGCAGAAAAAAACGGTGCGGTTACGTACAAAATAATGCCCATAAGCGTGCCTGTTACCACAAGCAATATGCACGCACAGGTGAAATAATTGTTTGCTTCTCGCACTTCCTTTTTGCCCAGTGCAATGGAAATAGGCACTGCCGAACCTACACCGATTAAATCGGCAAGGCAAAAATTAATAAAAACTATAGGCAAACCTAAATTTATGGCGGCAAAGGCTAATTCTCCTGCGTATTGAGAAACAAAAATACCCTCAAATAAACCCCATAGAGAAGAAGCAAGCATACTTATTATTCCCGGTATACCGGCAATAAAAAACAGTTTTAGGGGTGAAGTTTTAACGTATAAATTGTAGCTGTCCATAAAAATCTTTCTTCTTTTAAAATATGCTTCGTTTAGTATAGCCTTGTTTATTCTTTTTGTCAACAAAGGAACATTATGGGTAAATATAACCGATAAAAATTCAAGCGTAAGCTTATATTAGGAGCAGGTAAAAATAAAAATGTCAGAAAGATTTTGCCTGCCTAAAATTTATTATAAAAGTATTTAAAATTTTTACAATTTATTGTAGAAATAGGGTATTGACTGCAAGAGGCTTTTTTGATAGAATTATATGTTGTAAATTATTTATATAACGAACGTTTGTTTCGTGCGGAGAGAAAATGGATAATTATATTTTATTGGCAATATCAATTTTTGTTGCTCTTTTAAGCGGTATAATTAAAAAGGCGGTAAGTGTTAGGTTTACGGATTCCAGCTTAATGGCGCAAGTGTTCAACGGCGTTGTTTGCATAGTAAGTGCTATTGCTCTTCTTATGTTAGGCGGACTGCCTCAAATATCGTGGTTCACCTTGATTCTTGGCATTTTGTTTGGCGTTGTTACTGCGCTTCAGCAGGTATTCTCCTTGAAGGCTATTGAGGTAGGCCCCTTTGCATATACAAGCGTTATTACGTCACTGTCAATGATTATTCCTACCTTTTCAGGAGTGCTTTTCTGGGGTGAAAAGCTTGAAACAAAACAAATCATCGGTGTTTTGTTCATTGTTGCTTGCTTGGTTTGCTCTGTCGATTTAGGCGGTCAGGACCAGGCACATAAAAAGGCTTCTATAAAATGGATGTTGTTTACGGGTCTAACCTTTATCTGCACCGGTTTAATCGGCGTAATGCAGAAGGTGCATCAAACAAGTGCCTTTAAGGCAGAGCTTGACGGCTTCTTAATTATTGCCTTTGCATTTTCCTTTGTATATTCCCTTGTGAATATTTTAATTTCCTTCTTTAAAAATAAAGAGCACACAACTACTGTATTTAAAACCGATATAAAGCCCCTTGTTGTTTTAGGGCTTGTAGTTATCGGTGGCTGCGTTGCCGCAAACAACAAGTTGAACCTTTTCCTTTCGGGCGTGCTTCCGTCAGCCGTTTTCTATCCCCTTGTAAACATCGGTGGCGTTGTGCTTTTAACAATAGCCTCAATGCTTATCTTTAAGGAACGCTTAAGCGTTAGAAAATGGATTGGCTTTGCTTGCGGTATTACGGCAATTCTTTTCCTTATATAATAGGGAATTTGCTTGCTAATTAAAAGAATTAAATTAAGGCGTTTGCTTTTTAGCAAACGCCTTTTTACTTAAGTTTAAAACAGTAGTTATTTTATATGCGTTTTTTGGTGGAAAGTACAGTGTTAAAAAAGCGGAGTCAGTTTACGCATATTTTAAAAATGTTTTAGAGCATATGTTTTATATCATATGTTGAATTATATCATATAACATATCTTTAAGGGCAATACATTGAATTGAAACACGCTTTAAAACGGTCTGTTATCCAAGTAAAACGTCAGAGATAAGCATTAGGCAAAAGCCCACAAGAAGAGCATAGGTTGCGCCTCGCTGACTGCCGTGAGAATGTGTTTCGGGTATCATTTCGTCGCTTATAACGTAAAGCATTGTACCACCTGCAAAGGCAAGGGCAAAGGGCAATATTGCCGCCGAAATGCTTACTGCAAAATATCCGATAAACGTACCTATAACTTCTATTAACCCCGTTGCAAGAGCGCATACAAAGGTGCGCCTTGCACTTACACCTGAGGCAAGGAGAGGTCCGATTATAACCATGCCCTCGGGAATATTCTGAAGGGCTATACCGCCTGCTATAAGCAGAGCCTGATTAGTGTTGCCCGAGCCGAAGCCAACGCCTGCGGCAATACCTTCGGGTAAGTTGTGAATTGCAATAGCCATTACAAAAAGCAAAACCTTATCAAGATTTGCGTTGTTATGGGTTTCAGTATCGGGACCCATAAGCTTGTGAAGGTGCGGCGTAACCTTATCAATAACATTAAGGCATAAAGCGCCTGCAAAAATACCGGCTACGGTTATTAAAATATTAAAATCTCCACCGTATTCAAGGGAAGGAAGTATCAAACCAAGTACTGCGGCGGCAAGCATAACGCCTGCGGCAAATGATAAAACTATATCCGAAAATTTATGGGATATCTTTTTAAATGCAAAGCCTATACAGGAGCCTATTACAGTTGCTCCGCCAACGCCAAGGGCAGTAAGTAAAACAAGTTCCATTTAAAACTCCTAAAATTTTTATAAAAATAATAACAAATAACAGAAAAAATCGCAAAAATACAAGCAAAAAGCGTAAAAAACGCGAACGCAGTAAAATTAAGAAAAATGTAAGGATTGAAACGCAAGTATTAAAGCACAAGGATAAAAGCAAAGCTCCCTAATGTAAGGGAGCTTTTAAAAAAGGAATTATCCTTCGTTGCCTTTGATTATTCCTGGCTAAAGCTATCCTTACCAACGCCGCAAAGTGCGCAAGCAAAATCTTCAGGCAAATCATCAAACTTGGTGCCGGGAGCAATGCCGCATTCTGCACAGCCTAATTCCTCGTCATAGGTCCAACCGCAAACGTCACAAACGTATTTCATAATAAAATCTCCTTTAAAAAATAAATTTATTCACCTTCGTACTCTACGATAGATGCAACATCATAGTTCTTTAAAAGCTCTCTGCCCTTGAGGTCAACCAGCTCAATCAGGCAGATAATTTTTACAACCTCGCCGCCTAAAGCCTCCACCAGCTTAATGCAAGCCTCCATAGTGCCGCCGGTGGCCATCAAATCGTCGATAATAACAACCTTTTGACCCTTCTTTACAGCGTCAGCATGGATTTCAATTTCGGCTGTGCCGTATTCAAGGGCATAAGAAGCGGAAATAGTCTTTCTCGGCAGCTTGCCTTTTTTGCGAATAGGCAAAAAGGGCTTGCCAAATTTATAGGCAAGGGGAGCACCAAAAATAAACCCGCGGGATTCAGTGCCTGCGATAATATCGAAATCCAAATTTTCCAAAAGCTTTGCACTTTCGTCAATAGAAAGCTTAAATCCTTCAGCGTCCTGCAAAATACCCGTTACGTCCCTGAATAAAATGCCTTTTTTGGGAAAATCGGGAATACTGATAACATAATCTGCAACTGTTTTCATTTTCGTCACCCTCACCAACAAATTACATTATGACTATACCACATTTAACCGATTTTTTCAACAAAAACTTGCTTGTTGACTAAAAAATTTTTAATGCTATACTTATAATTAGAAGTCAACGCACTGTGCAAATAAAAAGGGGGATTGCCAATATGAAAAACGCCAAATATGTTTTAAGTGTGCTTGCAAGCGCAGGCTTTGAAGCATATCTTGTAGGCGGTTGCGTACGTGATCTGCTTTTAGGCAAAACTCCTTGTGATTTTGATATTGCCACAAATGCTCTGCCCAATGAAATTATTGAAGCTTTTTCCAACCGCAAATTAAATTTAAAGGGCTTAAAGCACGGAACGGTAAGCGTGATTTTTTCGTCGGAGATGATAGAAATTACCACTTATCGCATAGACGGAAAATATACGGATTCCCGTCACCCTCAAAGCGTCAGCTTTACGCCCCAGTTAGCCTTGGACCTTGCGCGACGTGATTTTACCGTTAACGCTATGGCTATGTCTGCAAAGGGCGAAATTATTGATTTGCACGGTGGAAGGGCTGATTTGGAAAACAAGCTTATTCGCACGGTGGGCGCGGCTCAGAAACGCTTTGAAGAGGACGCCCTGCGCATTATGCGCGGACTGCGCTTTGCTTCTCAAAAGGACTTTTGCTTGGAGCAGGAAACTTTGCTTTGGGCAAATAAGCTTAGCGCAAGCTTAAAGAGCATCTCCTACGAGCGCATTTTTACGGAGCTTAAAAAAATGCTTGCTCTGCCTAATGCCTATAATGTAATGAAAGAAACTCTGCCGATTTTCACTTCAATTTTTCCTACGCTTAATTTACACCAAGGTGTATGGCTTGATATTTGTGAAAGCGTAAAAAATTCAAATTGCGATTGCGACCTTGCCCTCGGTGCAATTTTAATGCACGCCGATATGCCTATAGAGCTTGAACGCCTTAAGGCAGATAACAAGCTAAAGAAAAAGCTTATTACCTTAAAGCAAATGCTTTCCGTGGGCTGTGGCGATTTTTCTTTAAAGGATAATAAAGCCGCGGCAATTTATTTAAAAAAGCTAATGCAGGAATATTCGCCTGATGCAGTAAGCTTTTTGTCGGCATATTTAGTGTGCACTAAAAAACAGCCGTTATGCCTTTTAAATATTACGTCCGATGCATTAAACACCTATGTAAGCATAAAAGAGCTTAATATTAACGGTGAGCATTTAAAACAGTTAGGCTTTAGAAGCTATAAAATTAAAAAGGCACTTACCGCTGTACTGCAAGCCGTAATTGAAGAAAGGTGCGAAAACACCTTAGAAGCTTTACTTGCTTTTGTGAAAGGTGATAAGGAAATACAAAGCATAAAGGACCTGCGCTGAAGCACCTGCTTTGAAATACGCTAAAGCACTGTTAAAATTCAAGCACCTGAGTTGAAAATACACTAAAGCACTAATGCAGAAAATGCACCAAAGTGCCTATTAACGCAACCGTAAAATATATTGAAACACTTGCTAAAACAATAACTGTTTGTTTAAAAATAAAACGTGCGCGTGTACTCAAACGATAAGAGCATAAAACGCGCACGGCTTTTTTATAAATCTAAATAATGATTTGTTTGGTTAATCCTGTAAGACCAATTTTGAATTTGCAGGGCAGACAGATATTAAAGAGTATTCTGTCCGTTATCTGCCAAAGCATCTTCGGCACTAACGTTATCCTGGGCATCATTCGGGTTTTGTACGTTATAAGCATCTGCGTTATAGCGTTGAGCCTTTTTCTCTTTAAATATTTTTGTCAAATAGCTTGCAGAGCCTACAACAGCAAGCACAAGGCTTATAGCAAGGTCGGTGTAATATTCGGGAACGTCAGCAAGAAATTCGTATGAAAAGGTAATGCAATCAAAGAAGGAGGGTACTGAATCAATCAAGCCTTCCTGCTGCCAAGCGATACATGCGTTATAAACGTCCTGAGTAAGACAGATGTACCATGCGGCAATTAAAGTAAGCGCCGCCATAACGATAGAAATAACAACACCCTTAGAGCTTATGCTCTTGGCGAAAAATTCGTAACCCTTAATTGCGCAAACAACGCCTATAAGACCGCTTATGCCTGCAATAAAGCCAACCTGATAAATTAAATAATAAGCCACGCCGCCAACTAAAGAAAATAAAAATGCACCTATTATACCGAAAAGTATATTTTCCTTTTGTACCGTATTGTTTTCCATTTTTTTGCCTCCTTTGATAATAGTTTACAATATTTTTATACCATATAAGAAAAAATAAGTCAATATTAAATATAGTTGCAAAGGAATTTTTTATATACAGAATTTATAATCGCAAGCTTATTTGTATGTCTGTTAGATTTTTTAAATATAAAGCACTTACTTTGAAAATACGCTAAAGTACCATAAAACTAAAGCATCCGCTAAAGAAAATTGCCGAAAATGCGAAAGCGTTGGTAAATTGACAAAATACAGACACAATGTTAAAATAAAATGCAGAGATATAATCAACGCAGTTAAAAAACACCAAGAAGGTACACAAAAATGAGTGTGGAAAAAGCAAAGGAATTATTTTTAGAAGGATATAATTGCAGTCAGGCTGTTGTAGGAGCGTTTTGTCAAGACGTTGGTCTTGATTTTGCTACTGCAATACGTCTTGCATCTTCCTTCGGTGGCGGAATGGGCAGAATGCGCGAGGTTTGCGGTGCAGTCAGCGGCATTTTTATGCTTGCGGGGTTAAAATACGGCTACACGTCACCTACGGATTCAAAGGCGAAGGCACAGCATTATAAGCTTATTCAAAGCATAGCCGCGGCGTTTAAGGAGCAGGCGGGTAGTATAATCTGCCGGGAGCTTTTAAATGAAAAAAAGAGCGCAGTTACTCACGTGCCAAGCGATCGCACCGAAGCGTACTACAAGGAGAGACCGTGCGTAAGAATGGTGGTGCTTGCCGCTGAAATAGCTCAAAGGGTTTTGCAGGGAGAATTTGAAACAGAGTAATGGCTTGTATCAGGCATTATGGCATAAAAACGCAAAAATTCATTCAAACAATCATTTGCACTTGATTTTTGTGTCAAAGGGTGCTATACTTGTACTGTGCTTAATTTACGGAGATTTGAGAGTAATACAGGTACAGCTTTTTTAGGGATAGTTGTATTTGTGTTGCTCTTTTATATTTTTAGGAGAAAAGCAATGTATCAAAAGTTTATTGAAGCGGAATCTGAAAAAAGCGGTCACGTTCAAGGTATTGCTATTGATAATAAGCGCGAGTTCGTTTATTGCTCCTTCACCACAAGGTTGTTGAAGCTGGATATGCAGGGTAATTTGGTAGGCTCTGTCGAAGGCTTGGTGGGGCACCTTGGGTGCCTTGCCTACAATAAGGAAAACGGTAAGGTCTACGGCTCGTTGGAGTTCAAAAACGATATTATCGGTGCTGATATTATAAAGTCCAGGGGCTGTGATTTTGAGGTTAAGGACGCCTTTTATATGGCGATTTTTGACGTAGAAAAAATTGACCGACTGAATATGGACGCTGAAAAGGACGGCGTTATGAAAACGGTGTATTTGCAGGACGTGGTTGCCGACTATACAAAAAAGGGTCACAAATACGGCTGCAGCGGCATAGATGGCACAACGATAGCCCCCGATATTGAAAAGCAAACAGACTCTGCCTGTCTTTACGTTGCCTACGGAATTTATTCTGAGCTTGAACGCCAGGATAATGACTATCAGGTTATTTTAAAGTATGACTTAACCGATTTCGAAAGCTATGCCAAGCCCTTATCGCAGAGAAATATGCATACTTCAGGGCCTGAAAAATATACCGAAAAATATTTCGTATATACGGGCAATACAAATTTCGGAATTCAGAATTTGGAATACGACGACTACATAAACGGCTTTATTGTAGCCGTGTATCCTGGATATAAAAAGCAGTTTAAGAACTTTCCTATGTTTTTAATTGACGCTTCAAAAGCGCCTCAAGTGCAACAGCTTAAGGGGCTTGACGAGCAGGGTAAGGTTTTATCATTGATGCAAATGGGCGAGCTTGACGAATCAAACAACGTTTACGGCTTCAGGTTTCCCCTTGGCGCAACGGGCATTTCGTCTTTGGGCGACGGGCTTTACTATTTTGCCCGCGATACGCGCAATAACGGTGTGTTCGGCGTAGAAATCCGTCTTTATAAGTGGAACGGCACAGAGCCCTTTGTGCTTGTGGATTAAATTTTATTTTATGATTGGAGAAGAAAATGTATAAGTTAGAATGCTCTTGCGGTAAAGAACATAAAGCACCCCTTGAAAAATTTGTTTTAGGCAGCGGCGTAATCCAGCAGCTTCCTGAGGTGTTAAAGAATTTCAAAAATATTTATATGGTATGCGACGAAGATACCTATGCCGTTTTAGGTGAAAAAGTTGAAAAGATTTTAACTGCTTCAGGGCAGTTTTCTCACAAACTTGTATTAAAAAAGCACCCTTTGCCCGATTATGAAACTATCGGCAATATTTTAGTGCATCTTAACAATCCTAAGGCAGAGGCTGATACCTTTAAATTCTCTTGGCAGCCCGACTTAATTTTAGGCGTTGGTTCGGGCACTATAAACGATTCCTGCCGCCTTGTATCCTTCCGTTTGGGCTTGCCCTATGCCATTTGCGCAACGGCGCCTTCTATGGATGGCTATGCTTCGGCAGGCTCTCCTATTCTGTACGACAACATAAAGGGCACAATTAAATGCACCACACCGAGATATATTATTGCCGATATTGATATTATTAAGGAAGCGCCCTTTGAAATGCTCCTTGCGGGTATAGGCGATATGTTCGGCAAGTACACTGGTATTCTTGATTGGGAGCTTGCCCGTGATTACGCTAATGAATATTTTTGCGACCAAATTGCTGAAAACGTTATTGATGCAACTAATTCCTGCCTTGAAAACGGCTATAAGCTTGAAGCGCGAGATGCTCAAACAGTTTATAACGTTATGAACGGCTTTATGGTAACGGGCTTAGGTATGGCGTACACCAACAACTCTCGCCCCGCATCAGGCTCGGAGCATATTATCGGTCACGCTTGGGAGCTTTATGACGTTGAAAACGGCTTAACACCTCACCTGCACGGCTTGGAGGTTTGCCAGGCAACAAGAATAGTAATTCATATGTACCGCCGTCTTTTGCGCGAAACAAACGATGCGCATTTAAAGGAATTGATTACAAAGTATCTTCCTTATTTTGACGCCGTAGAAGAATTCTGCGTTAAGATGAATATGCCCTGCGTTACTCTGGATCGCGACCAAATTTTAAAGGGCATTCACAAAGGACTTATCTTGCGCGACAGATACACAATTCTTTTCTACCTGCGCGACAGAAATCTGTTTGAAGATTACGCCGAATACGCCACAGACGAATTTTTGAAAAGTGTAAAATAATTAAAAGTTTTAAAGAGCAAAAAACAACCTGTCAATTTTGACAGGTTGTTTTTTGTTAATCGTATATACAATCCCAACAATAAGTGCCAAAGCCACTATGATATCTTTTGCAACCGGGGCATTTTTTTGAGTAACTTCCGCCTGAAGAATTCTTGTGATAAGAACAGTAGCCGTTTGAACTTGCAGGCTCCATACAATCTTTATAATTACAATAATTAGTACAAGAACAAAGCGAAATCATTACGATAATTATTAAACCCAATACAATTAATTTTTTCATTGTGTGTATGTTCCTTTCTTTGATTAATAGTTATTCATTTAAAAATTTAACTGCAGTTCCATACATTTGCAAATAAAAATATGCAAACGCATCTGTATCCATATCAATATCTTGACGCATACATATTATAGCGTCTGCGCCTACTAATTTGGCACGTTCTTTTAATTCTTCGGTAGCAATATAGAAAGCTTTTTCAAAATCACTTTGACCAACCGACCATTCGCCATACAAGAATCCCCAATCCGTTCGATCTTGCGACATTGTCCCTTTGTTTTTCATTTCTGCAATTTTTGCTTGATATTTTGCTATATACTTACTAAGTGCACTGGAAAAAAGCCCTTTGTTTGATACTTGAAAATACACAGGACCTAAAATCTGATAGGGGCGCGATGTAATATCACCGGTAGTTACGATAATATTTTTATTTTCTGCGAATTGTGCTTTTATTTCATTTCCGCATTTAGTGCAAAATTTTATGCCATCGTTTACTGATGCGCCACAAACCGTACAAAAATTCATAAAATACCTCCTATGAAAGCATTGCAATACCAATAAGCGAACTAATAATACTCAACACTTCGCCAATACAAGAAAGTATTAAACCGGTAGGCTTCCGCTTGTTGTTTATATCTGAAAAACCATAGCAAATACCGATTATTGAAGTTATATGCCCAACTAATGCAAAAAGTAATGAAGATATAATTCCAATTACGCCTAAAATTATCGAAGCACGAGAAGCTTCTTCTTGTACTTGCGCGTTGTTAATGTTGTTATTGTTGTTGGTATAATAGGTTCTTTGGTTTGTTTCCGAATAACCGCACTTTGTGCAAGTTGTAGCCGAGTCTTCCATTTGATTACCGCAGTTTCCGCAAAATTTCATAAAATCCTCCAAATTTTTCAAAAAAATTAATTCCAAAACGGAATTTTAATTCATTATAATTCCATTTTGGAATTATGTCAAGACTTTTTGCAAATATAATTTATATAAGTATTTATTTGTCTCAATAAGGAGCATAATAATGAAAATACGGAAAAAAGTTTACGGTAGCGCTAATATTGTGGGAAAAAACATAGAAAGACTGCGAAAACAAAAAGGAATTAAGCAAAAAGATTTTATTGCACAGATTCAGGTTATGGGCTGCGATATGAATCCTACAAGTTATTCAAAATTAGAAGGACAAATCAGAGCAGCTACCGACAAAGAAATTTTTGTAATTGCTAAAATTTTAGAAGTAAAAATGGAAGATTTGTTTGGCGACGAGTTTTAGTTTTTAAAAATAGAAAAACAGACAATATATGATAAATGCATCATATATTGTCTGTTTTGTTTTTTATTTTTTATATCCCATCCATTATATGCATATTGCGTAGTTTAACGTCGCGTATGCTGTTTTGCAGAGAGTAGGCGCAAGCTTCTATGCCCACCGCACCGCCGTCACACAAGCCTTGGCGTTTAATTTCTTCGGCAATAACGGTGCAAATTTGCTCAATGCTCTCTTGCTTTGCCTTTGCTTCTATTTCGGTGTTGCCAAGCTCGGTTAAAGCCACCAATGAAGTTTCAAGCTCTGATAGCACCTTAAAAGAGCGCATACCCTTATATGCCCACTTATAAAACGGCTCGTAGGCGTTGTTTAATAAGTATATAGCCGAAACAGCGTGTTTTACAAATTCAAAAATTGCAAGCTGTGCCGCGCCCCTTTCGCCGCGGGCAACACAGCGCCCGTAGTTATACAAGCCTGCTTGTGCCATAAATGCACAACAAGCCCCGAGCTTTTTAAGGCGTACGTCTGTAGGATACCCCTTTGAAAGCTCCTGACGTATAGCGGAAAACTCACCCAAGCCGTCATAAAAAACGTCACCGTTACAGGCACAAGCAAGGGCGCTTGAGGGAAGATACAACCACTGTTCTAAACTTTGGGGGGCTGTGGGGGTGCCTAAAAATTTAAGGTAAAAATCGCCAATGGTCATAACACCGTGCCTGTTTCCGCCTACGGCAGAAAGTTTTTGGGCAGAAAAGCCTTCAAACTCTTTGGGAAGTTTGGCATAAAGCTTTTCTAATTTAAAACCGAATTTTTCATAGTCTTCCTTTGTAAGCCACAGGCAAAAGGCGGGTTCAAAATCGTGGTCGGTGGAAAGTTCATCGTCAAAGCCAAAACATTCGGAGCCTTCGCCCGCTAACCCTATGGCAAGCCGATTAAAAGCTTCGCCCAACTCCTGCTCAAAAATATCCTTTGCGCAAGTTAAATAATATTTTTTAGAAAGTTCAAGTCCCTTCATAAATCTCTTTCGACCTTTTACTTAATTTTGCTGCTGCTGAAAAATAACCGAAATAATCAAACGACGGGGCACACTTTTCCGCTACAAAGGCGTAATAGGAGTCCTGGATGATTCTTTCGTCAGAAAAAACGGCTTCGGCTTTATCTAAGCAAGAAATAATCTGTTCAGACTCCAACCCGTCACGCGCTTCAAATAAATGCGCCATATTTACTAACGTTACGGCACTGTCCAACAAGCCTTCGATGCGGCGGCTCGTTATTTCAAGCGCTTTTTCGTAGCATTCGAGGGCTTCGTCAAAACGCTTTAAATCTACTAAAGTGGTGGCGTAGTTGTTGTAAAATGCCGCAAAAAGCAAATCGTTGGGGTTAAGATGCTTTTTGTATATTGAAAGCGCCCTTTCGTAAAGAGGCAGAGCCTCTTGGGGCTTTTCCAAAAACTTGGTGGTGGTTGCCGCGTTAACTAAAATTGTTGCTCCCGAAACAGTTTGCGCTGAATTGGTAAGCTCTAACAATTCGATGGCTCGGGCAACTGCTTTTTGCGCCTTTTCAGGCAAATTCATTTTTCTGTATAGCCCAAGCTGTTCGTTTACAACGGAAAGCTCGCCCTTTAAATCTCCCAAGGTAACGGCTTCCTTTTGCCAGGAAGCAAGCAGATTTTCTGCCCCAAGCAAATCGTTGGTTTCAAAAAAGCTGTCAAGCTTTTGAATGATTCTGCCAACGGGAATGCTCTTTTTTTCCTGCTCAAGTTTTTTGCAGGTTGTACATTCAAAATCAACGTTTAATATTTTGAAATTGTCATCTGTATTCATAAGCTATCACTCCAAAATTCAGCACAAATCTGTTTCCTTGTGCCTATTTGCGCTTTTTTATCAGTTCTATAATCTTTAAAGCAATGCCTACAACAAGCTGTAGAACAATTAATGCCAATGATACCCACATAATTATTCTGCCGGGCGCGTGCAACGATGCGTCCTCAGAAAATGAAAGTGCGAGTCCCGTAACAACAAGAATAATCAAAGCAATTAAATATATGCCCACAATGCATTTAATTACCTTTTTGGCTTTTGTAACAACGTGGCGGGGCATTATTTTTGAAATAACACGCATATAAAAATAAAATATTGCTTCAAAAACAAGCTCAAAAACAATTTCAAAAACAAACTCGAAAATAAGTTCAAACAAAATGCTCACTT
This sequence comes from Clostridia bacterium, assembly GCA_045594045.1. Classification (GTDB taxonomy): domain Bacteria; phylum Bacillota; class Clostridia; order Christensenellales; family QALW01; genus UMGS1322. The sequence continues at coordinate 61,475 of JAZNXV010000008.1, forward strand.
ATACTCCCCCCAACATAATCTGTTTCACTTTTTGACTGTATCACTTATAAAATTTTTCGTCAATGGGAGTTAAGTCGTAGAGCATTTCCTTACCGCAGGAGCGAACAAAAATCGTTTCCATAACGTCCTTCATTTTTCTTGCGTCGCAAAGCTGAATTTTTGCATTGCCCAAGAAGCCGTCCTTAATACAGCCGTGATACCTGAAAGCAGGCTCGTAATTAGGAAAATTAACGGAAACGTCGTCAATTCCCTTGGCTTCAAGAGGGTACAGCTTGCGCGTGGTAACAGAACCGTCAACGTTTTTAACTGTTAAGAATACGGGCTCGGATGAAATTCTGTTAGGCACGTTAAGCATTTCTTCAACACAATGCAAAAAGGTGTTTTTGTTTTGACCTACGCCAAGAAGCAGTACAAAACCGCCCATAGAATATATTTTGCCGTAGCAACCCTTTGGCGACGTGGTTGTTTCAACTTTTTCTTCGCCTTTAACGAAATCTGCCACAGCGCTTTTTTCGCCAAAAACCGCCATTGAATGCGTAGGATGCAACGTGCGCACTCCACGGGCGTCATTTGCGGCAAGGGTAGGCAATGCGCCTATGTTGCTTCGAGGTGCGCATAAATCAAGGGTAGGCACGCTTTTATCGTCCTGCCAAGCCCACGTATGCGTGGGAATACACAATATACCGCCGTCAAGGGTAAAATATTCAATTAATGCGTCTAAAAGCCCTTGACCGCCGCCTTCGATTTCTCCTATGCTCTTTAGGGAACAATGTATAATTACAACGCTGTTTCGGGGCGCACCTATATTTTTAAGAGAATTAAATATATCGGTTTTTGTTGTCATAAGAAGTCCTTTTGTTGAGATTATAGTTTTCAAATATTTGTTGATTAATTATATCACGGTTAACTGAAAAAATCAATATGGGCTTAATCAAAGTAGGTGCTGTTAAGCAATTTGTTTTACGGCTTTGCCTGAAAAAAGCCGAAGCTTAAAAACAATGCTTACCAAAAACAAAAAAGCAATATTCCTTTTATAAGAATATTGCTTATTGTTTAGCTTTTATGCTTGCTTATTACTTACTTTACCGGAAAAACACAAAACTGAAAAAGCATTACTTTTCGTTTTTGTAAACTTCCTTAAAGTACTTGTACGTATCAACTTTAAGCTCACCGCAGGCGGCTTCATCACAAGCGATAATGCCGTCGGGATGCATTTGAAGTGCGCTTATTGTCCAAGCATGGTCAACACCGCCTTCAACGCAGTGGCGTAAAGCTCTTGCCTTGTTGTGACCGTTGATTAAAAGCAACACCTGCTTGGAATCACAAACTGTACCAACGCCAACAGAAAGGGCAGTTTTGGGTACTTTTGTAATATCGCCATCAAAGAAACGGGAGTTAACAATTATAGTATCTTCTGTTAATGCGCGAACACCTGTACGAGAGGTCAGAGAAGTAAAAGGCTCGTTAAAAGCAATATGACCGTCAACACCGCTGCCGCCCAAGAACAAATCTATTCCGCCATAAGAAGCAATTTTATCTTCATAGCGCTGACATTCGGCTTCAAGGTCTTCAGCCATACCGTTGAGAATATTAATATTTTCTTTAGGAATATCAATATGGTTAAAGAAATTGTCGTGCATAAAGTACCAATAACTCTGGTCATGCTCTTTGGGAAGACCAACGTATTCGTCCATATTAAAGGTTACTACGTTTTTAAAGGTTACTTTGCCTTCCTTATTCATTTCAATGAGCTTACTATAAACTCCAAGGGGAGACGAGCCTGTAGGCAATCCGAGTACAAAGGGGCGGTCTTCCTTGTGGTTGTTAATAGCGTCCGCAATATGCTGTGCAGCCCAAGCACACATTTTCTGATAATCGTCTTTAATAATAAGTTTCATTTTTACCACACTCCAATTATTATAAACAAATTTTTTACCATAAATATTATACACCTTATATTTTAAATCGTAAAGGCATATTTTGGTGCAATTTTTTGCAAATAAAAGTTGCTAAAACTCACCAAAGCGATAAAAAATGCTATTTCGCTTTGGGATATTCGTTACAAAGAAGATACAAAGGTTCTTCGTCTTCTTCGATTTCAGGGAAGCGTCCAACGGGTGGGTTAAAGCGATTATCGTTGTTATCATCGTTGCATTGACTTACTTCGCCAAGTAAAACGGCGCCCGTGCCTTTTTCAACTTCAAAGTCGTGATAAAGATATTGCTGAATAAAAATGCTTTCGCCCGGTGTCAAACGAATTTGCGTACCTGCAGGCACGGTATAAGTTCTGCCATCGGTATGAACAGTAACATCACTTTCATAGTCGATTTCTTCGTTTTCAAGGGAATTATATACCCTTATCAAAACGTTGCCGCCGCCACGGTTGATAATATCCTCCGTCTTGCTCCAATGAAAATGGTTTGGCGCATATTGACCTTCTTTAAGATATAAAAGCTTTTCTGCATACACCTTTGGATATTTTTCCGCCATTAAAAGATTTCCGTTACGAATGGTTATTAAAGAAAATCCGAATTCATCAAATTTACCGCAACCGTAATCGGTAATGTCCCAGCCCAGCATACAATCTCTTATTTCGTCATATTCGTGTCCCTTGCTTTGCCACTGTTCAGGCGTAAAGTGACAAAAAGGCGGAAGATAACAGTTGTGTTTTTTACACATGGCTTCCATTTCTTTTAGTGCTTTGTTGATTTCACTGCGTTTCATAAATTATACCACCTTTTACTATAAAATAACCGTTATAGAAAATAAAGCAACCGCTTAATTTTATTGTTTTTCTTTAAAGAATTCTTTTGCCGAATCAATAAACTTCTCCATAGCTAACGTAACGTACCGCGAGCGCTTATAATAAAGATATATTCCTCTTGTAGCCACGTTTGAATCAATAGGACAGAAAATCAAATCGTCATTAGGCGCAATTTTATTCAGCAAAGTGTCGCTTACGAGGGTTGCACTTAGACCGCTGCAAGCAATATTGTAAGCTGTTGCAACTTGATCGACCTCAATGGAAATCTTAACTTGCTGTTTTGCTGAACGAAATAATTGGTCAAGGCGATACCTTGTGTCTGTTCCTTCTCTTAAAGCAATAAAAGGAAGATCCGCAAACTCTTCAACTTTAACGGGTAATTTGTTTTTATCAAGCTTTCGCTTTGAAGTTATTTCTTCGTGAGAAAGTCCTTTAGATGTAAAACTTTTTCCTTTCGCAAGAGCTTTGTGTACCGCCAAGAACAAATGTTCGTGTCCCAAAAGCTGCTGTTCGTATTTCTCAAGGTCCATCTGACAATTATCAAGAACCATATCAACGCTGCCGCGCATAAGGATTTCTTCAAGATATTTTACGTTGCCCTCGGTCATTTGCACCTGCACCCCGGGATATTTATGGGAAAAGTTCCGCATAAGGTCGGGTAAAATGTATGAAGCAAAAACGTTGTTTGCGCCGATAAACACGTTGCCTGTTTTAAGCTCTCGAATATCGTTAAGATATTGCTCAAACTCACATTCCAAACTTTGCAGCTTTTCAATATATTCAATGTATTTCACCCCGTACTCTGTTAAGGTAAGAGGTTTTGTTTTTCTGTCAAAAATGGGAACACCCAGTTGGTCTTCCGCCTTTTTGACCATAGCACTTAAACAAGGCTGTGAAAGATATAGCTTTTCTGCTGCTGCCGAAAAACTTCCTGCCTTGTAAACCGCATAAACATATTCCATATTCCGCAGCATTTTATCACCTTTGGAAGTATAAACAATTATTTATACTTTATATAAACATATAAATATTTGATTTTATTATATAAGTGTTGTATCCTTTTGTCAACCAAAACATTATAACTCGACCAGCCTTAAACAGTTATATTCAGGCATATTTGGTTTATCGTCCTTTTAAGGCAGGAAAATATTATCAAGGACTTTGACGGCGTTAAAACAAAAATTTTACATTTTAAAACTAATTCGCGTTACAATGCTTTGGTTAGAAGGAAAAGAAGTATGAACAGAACCATTGGAATTTTAGGCGGAATGGGGCCAATGGCCACTTGCGACCTTATGAAAAAGATAATAGAACAAACAGATGCATCTTGCGACCAGGAACATTTGCGCATTTGTGTTGACAGCAACACAAATATTCCTGACCGTACAGCTGCTATTTTAGGGCACGGCGAAAACCCTGTGCCCGAAATGGTAAAAAGCGCGGTGTATCTTCAGTCAATGGGTGCGGACGTGCTTATTATGCCCTGCAACACCGCGCATTTTTTTATAAAAGAAGTGCAGAAATTCGTAAACATACCCATTTTGAATATGACTGCAGAAGCCGCTTCTTACCTTAAGGAAAAGAACGTTAAAACCGCCGCGATTTTAGCAACTGACGGCACTATTAAAAGCGAGCTCTACCACAAAGCTCTGCTTAATGCAGATATTTTACCCGTAGTGCCGAACAAGGAAGAACAAAAAATTATAACGTCTATTATTTATGACTACGTAAAGGCAGGTAAAAATCACCCTTATGAAAAGGAGCTTAAGCAAATGGAAGCCCGTTTTATTGCTTCAGGCGTTGAAGCATTGATTTTAGGCTGTACCGAATTGCCAATCGCTTTTTCGTCATTTTCGTCCTCAATCCCTACAGTTGACCCTACTTTAATTTTAGCCCGCGCGGCAATTCAGTTTGTAAAAACGGTTTAAAAGATATGGTGAAAATTTCGTATAAACAAAAAGTATATAAATAAATTTCACACAAGCAAGTTTTGCTATAATCAAAACAACCTGCAAAACTATAGAAAATGCACCCTAAAGTTGTCTAGCTTTAGGGTGCTTGCTCTTTTATAATAAAAAAGCTTTAAAACAACAAATAGGTAATATAAAATTATACCGCCTTTTTATGTTTTTAATTTGATGCTATTCTGTGGCCCAATCCATATTAGAATAAGCAAGAAGCAAATATACGTATCCCGTTTCGCCTTGAGAAGATGTATAGGTTGTTCTATAGGTGCGGGGCACAATTTGTGTTTCGTTACCGTTCAGGGCAACGTAAATAAATTTGTTGTTTTCAGCATTTACACTTGATTGCTCAATTTTAGCGTCTATTATGTCGCCGTAAGGGTACGCCAGGGTTTCCATAAGCGCATATAACCCGTTATAATCAAGGGTTGTGTCAGAGATGTAATCAATATACACGTCAGCGCTTTTTTCAAAAACTACTTTAAGCTCGCCATTTGCGCCCTTTGTGATATTTTCTTCCGCCGCTGGCTCAACAATATCGAATTTAACGGGAGTAAAGTCTGAAGTTCTGATACCGTCTGCGGTAGCAATATATGCTACGAGAGTGTATTCTCCCGCTTCCAGCGCGCCAAAATCAATAGTGCCAGTGGTCGCCTTAACGCTAAAGCTTTTTTCGCCTGTGAACGTAGTTTTGTTTAATTCTTCCATCATTTCAACGTGTGCAAGATTCCCAAGGGCATCTGCCAACGCATACTCAATTACATACTGTTCGGCATCAACAAACAAGGCGGTGTCATTAACGGTAAGAGTATATTCATTCGTTATGTGAACCGTATAATTTTCATACGTTGCAAAGGTGGCCTCCGATGCCGTAACGGGCGCAAAATTAATATTAAGGGTCAGAGCAAAGGTATTGGCAACGTCAATAACCTCGGCGTCCTTTATTAAAGAATACTTTTTACTAAAGGCTTCCAGAAGCTGTTTTTCTGTTGTAATAGCCTTTTTCATGCCCGCCGTTCCTTTGACGGAATTCCCCTGCCAACGATAATTTTTAATCAGCTTTTCCGCTTCCGAATATGCTGTATTAACTCCTAAGATGACAGTGTCCAGGTCTCTTCTGCACTTAAGGCCCCAATCGGAAATAAGCTGCTTAAGGGTTGCAACCTCGTCTGTACGGCTTTCACCGTAAATTGCAAGCTCAAAACTCGCTTCTATGCCGTATGCAGATTCGGAGGATACTATGTTTTGTATTGTAACGCCTTGACCCGAAAGCTCCTGATTGCTTCTGAGCTCTCTGCCGTCGGCAAGCACCAATATTCCGTCGTCCACGTAGGAATATCCCTCAAAGCCGTTAAGGGAGATAACAAAGCGTGTGTGGTCAACCTCCCGTTGAATGCCGAGAATATCGGTTTTGCGATCCTGGCTTATCATCATAACGTCACGCACATTGCAGGTTTCAGGATCGTAATTTGCGCTGCTGCAGGTTTTATCGGTAAGCACCAAAGTGCTTACGTTAAAGCGACCCTCGTATTCGCCAACTATATACGCCTGCCAATGCCCGCGAGAATGGTCCGCAATAAAATATTGAGAGCCTGACTGATAAAGAATCTCTGTCATCTCATATCTGATACCGGGAATGTATTTTACACGGTGCTCTCCAATATTATTTGAAATATACAGCTCGTAAACGTCTCTTCCAAGCTCGTCTTTATAGCGGGTGCAAATATCTAATTGCTCATCTGTGCGAGAAAACAGAGTTTCGGAATTTTCGTTTACCTCAAGGTAATATTGAGTAGAGCCGTTTTTAACCCATTTGTTAACCACACGAACGTGCTTTTTAACGTTATCAATAAGCTCACCACCGGAATTTGCCATACTGATAATAATACCCGTTATGTTTTCAAGGTAGCTATACGAATTGCTTATTTCCTTAAGGCTGTTTGCAGTTGCTTTTTCCAAAAAGCCGACGCCATAGCCTAAAGTCTGAAGAGAAACTCCCTCGCTTGAAACGTGCTTTTTAAAGTTTTCTTCTGCCTTAAGCGCAAGGTTTGCAAAGGCTTCCTTGCCGGAAGAAAAAATATCTTCCTTACCCTTAAGGGCTTCGGCATTAAGCCTCTTGTTCGCAAGCAACAGCTTTGCGCCCTCCGTTCCTGTAACGGGCGTGCCGAACAGACTGCAGCCTACGAAAGAAATACAAAGCAACAAAGCAACAAAAAGAGAAATTAATTTTTTCATATACGCTCCTTACAATATTAGTTTTCAATTATATTTTACCTGCTAAAAAACAAAAAATCAAGAAAAAGTTGTAAAAATTACTTTAATATTATTATAAGGATATACCGGGAGTAATTTGACAAAAAAACAAAAGAGAGAATGCTTTTTTACATCTCTCTTTTAAGCTTTTATAATTTCACTTTGCCGTTTGCGTCGATTACTGTGCCAAAGGGCTTGCTTAATGTGGCTAACTGACGGATTATATCCTTGTTATGTGATTTTCTCGGCCAGCCGATTGAAGAATGCTTTTGACCTAATCCAAGCTCTATGGGCGTAAACTCAAGCGTTTTAAGCTTACCGTCTTCAATTTCAAAAGAAGCGATAACGGCTTCCATCATCTCGCGCTGTCGTTGCAACCCGATGGTAAAATTCTTTGTTCTTTTCTTAAAAACCTCGTAGAGACCGTCTTCGGCAGAAAGACCGAATTTTCTGTAAAAATCGTCAGGCACAGCTTCGCAGTTTTCAAGGTGAAGCATAAAATCGCCCAAGGAATACATAATAGGCAAACCCTTATAAATTTCAACACCCTGCATTAAGTGGGGACCGTGACCGATAATTCCGCTTGCACCTGCATCAATACATTGGTGTGCAAATTCGGTTAAAAACTTGGGTGCGGCAAAGTGGCTTCCCCCCTGCATAACGTGATTGTGAATAGATATCAGCACCAGGTCTGCCTGCATTGAAGCGTCCTTAATAGCAGTTTTTATACGCTTCATATCAATTTGCGAAAGCTCGTACTCTATCCTCGGCTCGCCTACTCTGAAAATAGTATTGCAGAACTCGAACTCGTCTTCGCCAAGAGGTGTTTTATAGCCCTGGGCAGTAATTATTTCGTTGTAAACGTTTAAGGTGGTGTGCTTAGCAATTGCTTTAAGCTGTTCAAGCTCCTCTTTTGAAACGTAAACAACCTTTTTAAGACTAAGGGGATTTATACCGGGGCGACCGATAAAATCTCGCGATTGTTCGCCTGCGTTTTCGCAGTGATTACATTCCGTTGCACAGGCAATTATTGCCGCCCTGCCCGAAGGTGTGTCAATATAAGCAGGAGCAGATGCCTGAGCTAAATTTCTGCCGCCGCCTGCCTGAGCATACCCTTCCTTTTCAATGTTATCAAGAGTTTGCAAAAAACCGTCGTAGGAAAAATCCATACAGTGATTATTTGCGCTTGTGGTAGCGTTAAACCCAAAATCCCTTATGCTTTCAAGAACGTTTTTTGAACAACGCAACCAAGTTCCGCCGCTGTGAGCACCGGGAAAGCAATTTTCGCAAACGGTAGTTTCAAGGTTAAAAAACCTAACGTCACCACGCGCGATAATATCCCTTATTTCTTCAAAACCCTGATAGTATTTAGGCATACACTTTTGTATGGCACAATCACCTACAGCAGTAATTTTCATATCATTCTCCTATTTAAAATAAAATTAAAAACAGCTTTTTACAATTTCCTCTGTTATAGCAAAGCCGGAAGCGATACTGCTCTTTTTAAGCCATTCCTCTTTCGTGTGAACTCCGCCGCCAACGTAAACACCTGCGCAAATTGCGGGAACTCCAAGGGAATGAGGAATGTTGCAGTCCGTTGAGCCTGATTTAACTTCAACCTTGCATTTGCCGTGTTTTTCCTGAACAGTGCAAACAAAATCCGTCATATTTTTCATTTTTTCTGCATCAAGGTTTTTTTCGCAGGGACGGTCGCCCACAAGCTCAACAGTAACGTTAGCAAGGGTTGAAATATAATCAAAAATCTTATTGAATTCATTTTTCATAAACTCAAGATTATCAAAGTTATCGCTACGGTATTCGCAAAGCATTTCTGCCTGCTGAATAATAGTATTCACAGAGGTGCCGCCTGAAATAACGCCTACGTTATACGTTGTGGTATCTTTTTCAGGCACCTTTATTTCGTAAATCAAACGAATTGCTTCTGCTAAAACTCTGGCGGCGTTTTCGTTGCCAAAATCGGAATAGGAATGACCGCCGACGGTTTTGATGGTTACCTTGTATCTGTGAGAGCCAACGCTCTTGTTTACAACGTGATGATCTCTGCCGTCAAAGGTGTAAAACTCCTTGATTTTGTCACCAAAAACAGCAAAAATTTCCCTTGTGCCATTAAGGTTTCCAAGTCCCTCCTCGCAGGAATTAAGCACGAACAAAACGGAATTTTTCGGGGTTAACTTTTCGTCGGTAAGCTTTTTTATTACAGAAAGCAAGAGAGCTACCTCAATGGTATCGTCGCCACAGTCGGGGCAATAGATGTTTTCTTCATCTTCCGAAAATGGCAGGGGAGTTTCGTTGGGGAAAACCACGTCGGTATGAGCCTCAAAAACTGTAATATCATCGGTTTTACCTTTAAGCAGGAACACAACGTTTTTGGCGCGGTCGATATAAGCATCAACGCCGAACTCCTTTAATTTATTAAAACATTACGCGGCTCTTTTTTCTTCTTTGCCTGATGGGGCGGGAATAACACAAAGCTCGCGAAAAATTTCTTCTGCAAGTTTAACGTAATCCATTTTGGTTCTCCATTATACTGTTTTTAAGCGTATCCACCTTAATGCTAAAAAAGCGTTCTGCAAAGCGAATAATTTATGTTGCAAATCAATTTTATCACAAATAAATATAAAGTTCAAACATTTTTATTTATTTTATTGAATTGTATTGCATTTTTTGATATAATTATTTAACGAATTGCATTAAAAACTACCGTAATTGTTTGCGCTCGGCACGCAGACAGGATAACGGTGTTTTGGGCATAGAGCTTTAATTTTAAGAAGGTGAAGCAAATGGGCAAAACTAAAAAAATTTTTGTTGTTTCCGACGTGCACGGTCATTACACGCTGTTAAAGGACGCGCTTGATAAAGCAGGGTTTGAAAAGGGTAACGAAAACCACGTTTTAGTTTGTTGCGGTGACTATTTTGACCGAGGAAGCGAAAATGTCGATGTATTAAAATTTTTTGAAGCACTTAACCGTTCGATTTTGCTTCGGGGCAACCACGAAGACCTTTTGTTAAAGCTACTGCAAACGGGCAAAATTTTACCCCACCACTATATTAACGGAACTATACAGACTATAAGCGAGTTTTTCGGCAAATACTCAATCGACCCGACGGACGATACTATTGATTTTTCGGGCAAAACACGTGTTCTTGACCGCATTTGTGAATTTATAGACGAAACAAAAAACTATTTTGAAACAAAAAACTATGTTTTCGTTCACGGCTGGGTACCTGAAAACACAGTATCGGCATTAGACCGCGCTTACGCAGACGACGAAGAATGGGAAAAGGCAAGGTGGACCAAATGGACGGAAAAGTATAACGGTACCCGCCCGATAGAAGATAAGACACTCGTTTGCGGGCATGTTCCTACTTTGTATGCACGCAAATTTTACGTAGAGGATAATTCTGCGTGCGGCGCAGATATATTTTTTGGCAACGGGCTGATTGCTGTTGATGCAGGCACTTATGATACAAAGCAAATAAACGTGCTTGTGATTGAAGACGAGCTTCTTTAAATCTTAAATTGTTAAAACACAAATATTTTGGAGCCAAGTGCATAAAAAATCAACTTTTTAAAAATACGGGCTTTATAAAAAACAAAATCCCCTAAAATCAGGGGATTTATTTTTTACGATAGCATTATTTTAATAATTTCCGCGTCGGTTTTGCGCATACCCTCGTCAACAAGACGGCTGACGTTGTTAATAGTGTTTTCAACGCCCTTGCTTACTATGCCGTCACCGCCCACAAACTGACTTCCTTGGCGAAACATTTGCATACCTAAAATACCTGCTTCTACGGCAGAAGCAATTTTTGCGGCACAGCTTGCCTTTGCACCGTCGCAGATAATGCCTGAATTTATTGCAATAGCGTTTACCACCGTATGAGCTACTTCACGGAATTTTCCGCCGTAAAGATAGGTTATGCCTGCCGCCGCACCGCAACCTGCGCTGATAACTCCGCAATAGGCGCTTAGAGGGCCTATTCCGCTTTTTAAATGAATGGTTACGAGATTTGAAACTGCCAAGGCTCTGTAGAGCATATCTTCGCTCGCATTAAGCTCTTTAGCATAGATAATAACGGGAACGGACGCGGTTATGCCTTGGTTTCCCGAACCTGAATTTATTACAACGGGCTTTTCGCAACCGCCCATTCGCGCATCAGAAGCCGCGGCGGCATAGGCCTTTGCCCGAGTAACAACTGTATTTTCGTTGGAGGTAAGAAGCACCTGTCCGATTCTTGCACCGTAGTTGTTTTTTAAGCCTTCTTCGGCAATAGCCATATTGCAGGAAATCTGCCTATCAAAAATTGCTTTAACGTCGTCAATCACCATTTCGTCGGCAAATGTAACGATGCTTTCAACCGTCAGCAAGTTTTTGTCTTCTGCAAAATCAGTTGTATCTTTTTCAATTTCGCGACTGTAAACAGTTTCGCCGTCACGTTGAATGAACACAATGTTGGTGTGGTCTTCGGCAATTCTGCAAACCGCTTGATGCCCTGCAGCCTTAAGGGTTATACAAATATCAAAAATCGCTCCCGATTTTGATTCGCTTATCGCAAATTTAGCGCTTTTAAGATATTCAGATACCTGAGCCTGCTGTTCACTCGTAACCTGGCTGATAACAAGCAGCTCTTTGCTTGGGTCGCCTGCAATAATACCCACCGCTGCCGCGGCTTCAATGCCGTGCAGACCGTTTGTGTTGGGCACCACAACACTTTTAACGTTTTTTATTATGTTGGCACTTACACAAATATCAACCTCTTGGGGTAGCGTGCCTAATTCCTTTGCGGCTACCGCCGCCGCATAGGCTACGGCAATAGGCTCTGTACAGCCCATAGCCATTACAAGCTCCTTTTTTAAAATACGTACAAACGCATCGTAGATTTTTTTATCCATAAAACACCTCGGCAAGATGATTTTGTTTGTTAAACTGATTATACCATATATTTGCATAAATTTCCATTATTATTATCACATAAGTGGTTGCAAAATGATTTTAGCTGTCACAAATTCGCTTTTTAAAAAATCGGCGCAAAAAACGTGCAAAATCACACGAGCTTTGGGTAAGCCTCGATATAAGCGCTTTAAATATCTGTAAATACCTGTGAAACAAATTATACAGGGATAAAATCCCAGTATGATTACGTTGAAACAACTAAGCACGTTATTGAACCTTCCGAATCATTACTTGGTCAACCTAAAACAGTGGATGAGATTGCAGATTACATTGATGCGGATATTGTGGAGGATTAAATATTGACAAAATAGCATTATTTGGTAAAATATACGTACATTATTGTTTGCGTAATATTTAATAAGAGGTGCGGTATATGGCTGATATGATAGTTAGATTTTTAGGAACTATATTTGTTGGATTAGATTATCGTGAACTAGTATATACAATGGTAATCATAGAGTTCGGATTAGCCTGCGTTTTTTCTGGTATAGGCTGTATGATTGTTACAGGTTCGGGATATTGTTTAGGTGTTAAATACGGAAAAACAAACTACCTTGCTTCTACAATTAAATACATATTTTTAGTTGCTGGATTGCTATTATTTGTGAATATATCGCTTTTCTGGATTTTGGATTTTATTACCCATATGTCTTGGGGGTATTTTTTTACAGGCATAATCGGTGTGATTTTATTCATAATATTGGGCGGATTAGGCTTTGGAATAGGCGCAATAAAAGATGAAAAAATACAAAAGAAATATTCCAAACAAATTGAAACTATTCTTTTTTCCAACCCGATATTTAAAAAGACCATTGAAATAATTAATTCTGATACTTCAATAAAAAGGATTCATATTTATCGCGATGGAATTGCTTTTTATAAAAGTCAAGGCGAAATACCTGTTAAATTAGAAGAAACATTTAACGAGGGAGCTTGGGATTATGACTCAGCAAAAGAATTGTTAGAAAAGCATAAGCAAAAGTGGATGGAAGACAATGGTACTGTTTTGAAGTGTGAAGCAGATAAATATTTAAAATATTCAGATTATGGTTTTGATGATTCAGAAACACCTATGCGCGATATTCCGCAGCATATTGATAAATACACAACAACTGACTTCAGTCGCCATTATCCGATTGAGAAGAAATGGTTATATTGGGAGATAAAACGTTATTATGATGGTGGTGGACTGCATGTCTCTTATGACGGAAAGGTAAGAGTAGGATCAGCAGGCTCATCAGATACAAAAACACTAGCAGCAAGCAAAAAAGCGACAGCCTATGTGGTTGTTATGGGAAAAAAAGACTATTCTAACGAAAAAAAAGATATACAACCTCAACCGAAAAAATGGTAATAATATTGGGGCAATTTATAACTATTGATTAAAAATATTGTGAAAGATTAAAATAAAGACCACACATTCTGTAATGTGTGGCCTTTTTTTATGCTGCTACAACTAATTATTCTTTTTCTGTAACGCAACGGTATGTGGATTGTTCGGCTGTTGCCATATCAAAATACATAACCTTATTTTAGGCATCGTATTCACCGGTAACCCTATAACGTTTCTTAGCGTTATATTCGGGAATTAATGTACCGATGACCTCACGCAGATTTTTATTGCTACAGGTATGAGTGTAGTTCTGTTCACCTTTCGGCTTAGAAAATGATGTACCTTTAGCCTCGTTTGCTTTGCAAACACGTATAGCAAAAACATTGTTTGCCTTATCTACGCAATACTGAACAGTTTGGGGATAGTTCATATCATCAAGCACACGCTTGCTGAATGTGATACCACTCTGATTAATGAAAATATCGGGGGTAGCGTTGGTGTTAATGTCAACAACCTCAAGTGTAATGTTTTTAAAATTAATAGCCATAATTATCCAAATATGTTTTTAAAAGCAATTTCAACATCTGCTTGTGGGTTGTTTTTTAAGGCTTCTAATATATGGTCAACATTGATTTTCCAGTTTTCTTCTAAGGCAATTCCATTAGCAAGGTCTTCTAAACTAACATTTTCATCAAGGAGTCTATGAAACTTGGCACGGTCACAAATAGGCTTAATTACGCTTTCCGGAAGTTCAATATCATCAAGGGGTGAGGGATAAGATGGCTTTTCGTCTGCCACAAAATGATACCTGCTATCTTCGGAAATATGTATTTTCTTTATATCCCCGGTTTCCGCAACATCCAAAAACACAATGGCGCTAACTTCTTCTTCGGTGTTGTAAGATATTAATATACAGCGTGTTCCAACGGGATATTCTAGGTCATCACTATCAACTTGAACTATAGTTGCAGGCGTTGCAAAGCATTCGTAATCTCTTTCTTTTGCTATATAGTTAAACCTTTCAATTATTTCATTTGCGCCAACGTATGACTTTTTGTTTGCATCAGAAATATATACCGCATCTTCACATAAAACGGGGCGTAATCTTTCAGCTTCACCTTTAAGAATAACTTGCCTTAAAAGCCTAAAATCGTTGTCAAAATCTTTAACGAAACCATTATCGTACTCTCTTATAGCAACGTCGCCTGAAAGAACACAAACACCTGAAATTACTGAACCAACTTTTATATTATCTTGCTGCTCAGGAACTACTTGGTCTATCGTGTGAGCAAAAATCAATTCACCATAGTTGGTATCAATAATGCAACGGATAAAAGTCCTTTCCTTATGTCCCTCCATTTCAAAAACGCCGTGGAATAATTGTTTTACAACGCCTTTGAACAATACGTAATCATCGTTTTCATATTCTTTTTCTTCATTGTCTTCGTTATCTTTTATGGAGTGGTTAGCAAGGAATTTTGCCGGTAGAAGTGAACCATCAGAAAGAAGCCAATGTTTGCCATCTTCGCTTTCAGGCTGATCTTTGGCATAATCGTCTCCATCTGCATAATAATTAATTTCTAAAGGAAATGCACACATTTGCATTTTTACAACGTCATCTTCTAAAAAGGAAGGTAAAATGTCAGCATTTATAAGATTAATTGGTATAAGTCCAGAACCATCATCGTTGCTTTTAAACATAAATACACGTTCAGTTGGCAAGCTGTCTTTAGGGGTAATGTCAATTCCCGTATTACGCATTTCCCATATATTAAGTCCACAACAATGTGTGTCTAACCCAACAACTTCCAATTGCCCGTCTTCTTTCTTTTTTGTTTTCGGGAAGAGATCAATGCTACCCATAGGATTAAAAAAGGTAGGACAATCATAATATCCCGTAATAGCCTTCCCTTTTTCCACAAGGTATCCCATAAAATTCATCATTGTTTCTTCGTTATCAAAGATAAAGTCAAGTCCCAAATTCTCAATAAAGTTCGGCATTTTTTATTTCTCCTATCGTTAAATAAATTTCGCAGTTTCCCTCGCCATCTGAAAACTACATTTAGAGTATACAACGCCATATGTCCAATAAAACGGACTTTATAAAAACTTTTATTATATTTGTTTAAAAGCAAATAAGTTCAACCATATATTTTTTATTTTTAATTTTCTCTAGCAATTTTCGTGCCAAGTTAGAAAACTCATTTTTGGGGTCAAAATACCCAAAAAATCTGAGCCACCTCTGAGCCACCTAACTGTAAAAAACTAGGAAAAAATAGCCTTTTCCGTCCACAAAAATTTTTTCAAAAGGGAAAATAAAAAAGGCTGAAAACCTCGATAAATACTGGGTTTTCAGACCTTTTTGAGTGGTTGCGGGGACGGGACTTGAACCACGAGACCTTCGGGTTATGAGGAAATGTGTTTACTACTTTTTGGGACTTTTTATGGTAAATGAAAGATTTTTATACGGTTGGTAGTAAGAGAAAATGTAAAATGTTCAAGGCGTTGGCGTCATAAATGGCATCGGATTTTTGTTACTCTTTTTAGCTATTATGCTATAATGTAGTAGAGGTGATTGCGTGGATATTAACTTATTAGATAGATTTTTAAATGCTCAGGAAAAAATATTATGTTGCACTAAATGAAATAAAAAATTGAAAGAAACGAACACGTTTTATACGGATATAGACTCTTGTATTGCAGGTTGTTATAACAACGAAGATTTTTCGATAAGCAAGATTAATTGAATTTACAAAAACTGTAAAAAATGTTACCTCAGTATTGACATGCAATTACCGCGCGTGGTATAATTAACTTGAAAATATTGGCAGAACTTTGCCGAGAAAACTAAATTATTTATTATTCTGTCATTTAAAAAAGCAACAGCCTCGGCATACGTCGGGGCTGTTTTTGCGTTTTATCGCAAAATTCGACAAAAACAAGGAAATGGAGGAGATAGCAATGTTTTCTTTTCGCTTTGGAAAAAGCTTTGCAAAATTATAGCATTATTTAGGAGGAATTATGAAAAAAAGAAAACTTATTTCGTTGTTGGCAATAGTACTTTCATTGACACTTGTTTTTCAGTTTTTACCTGAAAACATAGCATTTGCAACAACAAGTAGCAACACAGAAACAAGCTCTCAAGAAATTGTTGATTCATCAGATGATATATTGTACGAAATAGAATCGCGCAGAGAAGAATCTGTTAAGCACTTTAAACTGCGTGACGGTTCAGTAGTGGCGGCAATATATCCTGACGTTGTTCACAAGCTGAACGAAGAAGGTGAGCTTGTTGATATAGATAATACGTTGGGCGAAAACGGAGACGTTTTTGAGAATACCGACGGTCTTTTTGATATTTCCTTTGCTAAAAAGCCAAAGAGCAATAAAATGGTGGAAATAGAATACGGCGAATATTCTATCAGCTTTGGCATTGAAAATATAAAAGACACTAATGCAAACGTTAAGAACGTTGCAAAAACAAAGAAATCCACCCTTCATAAAACAACTTCTCAAGCCCGATATGACGATGCGTTTACCGGTATTGATTTGGTTTACGACCTTTCCGGTTCAAAACTAAAAGAAAGCATCGTTATAAAAGAATACACGGGCATAAATACGTTTACCTTTACGTACCGTTTTGGCGGCCTTACACCCGTCTTGAATTCTGACGGTAGTGTAACGCTTTTCGACGAAAACGAACAGGTATTTGAAATTCAAGCACCGTATATGTTTGATAGTGACCGCGCCCAAAGTGATGCTATTGAGGTATCACTTGTGCAGCACGGCAGTAAATACGAATACACCATTACTGCAGACGAGGAATGGCTTGCTGCAGAAGACAGAGTGTACCCCGTAACTATTGATCCTACGGTAGCTACAAAACAAGAAACCCCAAACATATACGATACATATGTAAGCAGTAACAATGCAGCCACAGAAGGTTACAGAGAAAAACGTAACAAATTGCTTGTTGGTTATTCTAACGGAGGCGATAGACCTAATAATTACGGTCCTTATCGCACATACATCTGGTTTGATATGCCCAGTATTCCTTCCGGTTCAAGAGTTAGCAACGCAACATTATTTTTGTTTTGCCATGATGAAGAATGGCAAAATTATGAAGATATAGGCATAGATGAAAATATCAGAATTGATCTTTATGAACTTATACCCGGCCAACAGCAAGTGGATACAATTTGTTGGAATAATAGTGAAGCATTGGTCGATTTTCAAAAAGGGGCTATAGATTATCAGCGCTTGCGCACCGGCGCTCTTGTTGAAGGCGAAAACGATCGCTACAGTTGGAATATAACAACCTTAATAGACCAATATTATACAGTTAAAAACAGTGGAAATGCTCCTACTATTTACAATCCTGGGATGATGCTGAAATTTGCGGATGAAACAACTACTACAAATGACTTCTATGCAGGGTTCCACTCGGGAAATAGTTCTTCTACTGGTATGTTGCCCTGTATAGCAATCAGTTACATCGACGCTAAAGGTATAGACGGACTTTATGATTATTTTACTTCTACAGTTGAAAACGGCGGTATAGGCTACGTCAACTCCTTTAACGGTAACCTTTCTTATGCTAACACGATTTTAGCTGAATCAGGCTCCCGTATGCCCACCACTGTATCTGTACATTATAATAGCGCAGAATACAAAACCGTTCCTGCAGCTATGGGCGCAGGCTGGAGACTAAATATAAATCAATATATTGAGCATAAACCCGTAACAGATGATAATCCTTTCGAATATTACGCCTACACAGATGCAGACGGCTCTGTTCATTATTTTTCCGAATACGAAGGCAAGTTTGTTGAAGAAACAGGCAGTGGAATGTATCTTACTGATGACGGCACTTATATAACGCTTCAATATGAAGGGCAATCGGGCAAGGTTGTGTTTAAATACGCTTCCGAAGTTGCTTATATTTCTTATGTTGAAGATAGCTCGGGCAATAGATTAACTTATACCTATTCCGAATCAAATCCCGCCCAAGTAACATCCATAACAGACGGTGCAGGAAGAGTCACACAAATTACCTATACAAATTCTCTTGTAACCGGCGTAACCGATCCTGCGGGCAGAACTACTACGTTTGTTTATTCGGGTACACAGCTTGAAGGAATAGTTTACCCGGACGGCAAAACAATAAACTTTACATACACCGATATTTCTCTTACAGAGAAAATCTTAACCCAAATCTCCTCTTTTACTGGTGCAAAGGTAAAATATACCTACGACGAATTCAATCGTGTTACAAAGATAGAGGAATTTGACCGCGACGGCTATAATATCAACACATATCAGATTTTCTACGAGCACAAAAACATTACTCGAATAGTTGATAAATTTGCCGAAGAGCTTTTGTATCAGTTTGATTTCTACGGCAGAACCACAAGCGTTGTTGACGAAGACGGCAACGCCATTTACAGCACGCATTCGGGAATGTCAGACGATAATTATTACGTGCGCAACAAATTGCTCGTTCAGTCTGACGTGCAAACCAATATTGCCAATAGAATAAAAAATGGCGGCTTTGAAGCAGGTCTTTCCTATTGGACGGATATGACAGGCACATCACTGCAAAACAGTAGCGAGCACTATCTTGGCAGCTATTCAATGGAAATGGACGGCGTTAGCATTCAGCAGGTAGCCGTTGAAAAAGGAAAAACGTATACTCTTTCGGCATACATTAAAACTGCCGAAAACAGCACTGCATACATTTTTATGGGTAGCGCAATGAGTGAACCCGCCCAAAATAGCGACACTTGGGAGAGATACGACGTTACCTTTACCGCAACTGTAACGGGCACCGTAGATATTGGCGTTGATGCTTTGGGCACCGCGTATTTTGACTGCTTCCAGCTCGAAGAAGACGACGCGCCTAACAGACTCAATTTAATCGAAAACGGCACTTTTGATGAAGGCACTAACGCTTGGACCATCTCGTCAATTAATGGCGCAGTTGAAACAGAAAACGTCTCAAGTGCGCAGTTTATTCAGCCCGCCTATGAGCTTTGCAAGCAAAACTTTAACTTTTACTCTGAAGTGCCTGCAAATTGGTATGGCTACAAGGGCACATACGAACAAAGCAACGTTGCTATCTCAAACGGAGCTTTCGTAGGCTTTGAAGGTCACGCTCTTAGGCTTACAGGCAGAACGGACAGTAGCTTTACCCCTGCTTATGATCTTTATCCACTGCTACGTGAAAACGGTGCAGGAGCATATTACGTTCAGTTTATGTTTTATGCCGAAAACCTTGCCGAATTCAGCACCGCAAAGCTTATCTTAAGCAAAAAGCATATAAATGAATACACAGAGGAAATAACCTACGAAACCGTAACCGTTTCTGATTCCTTTGGCTTTGCTCCGGGGTCTTGGACTCGCGTTACCGCCGAGCTTATCTTTACCGATAAGGATATTGCCGATGCTGATGGCGCAATTTATCTCGGTATCAGCGAGCTTACAGCAGGCGCAAACCAAAATTTGTATATTGACGAATTTATTATTGCCCGCGCGCCCCACAATAAAATTGCAAACAACAGTTTTGCCGATAACGCCGCGCTTTTTACGGGCAAAAATGCAAGCTTGACCGTAACAGACTCAGGCTTGCAGGTGCAAACCCAGAACGCTCAAAATTCTGCAGTAAAATACGATATTACACGTATTTTAAAGCGCTACGGCGCAACTGATTACAAACTTTCTCTCGGCATTTACCTTAACAGCGTAGGCTCGGCTAATGCGTATATTATTGACGAGGCGGGCAACAAGCTTAATATCTGCTCAACCTCGTTAGTAGGTCAGATTGTAAGCTTTGAGCAAAAATTCTTTGTTCCCGAAGCCTACCTTGCAAATTCCGAAAACTTCTGGCTTTGCATCGGTAGTGATACCTCTTGCACCTTTACCGTTTATTCGGGCATTCAGCTTGAAAAATACGTAAGCGGTAACGGCGTGTTAAAGCTCGTTGGCGACAATACTCAAGACGTTTGCGCATATCAAACCGTTAACCTCAACGTGCCCGACAGCAAGAGTCTTGTTTTAACGGGTTGGGCGAAGGCTGATGCCGTACCTGATAACGAAGAATACAATTCAGGCAAATGGTTCGGAATGTACGTTAAAATTAACTATTCCGACTCCTCTGACAGAATTATCCCCGTTGAATTTAACACCGCCGTGCGCATTGACGGCAACTTAACCACAGCGCCTTGGCAATGCGTAAGCACCGCAGTTCCTCTTAAGAGCGAAGGCACTTTGGCAAAAACCGTATCAAGCGTAACGGTGTATCTGTGCTACAACAAAAACCTTAATACTGCGTATTTTGATAACGTTCAGCTTTTCTATGACGAATTTGGTGAAAGCTATCTCTATGACAAAAAGGGCAACGTTATCTCCGCAGTAGATAGCGCAAATCAGGAAACTAACTTTAACAGCTCAGGCACCGATATTTCAAAGGTATCTAATCCTGACGGCACGGGCTTTGAATATTACTACACCAACAAAAATCAGCTTAGGTCCTATACTTCGGCTCAAGGCGTTGGCGGAATATTCTATTACGATACCTACGGCAACGTTACGGGCGCAACCACCTATGCCGATAACTACACCCGTTCTCTTCAAGAAAACGAGGTCTACAGAATTCATTCCTATGACGGCAAATTTATAACCGTATGGGGCGGCTCACCGGTGGAATTGCGTGCAATAGACGGAACAGCAGGTAGCATTGATAATATTTTCCATCTTGAAAAAGCCGAAAACGGTTATTATAGAATAAAAAACAGTTATCAACAGCTTTATCTTGAAAAAGCCTCTGACGGTACAGGCGTAACAGCGCAACCGTCCAATAGCAACAAAGGTCAGCAATGGGAATTTATTTATCAAGGTAACGGTAAGTACAAGATTGTAAACCGCATAGATAACGAAAACAAGGAAAGCAAAGACAAATATTACCTTACGTTTAATTACTCCAGTGGTGAAGTATTTACCGCCCTTGATAACGGCTCAAACGCAACTACTTGGTATTTTAACCACGTGGATGTAGATTATAACGCAGATGCTTGTGTTTATTATGAATCTAACCCCATGCCACAAGCAAACAAAACCTATGCCATTTTCAACGTATTAAACGGCAAATACTTTGATACGGATATTAACTTGTTCTTTGGTATTGCCAGAGAAAGAGAAACAGGCAGAAGCTGTCAAAACATACTGCTTCAACCTGTAGGGAATGGATATTATAGACTTATTCCCAATGGACCATACTGTTTTGGTGATTATTGCATTTACGCCGACGACGGTGGCGGTATTGCGTTAGGCTATGATCTTCCGTTAGATGATACTTCAACGTGGTTCTCTATTGGCTCTGCCAATATTCATCAAATTTTAACGTATTCAGGGGAATACGTTAAATGCAACGAATACGGCTATCTATACTATTCTTCTTCAACAGAAGATAGTGTGTGCTGGGCATTTGAAGAAATTTCACCCCAAATGAACAGTAGTGCCGAATACTCCTCCGAATACAATTATAATTATCTCACAAAGGAAACTGACGTAAACGGCAACAGCGTTACCTACGCTTATGATTTTGCAAAAGGCATTATGACCTCGTCAACCGACTCTCTGGGCACAACCACAAACTACACCTACAATAATAAAGACCAGCTTACGTCGGTTACAACTGCAGGTCAAAGCGTTAGCTACACCTATGACGATAACTATCAGCTTTCAACCATAACCGCAGGCGCAACAAGCTACAGCTTTTTCTATGATGCTCTTGGCAGAACACGCGAAGTCAGGGCAGGCTACTACACCCTTGTTGAAAATATATATTCAGCCGAAAGCGGACTGTTAACCGAGTCAATCTACGGCAACGGTGATTCTCGTAGATACGTTTATGATTCCAACGGCAGAGTTAAAAAGCTGATTATTGACAACGTTGCGCGGTATGAGTATAATTATAATAGTGATGGGAACATACATTCGTTTAAGGACATTGTAGCAAACGTAACCTACAAATACACTTACGATTTGCTTGATAGACCTGTTCGCGTTAAGTCTTCTTCGGGCTTTGAAATGAAGGTCACCTATGACGAATTTAATCGTGCAAGCGACGTTGAATTTAGCTACGGCGCCGCATCTCTTGCAACTACTTGGCGCTACGGTCAGGCAAATATGCTGGACCGCACTCAGCAAAACGGTGTAATTTACGGCGTTAAGTACAACGGTGTTGAAAAGCTTACCTACGCTTACGACCAGCTTATGCGCAAAGCTTCAACCACTATTAACACCACAGCACCCTTTACAACCTCTTATAAATACCGCACAATAGGTGTCTACAATGATGCCACTACTCAAGTTGAAAAAATTACCTACAGCAACGGTAAAGCGCTTTCCTATACTTATGACGGTAATGGTAATATTTTAGCTATTAGAGATGAGAATAATGCTTTAATAGCCTCTTATGAATACGATTCCTTAGGTCAGTTAATAAGAGAAAATGATGCAGTCGCAAACGTTACAAAGGTGTACACCTATTACAACGGCAATATGTATTATATTGATACCTATGCCTACACCACCGGTACTTTGGGAGAAAGACTTGATAGAATCTCCTATGATTATTGGTCTTCGGATTGGAACGATTTATTAACCTACTATGATGGATTAATGTTAAGTCCCGATTCAATAGGCAATCCGTTGAATTGGCGTGACGGTATGCAGTTTACCTGGAGCGAAGGCAGAAGACTTGCAACCTTTGCACAGGGAACAACAAATGCGAGCTACACCTACAACCAAGACGGTATCAGAACAAGCAAAACCGTTAACGGCGTAAGGACAGATTACTACCTTAATGGCACTACTATCGTAATGCAAAAAACAGGAGATAACTGCATTTGGTTCACCTACGACGAAAATGGTCTTGTCACAGGTTTTAAGTACAACAACCAAAATTATTATTACTACAAAAACCTGCAAGGCGATATAATCGGCATTGTTGACGAATCGGGTGCTATAGTTGCCCAATATGCATATGATGCGTGGGGAACGCCTACTTTAATTGCCGACAGTAGTGGTAATGATGTTTCAACTAACGCAAACCATTTAGCAAATATAAACCCATTCAGATACCGCGGTTATTATTACGATAATGAAAGTGGCTTCTACTATCTCAATAGCAGATATTATGACCCCATTGTTTGCAGGTTCTTGAATGCGGATGGTGTTAGTCTGTTTTCCTATGAAATGCAAACAGTGCAGCAATATAATATGTTTTCATATTGTTGGAACAACCCGGTTAATATGTGCGATTTCACTGGAGAGTGGCCTATATTTGTAACAATAATTGTTGCTGTGATATGTGCGAGTATATTAACTGCAGAAATAACAAGAGTAATTAATTACGTAAACAATAAAGAAAATCAAAAAAACATAACTGGGCTAATAGACGATCAAAAAAGTATTGATTATATGAAAATGGGCTTTGCCGGCGCAGCGTGGAGTGGTTGTGGTTGGGTTGCGGCTTACAATGCGATGTATTTACTTGGCAGACCACAAAACGCAGCCGATGTTATTGGCTTTTTTGATGGATCTGTAAACAATTTCGTACATGGGGCATTTGGTGTTGCACCATATGCAATAACCCTTTACTTCGTATCAATGGGATGTACGGGAAAAATAAATTCAGTTATGTTTTGTATGCCTTCCGACACAGAAGAAGTTGCAAGAAAAGCATCCGTTTGTATTCTTCTTTATGCACACAGCCAAGGAGCTCATTACGTTGCACTTAAGTGGGACGGAGAAAAATACAATATTTATAATGACTTAAATAAAACCAGCAAAACAATCAAAGAACATTTAGAAAAAGTTGGTGGCACATTTGTAAATATTTGGTGCATTGATTAGGAGGTTATTATAATGAAAATAGCAAAAAAAACTTTTTTATTAGCAATTGTTTTTGTTGTAATCACTCTTTTTTGTTCTTGTTCTCTTTATCCTTTCAGAGTTGATGGTGTTTATGAAAGCGAAGACTCACGGCTAATTGTTGACTTTACAATTGAACATACCCTTCAAAGAGGTGGCAGTTTAGGTCAATTTGTTAATGAAGAAGGTGTTTGTGTAGAAATAGCGCTTATAGCGATGCACGGAAGATTTTCAATATACGAATATATCGATGACACAGAATTTTATGGGGAACTTTTGTTCCTAGGAGACTATAGACCAAAAGGCGAAACATTAATACTGTATTTTGACGACGGTACAGAAATCGTTTTGCATAAGACCGACTATGAATCTTTGCCCGATATTAAGTAAAAGCAAATATTTTTCTTTTACCTACAGGATGAATCTCATTATCTAACAACACTTAACCCCGTGTATCTTGCACGGGGTTAACTTTTAAAACGCAATCTTGACACGGTTATGCCGCATTTGGTATAATATGGGTAGAAAAGGTATGAGTATAATTATAATAGTGATGGGAACATAAGTTCGTTTAAGGATATTGTAGCAAACGTAACGTATAAATACACTTACGATTTGCTTGATAGACCTGTTCGCGTTAAGTCTTCCTCGGGCTTTGAAATGAAGGTCACCTATCTCATTGTGCTTCTTCATTGGCGTCAAAACACAAGATTTATGTAAAAATAAAAAAAGAAAAGCCTTGTAAACATAGTGTTTGCAAGGCTTATATAATGCGTGGTAGATTATTCTTGCAAGTGTGAACACTTGCTACGCCCGGCTTGCGGTACCCAAAATTTTCTTAACGGTGGGCGGTGCCACCTTAAAAATTTTGACCGCTGCGCAGAAAAATCCTCGCTGTTTCGTCCACCGGACGCGCTCGTATTTTTCTCCTCGGGAACCCTCGGTCGCGTGCTTCAACACTCTCATAACGAAATAAAAAAAGATATCATTTACAACTCCTTTCTTTTTTCATAATTGTGTGCTATAATATGTTATGTAAATTAATTTTTACAGAGAAATGTTCTGAAAAGGAGGTTTCGTTATGAAAAAAACAATCTTATGGATTATTACTATTTGTTTGGTTATAAGTCTGATGCCTATATCGGCATTTGCTGTAACAGGGCATGCCCATTCCTGGTCCGATACTTGGACAGCTAACGATACACATCATTGGCACGCTTGTGCTAATGATAATTGCAACATTACCTCCGAGTCGGAGTGTAGTGGATACGGAGCGCATGACTTTAGCCAGTATCCGTATCGCTGCATCGTGTGCGAATTCAGTACGTTTCATGAGCATTACGGTGGAAATGCAACGTGCCAATATAATGCTATCTGCGAAGGCTGCGGAACAACATATGGCAACACAAACCCCAACAATCACCAAAGCCCGGAAGGATATGGCGAGAAGATAGATGCTGCCACTCACAGGATCAAGTGCTGGTGTGGTCATATTTATGTTGCTTCTGAACCCCATAATTTTACATCCTGGAGCAAAAACAGCGACGGTACAGAGGAACGTTGGTGCGAGGACTGCCTTTACGCAGAAACCCGAAATGCACAACACGTCCATA
>JAZNXV010000009.1:0-20854 GCA_045594045.1 Clostridia bacterium
TACACCCGAAGTAACACCTACTCCCAAGCCCACTCCCACACCTACTCCCAAGCCCGCTGATGACGAGCCTGCAGGCAACGACGCTACTCCCAAGGCTACAGCTACCGCAAAGCCCGCAGATACTGCCACAAAGGCTCCTACCGCTACCGAGAAAGCAAACGATAACGGTAAGGGTGCTGACAATACAGGCTTAATTATCGGTATCGCTGTTGCCGCAGTTGTTGTAGTTGGCGCGGTTGTTGCTGTTGTAATTATTCTTAACAAGAAAAAGGCTGCCGCCACAAGCGCAGCAGAAGAAGCAGCCGAAGAAAAGACCGAAGAATAATTTTTAAGTTTTAAATTAAACTTTTAAACTAAATTTTACGCAAAAATAACTGCAAAGAAACACAAAAAAATTAATAATATAAAAACCAAGTCAAAAAATTGACTTGGTTTTTTGTTTTATTAGATTTTAAAAAGCCTTTTTGCGTTTTGTGTAGTAATTGATGCAACTTCACTTGGCGACATATTCCACAGCATACCGATAAACTCGGCAATATGAATTAGATTAGTGGAATCGTTACGCTTGCCCCTATTTGGCACGGGCGAAAGATACGGACTGTCCGTTTCAAGTAAAATTCTGTCTTTGGGAATATACTTTAAATTCTCCACTGCTTTTACTGCATTCTTAAAGGTGCAGGTACCGCCAAAGGAAAAATACAATCCTAAATCAAGGCATTGTTTTGCAGTTTCCTTGCTCTCTGAAAAACAGTGCATTACGCCATAAGAAATCTGTTCTTTCTTTAAGGTTTCAAGCATATCGCCGATAGCATCGCGTGTGTGAATGATAACGGGTTTGCCTATTTTCTTAGCATAATCTGCCTGAGCAACAAAAGCTTCTTTTTGAATTTCTTTGCTCGGGTTATCTTCCCAATAATAATCAAGCCCTATTTCCCCTACGCCAACACATTTTTCGTGTTGCCAGAGCTTTTTAAGTTCTTCAAGGGCGGCAGAATTAAATTCATTGGCATTTCCGGGGTGGATACCTGCGCAAAAATAGAAATTATCGTGTTTTTCAGATAAGTCTTTAATAAAGGTGCTGTCTTTAACCGTACAGCCTGCATCAATCGCAGTAATATTTAATTTTTTAAGGGAAGCGAGCACCGCTTCCCTATCTTCATTAAATCTGTCATCTTCGTAATGACAATGAACGTCTATAAGCTCCATTATCTTACAGTTGCACCTTTTCCGAAGGCTTTTTCGGGAGAAACAAGTGAAAGCTCGCCTTGCTCGTTTTCAGCGCAAAGAATCATACCTTCGCTTACTACACCGCGAAGACGGGCAGGTTTAAGATTTGCTACAAGCACTACTACCTTGCCTACCATTTCTTCAGGAGTATAGTGCTTTGCAATACCTGAAACTACCGTGCGAACACGCTCGCCGTCATCAAGAGTCATTTTTAAAAGCTTATCGGATTTTTCAAGCTTTTCACAAGTTAAAACCGTTGCAGTTTTTAACTGCACCTTTGCAAAATCGTCAATGGCAATTTCTTCAAAGACTTCTGCTTCCTTCGCTTCCTTTGCCTCTTTTGCTTTTTGTTCTGCGGCTTTCTTTTCTTCTAAAGCCTTTTTCTCTTCTTCCTGAGCTTTGAATTCAGCTTCAATATCAATTCTCGGGAACAAAACTTCTGCCTTTGTTATCTTACTGCCGGGTTTAATCTGCCCGAATTTTTCAATAGAAGCAAAGGTCGTAAGGCTTTCGTCAACCCCAAGTGAGCTTTGAATTTTTGCAGGGCACTTGGTCATAACGGGAGCAACAAGAACGCTGATAATACGCACACATTCTGCCAAATTGTACATTACAGTGCCAAGACGGGCTTTGTTGGCTTCGTCCTTTGCAAGCACCCAAGGTGTTGTTTCGTCAATATATTTATTGCAACGGGATACAAGCTTCCAAATTTCCACAAGGGCGCTTGAAAGCTGAAGCTCATCCATTTTATTGCAAACTTCTTTGTATGTGTTTTCGGCTAAAGCAATAAGCTCGCTATCGGGGTCTGCCAAACAGCTTTGTTCGGGCAAGACGCCGCCGAAATACTTTTCAATCATAGCGCAGGTTCTGCTAACTAAATTACCTAAATCGTTAGCAAGGTCGCTGTTAATACGGCTAAAAAGAGCTTCGTTAGTAAAGTTGCCGTCAGAGCCAAAGGGCATTTCGCGCATTAAGAAATAACGGATAGAGTCAACGCCGTATTTCTCACAAAGCACAACAGGGTCAACAACGTTGCCGCGGCTCTTACTCATTTTTTCACCACCGAAAACGAGCCATCCGTGACCAAAAACTTGCTTAGGAAGCGGCAAATCAAGTGCCATAAGCATTGCAGGCCAGATAATTGTATGGAAACGGATAATTTCTTTACCGACAAGATGCACGTCTGCAGGCCAATATTTTTCCATAAGCTCGTTATTTTCAGTTAAATATCCAAGCTTTGTAATATAGTTTGAAAGAGCGTCTATCCAAACGTAAACAACGTGCTTTTCATCAAAGGTAACGGGAATACCCCATTTAATGCTTGTACGGGAAACACACAAATCTTCAAGACCGGGTTTTAAGAAATTGTTTATCATTTCTTTTGCACGAGAAGGTGGTTGAATGAAATCGGGGTGGCTTTCGATATACTCAATAAGCCTATCCTGATATTTTGAAAGCTTAAAGAAATAACTTTCTTCCCTTGTTTTTTCAACTTCTCTACCGCAATCGGGGCATTTACCGTCAACAAGCTGTGTTTCGGTAAAGAAGCTTTCGCAAGGTGTGCAGTACCAGCCTTCGTATTCTGATTTATAAATATCACCCTGGTCATAAAGCTTTTTGAAGATTTTTTGTACCGCTTCAACGTGGTAATCGTCAGTTGTGCGAACAAAGCCATCGTACTTAACGTCCATAAGCTCCCAAAGCTTTTTGATGCCTGCTACGATATTATCAACGTACTGCTGAGGTGTAATACCTGCAGCTGCCGCTTTGCGTTCAATTTTCTGCCCATGTTCATCTGTACCTGTTAAAAAATATACGTCATACCCCTGCATACGCTTGAACCGAGCGATTGTATCAGCCGCAACAGAGCAATAGCTGTGCCCGATATGAAGATTATCGCTGGGATAATATATAGGGGTTGTGATATAATACGGTTTTTTCATTTTTTTATCTCACTTTCTGTAAAAATTCTTCTAAAAAGCCTTGATAGGCGTTGTTTTTATTTATTTTTAAGTATTTTTCAATGTTATTTATAAAAACTTTTGTTTTGCAACTGTTTTAGTTTTTTATTTATAAAACTCATCTAATCCGCCCGTTGCGAAGGCGTTTAAGTCAATATCCGATATTTTGTTGTGCATTAACGTATAAAAGCCTGCCGAGCCTATCATAGCCGCGTTATCTGTGCACAAAACAGGTGACGGATAATAAAGTGTGATGTCGTTTTCAATGCACATTCGTTTTATCTCCGCGCGCAGTCTGCTGTTTGCGGCTACACCGCCTGCAAGAACTATCTTTTTATAATTCGTATCCTTGGCGGCTTTAATTGCCTTATTTACGAGCATTCTTACAATGCCTGCCTGAAAGCTTGCGGCAACATCTGCTTTAGGTATTTCCAAGCCCTTTTGCTCATAATTGTGCGCCAGATTTACAACTGCAGTTTTCATTCCGCTAAAGGAAAAATCGTAATTATCTTCTTTTTCAAGGTGAGTGGTGAACTTAAAAGCGTCAATATTGCCTTCCCTTGCAAGCTCGTCAATTTTAACGCCCCCGGGATACCCAAGACCTAATACACGCGCAACCTTATCGAAGGCTTCGCCAGCGGCATCATCACGCGTTGCGCCCATAAGCACGAAATCGCAATAATCTGACACCTTTAAAATATGGCTGTGCCCACCTGAAACTGCCAATGCAATAAAAGGTGGTTCAAGCTCCTTAAACTCCAAAAAGTTACTGCAAATGTGACCTTGTATATGGTGAACACCCACAAGCGGAAGTTCTTTTGCAAATGCCAATGCTTTTGCATAGTTGACGCCCGTTAAAAGCGCGCCGATAAGCCCAGGACCTTGAGTTACTGCAATAGCGTCAATATCGTCAAGAGTGCACGAAGCCTTTTTAAGCGCTTCTTCTACAACGGGAACAAGTGCAGTTGTATGGTTGCGCGAAGCTATTTCGGGCACAACTCCGCCGTAGAGAGTATGAATGGGTATTTGAGTAGAAATTACGTTACTTAAAACCTCTCTGCCGTCCTTAACAACTGCGGCGCTTGTTTCGTCACAAGAAGATTCTATTGCAAGAATTTTTGCCGAGCCTTTTTCTATTAAGTTTTTTGTTTTTTCTTTAACAACATCAAAATACATATTTTTTACTGATATAAATAATCGTCATTTATATTACTGTCATTTTTCTTTGCAAGCTTTATGGTAAAGTATATAGCAACACCGGGAATGATAAGCATAAAGTTGAAGAAGCGCACAAAGCCTTCCTTAAAAGACAGCGCAAAGAAATCGCTGAACAGATACTGCATTAACCCTCCGCCTTGCCATATATGCGGTATTAAGCCTTGCCAAGCTTCAATTGGAGGCACAAGCATTACTATCAAATTAATTGCAAGCACCATAATAAGCGCCGCAATTAACGCATATATGCCTACGCCCTTCAAAATTGCCCTGCCGTGCTTTTTAATCAAACAGATTACACCTACTATTGCGCCCACAAGAAGTACTGCACCGAAAATTATGCCGTAAAGCGTCCTTTTGCCCAAAGCATCAAGCTCGTCAAAGGCGGCCTCGTCCATTAAAGCAACGGGAACGCCCACCGTTTCGGCAACCTGTTTTGCGGTAAGAGAATTTTTATAGCTGAATTGCACTAAAAATGCACTTTCGTCCTGACTTAAATTTTCTGCAAAAAAGCTAACAGTAAACCTTTTTGCGTTAACGTTTTCACCTGAAACAAACAAAAACAGTACCGCTTCGTCTGTTTCGGGCACAAATACAACGAGATCTTCTTCGAGAATTTCTCTTTTAATCGTGCCGTCTTCCTTAACAGCCGTATAAATCTTGGTGACCGTAAGGCTGTTACCGTTACCGTCAAGCGCTGTTATATCGCTGATTTGCACCTGCTTACCTGCCGGTATTTTTATTTTTAAGCCTATTTTTTCTTTCTTTACGAGAGTGTTTTCTATATTTTCTTCAAATACAGCGTTGCCCGAAAGCTTTGCAACCATATTAACTGCATTAAAGAAATCGTCACTCGGTTCAATAGCAAAGCTTTTTTGAGTTTTTACGCTCGGGGCAAGCGCGCCTTCCTCCACAGTAAAAAACGTGCTTGAAAAATCCTTTTCATCGCCCTTTACTCTTACGGGAAGCTTTTGAATTTCTTCTTGGCTTGCCGTGCCCGACGAAATTCTTGTTACCGCCTGCACAACGTTAAGATAGTAGTCAACGGAAACAAGCTGTGTTTTTTGAAGCAAATCGTTTTTTTCATTCTGACCGAGCCAGAAGGATTTGCTTGTAAGCATTGCGTTAAAGGACGTGAAAAATATAGTTATAATCATTCCAACGCCCAATAAGATGCCTATAACTCTTTGAATTGCCGTAAATTTACTTTTCAAAATTAATCCTTATCCCTTTTTCCTAAAAATGCGCGGATAAACATATCAAGTTCTCCGTCCATTACCGCCTGAATGTTAGCGGTTTCAGCATTTGTACGGTGGTCTTTTACCATATTGTATGGGTGGAAAACATAGGAACGAATCTGACTGCCCCACTCAATTTTCTTTATATCGCCACGAAGCTCAAGCTCTTTTTCTTCTCTTTCTCGCTCTCGCAATTCAATGAGTTTTGAGCGAAGCATATTCATAGCGGTTTCTCTGTTTTGTATCTGAGAACGCTCCTGCTGACATTGAACTATAATGCCCGTGGGCTTGTGAATAATTCTGATTGCAGATTCTGTTTTGTTAATGTGCTGACCGCCTGCACCTGTTGAACGGCGGGTTTCAACCTCAATATCCTCAGGGGGAATAACTATTGCACCTTCGTCCTCAATCTCGGGCATAACCTCAAGCGCAGAGAAGGACGTATGTCTGCGGGAGTTCGCATCAAAAGGTGAAATTCTGACTAATCTGTGCACACCCTTTTCTGCCTTTAAGAAGCCGTAAGCGTTTTCGCCTACAACTCTGAAGGTAACGCTTTTAGTGCCCGCCTCGTCACCTGCAAGATAATCTAAAATCTCTATTGAATAGCCCGTTTTTTCGCAGTATCTGCGGTACATACGGTAAAGCATATCGGTCCAATCCTGTGCTTCCGTTCCGCCTGCACCTGCATGTAGCGTTAAAATAGCATTGTTTGAATCGTATTCACCCGTTAAAAGCGTTTCAAGCTGAAGCTTTGACACCTTTTGCTCTAATGCCTCAAGTTCGCTTGCAACTTCTGCCGCAGTATCTTCATCTTCCATCTCTATGCCAAGCTCTATCATTGCCAAAATATCTTCCAAGCTTGCATCAAAGCCTGCGAGCTCCTTTACCTTTGCTTCAAGATGCGCAAGTTCCTTGTTCTTTTTCTGTGCTTTTTCCTGATCAAGCCAGAAATCAGGTTCTGCCATCTCTTCGTTAAGCTCTAATATTCTCTCCTTCATCCCTTCCGGGTTAAAGGGATTCACCTACCAATTTAATATTTGCCGCCGCCTGTGCCGCGCGCTGTTTGAATGAATCAAACTCTATCAAATTTATCATCTCCTTATAGCCATACGGCTTTTTGTTTTATCGTTTTATCCTTTATATTTTGTTCTGTACCCGTGGTTTTCTTCGGGGCGCATATCGTTAGGGAACATCACGTCAGTATAAATATCGCGCTGAAGCTTTTTTACCAGGCTGTACACCTCTTTGTATTCGGCAATACTGCTTAACGATATTACGTTAGCTTTATTATTTGCAGTAAGCTGATTTGTGGTGGCTATAACGTCACCCGCGTTGCACATTTGGTCGAACAAGCCTCGGTGCAAATTTATATGTGACAGCTCTGCAAAGGGCTTTGACGTAACCGATTTTGTAAAAATCCCCTTTGAAACGTATATAGCGTGGTCAGTTACAACGTAATATATATTTTTATATTTTCTGAAAACGAAAAGCACGCCGCCCAAGTATATCCAGACCGGCATTAAGTGAAGCAGCATGAACGGAATTAAAAACAGCGACATTTGTTTTGGCGCATCACTAAACATAACTCCGCCCAATATACCAAAATCTATAATCGCCCATATTATCGCAAAAGGTAACAAGGGGTTAAAAATACTTTCAAGAATAAAGCACTTTTTATCGGGTCTGCCCTCGTATAAAATTCTTTCGTTTTCGCCAATCAACAGCCTTAATTCGTCGTCCATAGCATATCACCCTGTCTTTTTTATTACACGAATTTATTTACCGCAGCACTGTTTAAATTTCTTACCGCTTCCGCAGGGGCAAGGATCGTTTCTGCCGATTTTTTTGTTTG
The DNA here is from genome assembly GCA_045594045.1 of Clostridia bacterium. GTDB lineage: Bacteria > Bacillota > Clostridia > Christensenellales > QALW01 > UMGS1322. The sequence continues at coordinate 7,494 of JAZNXV010000009.1, forward strand.
CGTTATCTCCCTTTGCACCGGTGGCATTACCGCTGGGAACGCGGTCTGCTCTGGGGGCTGGCTGAATTATAATTGAAGCATTAAACGCAAGCCTTACAGCATCATCCTGAATACAGCGGTTCATTTCTTCAAACATATCGAAGCCTTCCATCTTAAACTCGGTTAAGGGGTCGCGCTGTGCCATAGCACGCAAGGAAATTCCCTGCTTTAATTGATCCATAGCGTCAATATGGTCCATCCAATGATAATCTACGGATTCCAAAAGCGCATATCTTTCAAGGTCGCCTATGTTTATGCCGAGCTTTTTAAGTTCTTCCTCGCGGGTAGAATATCTCTTTTGAGCAAGTTCCTCCAGCTTATCAATAATATCCTCTCTTGAAAGGCCTCTTATCATTGACGGATGAGCTTCTTTCGGCAAGCAGAAGCGTTTAAGCTCTTCAACCAAGCCCGACAGATTCCACGCTTCCTTATTTGCATCGTTAGTGAAGCTGTGAACCTTATTTGCAATAACTCTGCGGCACATTTCCCAAATTGATGAGGAAACGTCCTCCCCTTCTAAAACGCGCTTACGCTGTGAATAAATAATTTCACGCTGAGCGTTCATAACGTCGTCATACTGAAGCACGTTTTTTCTGGCAGAAAAGTTTCTGCTTTCAACGCTCTTTTGAGCGCGCTCAATGCTTTTTGAAAGCATACCTGCCTCTAACGAAGCGTTACCTTCAAGAGCAACTGAAGCCAAAGCCTGCATTTTATCGCCGCCGAAGATACGCATAAGGTCGTCCTGGAAGGATATGAAGAAGCAGCTTACACCGGGATCGCCCTGACGGCCTGCACGACCGCGAAGCTGATTGTCAATTCTGCGGCTTTCGTGGCGCTCCGTACCTAAAATGCATAAGCCGCCTGCCGCTACAACCTGCTCGTGCTCTTTATCGGTAAGCTGTTTATACTTTTCAAAGAGCTGCTTATATTTTCTTCTTAAACCGAGGATTTCTTCGTCATCAACAGTCTGATGCCCTGTTGCAAGGTCGATTTTCTCATCGTCCCAACCCATTTTCTTAAGCTCGTGGCGAGCCATAAAATCGGGGTTGCCGCCAAGCAAAATATCAGTACCGCGTCCTGCCATATTGGTGGCTATCGTTACGGCACCAAGTCTGCCTGCCTGAGCAACGATTTCGGCCTCTCGTTCGTGATGCTTTGCGTTAAGCACCTGATGGGGAATTCCGCGCTTTTTAAGTATTGCACTTATTTGCTCGCTTATCTCTACCGAAACGGTACCAACAAGCACGGGCTGACCTGTTTGGTGACGCTGGACAACCTCGGAAACAACGGCAATAAACTTTTCTTTAACGTTCTTATAAATTCTGTCGTTCAAATCCTGCCTTATCATCGGCTTGTTGGTAGGAACGCAAACAACGTCAAGGCTGTAAATGCCCTTAAATTCTTCTTCCTCAGTTTTAGCAGTACCCGTCATTCCCGAAAGCTTTTTATACATTCTGAAGAAATTTTGGTACGTTATGGTTGCAAGAGTTCTGTTTTCCTGGGCTACCTCTACCTTTTCCTTTGCTTCAATAGCTTGGTGCAAGCCCTCGTTATAGCGCCTACCCTCTAAAATACGGCCCGTGAACTCGTCAACAATTTTAACCTGACCGTCGTCAGATACAACGTAATCTCTGTCGCGCTTAAACAAGAAGTTAGCCTTAAGCGCCTGATTTATATAGTGAGCAAGCTCGGTGTTTTCAGGGTCGGACAAATCTTCAATACCTAAAGCTTTTTCAACCTTTGTAACGCCCGTTTCCGTCAAAGCAACGGTCTTAGCCTTTTCATCAAGGGTATAATCGTATTTTAAGCGTTCCTGCTCAAACTCAACGTCAAGCTTTTCAAGCTTGTTTTTGTTGTTATCCTTTTCTATCAAACCCGAAAAATTGCGAACAATTTTATCCGCCTTTCCGTACATTTCCGAGGACGGCTCACCGGGACCCGATATAATAAGCGGCGTTCTGGCTTCGTCAATTAAAATACTGTCAACCTCGTCAACTATAGCAAAGGCAAGCCCTCTTTGTACTCTTTCAAAGCCGCTTTTTGCCATATTGTCGCGAAGATAGTCAAAGCCGAATTCGCTGTTAGTACCGTAGGTGATATCTGCGTTATATGCCTTTTGACGCTCTATAACGTTCATCATACTGTAAATATTGCCTACAGAAAGCCCTAAAAAATTAAACAGCTTGCTCATCATTTCAGACTGATAGCCTGCAAGATATTCGTTTACCGTTACAATATGAACGCCGGCCCCTGCAATAGCGTTTAAATATGCGGGCATAGTTGCGGTAAGGGTTTTACCTTCGCCCGTTTTCATTTCGGCAATACGGCCCTGATGTAAAACGATACCGCCTATAAGCTGAACGTGGAACGGTTTTAATCCGAGCACACGCCAAGCGGCTTCACGGGCAACAGCAAACGCCTCTGGCAATAAGTCGTCCAAAGATTCCTTTCCCGATGCATAGCGACTTTTAAATTCATCTGTTTTAGCCCTTAATGCATCATCGCTGAGCCCTTGCATTTTTTCATCAAGTGCTTCTATTTTAACTGCAATTTTTTCAAGCTTTTTAAGCTGACTTGCGGTGTTATCACCAAATCCAAAAAGCCCCATTTGTTAGCTCCTTATAAACCCAAATATTGTTTTATTTCTTCTGCCATATCGGTTTTTTCCCAAAGTACGCCTAACTCTTCTCTGCCCATATGACCATAAGACGCAAGCTGACGGTAAATAGGCTTTCTAAGCTGAAGCTTTTGTATAATCGCTCTCGGACGCATATCAAACAATGCGTTTACTGCATCGGCGATTTTTTCTTCATTGACCTTTGCCGTGCCAAAGGTTTCTACAAATACGCTTACGGGCTTTGCTACGCCGATAGCATAAGCAAGTTGAACCTCGCATTTATCTGCCGCGCCTGAAGCAACAACGTTTTTAGCAATATAACGGGCAAAGTATGCGGCACTTCTGTCAACCTTTGTGGGATCCTTGCCTGAAAACGCACCGCCGCCGTGACGGGAAGCACCACCGTATGTATCAATGATAATCTTTCTTCCCGTTAAGCCGCTGTCGCCCTGAGGACCGCCGATTACAAACCTGCCCGTAGGATTGATGAAGAATTTTGTGTTTTCATCAAGCATATCTTGTGGTACAACGGGCTTGATAACGTTTTTGATAATATCTGCCCTTAACTGCTCCATATCAACGTCAGGCGCGTGCTGGCTCGAAACAACAACCGCATCAATGCGCTTTGGCACGTTATCAATATATTCAACAGTTACCTGAGTTTTTCCATCGGGTCTTAAATAAGGAAGCACGCCTTCCTTGCGAACTGCCGTAAGCCTTTTTGCAAGTTTTTGCGCAAGAGAAATCGGCAGAGGCATAAGCTCCTTCGTTTCGTTACAGGCGTAGCCGAAGATTATACCCTGGTCACCTGCACCGGTAGAAAAGTTTTCGTCACTTTCACCGTTTTTCTGCTCCAGCGCGCTTGTTACGCCCATGGAAATATCAGGTGACTGCTTGTCCAAGGCGCAAATAACGCCGCAGGTATTACCGTCAAAGCCGTACTTTGCTCTATCGTAACCGATATCAAGCACAACCTTTCGTGCAATTTGCTGAATATCAATTTGTGCTTCCGCCGTAATCTCACCCATAACGAGAATAAGACCCGTGGTGCAGGAAACCTCACAAGCCACACGGGCGTTTTCGTCCTGAGCTAAAATTTCATCAAGTACTGCGTCGGAAATCTGGTCACAAATTTTGTCGGGATGCCCTTCGGTAACAGATTCAGACGTAAAATAATGTTTATGCATATTAGCCTCCTATACATTTATTGCCGCAAAATTTCGTTTTTATAAGCAACAATAGATAATTTATTATACTTAATCAATTTATTATACTATATATGCGCTTAAAAATCAACCAATATATGCCTTTATAATTTTTTAAAAATCAATTTTATAATAACTCTAACGCCGTTTTGTCAATTTGTTTTGATTTTCAGGCTTAATTTTCGCAAGTTTCTCCGATTTTCCGCCTCGATTTTACGGCAGTTTTTTGCTTGAATTTTGAATTGTTACAAAAGTGTTGCGTTTTTTTCTCATATGTGCTATAATACCTTTGAATTATGCGCATAAACGTATTTTTTAGCATATTTTTACAAAATTGTTTTTAAAGGAGGAATAGTCATTGTTCAAAAAAGCTATAATTTCAACGTTGCTTTGTATAGTGCTGTTAATAAGCTCTGTATTGTCTGTCAATGCCGTTCCAACTTCTAATTTAAAATTAGGAAGTAAAGGGCCTGACGTTAAGGAGCTGCAACAAAAGCTTTCGGCAAAGGGCTTGTTAGATGCAAACTACGTAACCGGCTTCTTCGGACCCAACACGGTTGCCGCCGTAAAGGAATTTCAAAAATCCCAAGGCATCAACCAAACGGGCGTGGTGGCTGAGCTTACAATAAACGCTCTGTATGAGCAAAACAAATTTGACACAAGTCTTGTTTTGCGCAGCGGTGACGAAAACGCTACTGTAAAGCGTCTGCAGCAGGTGCTTTGCAATATGGGTTATTTAAAGCAAGAGAACGTTACAGGCTATTTTGGCGCCATTACTGAAACGGCAGTTAAAACCTTCCAGGCAGTTAATAATATATCTGCTACCGGCGTTGTGGCGAAGCTTACCCTTGAAAAGATCAATTCCCTTACAAATATCGTAAAGCTTGATACCTCAAGAGTATATAAGTCCGGTGACGAGGATTCCGGCGTAAAAGCCCTTCAGCAACGTTTATGTCAGCTTGGTTATCTGGCAGAAAAATACGTTACGGGCTACTACGGTGCAATAACCGTTTCAGCCGTTAAAAAATTCCAAAAAAACCATCAAATAAGCCAAACAGGCACTGTTGCCGAGCTTACTTTAAAGGAACTTAACTCCGTTTCGGCAAAAGCCGATGGAAGCAACGGCATTGACGAAATAGATATTATTGCAAAGCCCGGCTCCCTTAGGTTAGGTGACAGAGGTCCTCAGGTTAAAGCCTTACAGCAAAACCTTAAGAAATTAGGCTATTTTTCAGGCACCGCAACGGGTGAATACGGCAATGTTACAAAGCAAGCCGTTATAAAATTCCAAAAGGCGTATTCCTTGACCGCCGACGGTATAGCAGGTAGCAAAACTCTTTCAAAAATCCAAGCTGCTATTTCAGGAAGCTCATCAAGCAGCAGTTCTTCTGCTTCATCAGGTAGTGCTAACGTTTCAGGCGGATTTACATCTGCAAATATGAACGTTATTAACAGTGCTCTTGCAACCTTAACTCCGTCAGAAATTGCAGATATCGAGCTTATGGCACGTGTTATTAAGCGCGAGGTTGGCGGAAATACCTATAGAGCGCAGGTTGCGGTAGGCAGCGTTATTATGAACCGCGTTAAGCGTACGGGCGCAACTATTTATGCAGTTCTTCACGCACCTAATCAGTTCTCCACAGTTAACAGTTCGCTCCCCTACGAAACTTATTCAACGAGCCATTATTACGCCGCTATTGAGGCATATATGGGTGCAAAGCCCGTAGGCGAATGCAGATATTTCTGTTCCGTTTCCGTTCGTTACACCTGCTGGGCAGGAAAAAACAGAACGTATTATTGCACAATCGGTTCGGAATGCTTCTTCTTGTAAAAACGGTTTTATCAAAAAACAAAAAGCGTGGATTGATACCACGCTTTTTTGTTGTTTAGTTTTGTTCTTAGGAACTTTTCTCTTAAGAAATCCCTGTTTTTATTTGTTGCCTGTAAAAAATCCGCAGATGATACCCGTGGGATTCTCGGTAAACTCCTTAGCCATACGTTCACTTTGTGCAGTTAAAGCTTCGTCATTGATAAGGCGTTTTACGCAAACCTGAGGCAAGCGCTTAGGATCGTTACTTGCAATAGCCATACCGTGAGTTAAGAAGAAATACCTATTAGGCGCTTCGCATCCTGAAACTGCATCAATAAACGCAAGAGGTAATCTCTTATGTGCAGCTTCCGTAACGCTTAAGCCGCCGGGCTTGGTAACGTACAAATCCGTCGCGTCCATAAGCAAGGAAACGTTATCCACAAAGCCTACAACACGTACTCTGTCGCTTGCAATTTTGTCAATTTTCTTCTTCAGCTTTTCGTTAGTACCGCAAACAACGGTCATATATGTATTTTCGGGCATAAGTTCTTTGATTTTTGCCGAAACGTCCTCCATAGGACCGCAACCCATGCTTCCGCACATCATTAAAATATGGCGGCAATCCTCGGGCAAGTCCAGCTCTCGTTTAGCCTGCTTTTTATCGATTTTTGAAAAGAAAATATCCTTAACGGGAATACCGCTGGGAATAATTTTATCCTCCGGCACACCGCCTGCGATATATTCGCCCGTTAAATCCGCGTGGGGTATAAAATACGCGTCCAAGGCACATTCAGAAACGCCGGGATAGCAGGTGTAATCCGTTGATACAAAGGCAGTTTTAAGCTTTACGTTTTTATCCTTGCAAAGCTCGTTTATCATAATGGCGCAGAACAAATGAACACAAATTACACCGTCGATTTCATTATCCTCAATATACTTGCCGAGTTTTTTTACGCCAAGGCAGAAAAAATTATACGCAACAGAATCATCTGCAAAGGTTGAAGGATGCTTTTCGGCAAATTCATATCCCGCATCAAACAATGCAGGTGCATAGCGGTAAAGGCGAACATGCCACGAGCTGATAAACTCAGACATTTTAGGCGAAAGAAATGCAAGGGCATCCTCACGCACGCATTCAACGTTATCTCTTTTAAATCTCTCAATTATTGAAGCGGCAGTTGAATTGTGACCTTGACCGGTATTACAGGTAAGTATAAGTATTTTCATTTTTTCACTCCTTACATCATATAACAGTAACCGCTGTTAAAACGCAAAGCTTTAAGCTTTTAAAACCCGTAGCCTTCCATTTGTATTATACCCTTTTTTTTATTTAAGGTCAAGCGCAAGGATTAGTCTAAATAAACGTGTTTTAGCAAATTTTAGCAAATTTTCATCTTCCGCTTTTTTAGTATAATTTAACATATTGACAAACTGACAAAAATATTGTACCATATTTTTTTGGTTAGAGAATTATTTTTCTGCCGCACAAAGTTTCTTAATAAGAGGTTTTTTTATGATTAATAAAGACGTACTTATCATTGGTGCAGGCCCTGCGGGTATTTTTACCGCCCTTGAGATGATTAGAAAGGGAACTGACAAAAGTATTCTCATTATAGAAAAAGGTCAGCCTGTTGAAAAGAGATTCTGTCCCAAGGCTAAAACAAACAAATGTATGAACTGCAAGCCCTATTGCCATATTACAACCGGTTTCTCCGGTGCAGGTGCTTTTTCTGACGGTAAGCTTTCTCTTTCTACGGACGTTGGCGGTGATTTCCCCACCCTTATCGGTGTTGATAAGGCGCAGGAGCTTATAAATTACGCCGATTCAATCTATTTGGAATTCGGTGCAGATACCCACGTTGAAGGCGTAGGTAATGACGAAGAAGTTAAAAAAATCCGTATGCGCGCAATACAAGCCGGCTTAAAGCTTGTGGACTGTCCTATCCGCCATTTAGGCACCGAAAAAGCCCAGGACATTTACTATTCTATTGAAAAGTACCTGCTTGATAACGGTGTTGAAATGCTCTTTGGTTGGGAATGTACTAACCTTATTTTAGAAGGCAGTACCTGCAAAGGCGCATATATTGCCAAGGGTGACAAGACCGAAGAAATCAGTGCAAAAAGCGTTGTTGTAGCTACCGGCCGCAGAGGCGCCGAATGGCTTGAGCATATTTGTGCAGAGCACGGAATTGCTCACGAACCCGGTACAGTTGACATCGGCGTGCGTGTTGAAGTGCGCAACGAAATTATGGAAAAGGTTAACGAAGTTTTGTACGAATCAAAACTTATCGGCTATCCCCACCCCTTTAAAAACAAGGTTCGTACCTTCTGCCAAAACCCCGGCGGCTTTGTAAGCCAAGAGAACTATGATAATGATTTGGCTGTTGTTAACGGTCACTCCTATAAAGAATTAAAATCGAACAACACTAACCTTGCCATACTTGTTTCCCACAACTTCTCCGTTCCCTTTAATCAACCTATTGAATATGCTCAAAAGGTTGGCGAGCTTGCCAATATGCTTGGCGCAGGTCATATCCTTGTACAGCGCTTCGGCGATATTTTAGACGGCAAACGCACTTGGCAAAAGGAGCTTAACAATTCCAACTTAAAGCCCACCTTGCCCGATGCAGTTGCAGGCGATATTACCGCCGCTATTCCCTACAGAGCTATGGTTAATATAATCAACTTTATTAAAGCTCTTGACCACGTTGTGCCCGGTTTTGCTTCCACCGAAACTCTCTTGTATTCCCCCGAGCTTAAATTCTACAGCAACCGTGTAAAAATGGACGAAAATCTTACCACGTCTATTGACGGTCTTTACTGCCTTGGAGACTCAAGCGGCTGGACCCGCGGCTTGATGATGGCTTCTGCCATGGGCGTTTATATGGGCAGAATTATCTGTTGAATTCTTTTAATAAAAAATTCTATTAATAAAAAAAAGCAACACCCTTGAAATTTCTTTCAAGGGTGTTTGTTTTTTTATGGTGAACATCCGTTTCGTTATTGTAAACATAGCACATGAGTTGTTAATGTTCATATTATGTAGTTGCTGTACTACACATGCACCATAACAGCTTAAAATTCTCCTGTTACTGCTTGCACGTGCTTTTTAATTACAAAGCGTCTTTTGTTAATTGAAACAGTTTTTCTTTAAATAAACAAGTTCTGCTCTCATAGCTGCTAATTTCTTTTTCCATGAGAATATACCGCAAATGCCCACTATTGTGAGAATTATAAGAATCATAAAATATGTACCAAAGAAAAACGCACTAAACGGATCTGCTAACATATTCATCAATAAGTATAAGCTGATAATTCCACTTATTATTGCCAGCACAGTAAATATTGTAGGATAGTTCTTTTTCTTAGCTATTTCTTCTTCTAAGCTTTGTATGTTACGGAATTTAGTTCCACAATCTGAGCATACCCAGAAGTTGCGATGAGTATTAGAAAATGAGGTTGACGAAAAATGTCTTCCGTGTGATGATACCGCGCCATCAATACTGCTTTCAGTTGTTATGGTAATATTAGTTGATTTACAGTTTGGACAATGAAATTTTTTAGGGCTAGCTCCATCATTATTAACTATTTGTTCCGTTTTAGTTCCGCAAACGTGACAGAAGACTGCACCATCTTCAATTTGTGTGTTACAATTTTTGCAAGTTTTCATAATTTTTTCCTCTCTATGTTTAATTTTTGCTTTTAATTAAAATAATAACTAAAAGTTGGTACTATTATACCCTTAAAGTTATAATTTGTCAACCCTAAAAGTTTATTTTAATTTATAACTTTCTGTGTTACACTGTATAAGAATAAGAAGAGGTGAGATAACATTGGATTGGTTTGAAGTTGGTAAGCGCATACGAAAACAACGTGAAGCGTACGGATTCTCCAGAGAAACCCTTGCCGAAAGAATAGATGTAACTCCCAAATTTTGTTCTGATATAGAACTTGGTATAAAAGGCATGTCTATTCCTACTTTATGCAAAATATCAAAAGTATTAAATCTTTCGACAGATTATATTTTATTCGGAAATACCAACGATAATATAAATTTAATTTCAACAATTAATCATTGCTCGCCTGATAAACTACCATATTTAGAACGTATTATTAAAGAATTTATAAATGCAATGGATAAACAATAAACTTATAAAAAAAGAACGTGATTTTTTATCACGTTCTTTTTTATTGAATTTAATTTTTCTACTCTCCCGTATGCGCCTTACAGTTGCTCATATTTATAACGGGTGTTCCTGCAATAGAAACAAAGCGGTCGTACTGATTATAATACATATAATTGAATATGCCCTTTTCGGGAATCATTACCAGCGTTTGCTTTTTGCGAGTACTTTCGGGGCAGGCGCTTGTTGCAAGGGCACCGCTTACGGAACAAATTTCCACCTCTTTATGAATATCGCACATCTGCATATTTGCAGGGTTGCCGTATTCGGTATGGGTTTTTCCGCAAGCGCTTGTGGCGAGTTTACCCGAAATACTACAATAGGTTACCTGCGTAACGCCTATTGTTTCGGGTGCTATATCATTGGCGGCCTTATCCGGCAAGCCCTTATGAATAGCCGTCATAACAGCGCTGAAAAGGGGTGCCGCAAAGCTACCGCCCTGAGCATCGCTTTGAAGCGGCTTATAAGCGTCGGAGCCAATCCATACACAGCCCGTATAATAGCCTGTAAAGCCTGCAAAGAAAACGCCGCGCTTTTCAGAGTTCGTACCCGTTTTGCCGTAAACGGTTTGACCGGGCACCTTTATTCTGGACGGCATACCAAGAGCAACCGAACGCATAAGGTCAGTAACCATCCAAGCTGTGCTTTCGGAGAACACTCTGCGCTTTTCCTGGCGAGAGGTCATATCTACAATAACGTTACCGTTTTTATCTACTACCTTTGTAAAGGCAATGGGCTCAATATACACACCCATATTGGCTATGCACGAAAATGCGCCTGCCATCTCCAGCGGTGTAATACCTGAAGAGCCAAGAGCTAAGCCCGAACCTGTTTTACTTATATGTTCGGGGTCAACACCCAACTGAACAAGGGTGTTGTACGAATTTTCAATACCTACGTCATACAACAGAGCTTGGGCGGCAGTTGTGTTTAGCGAAGCCGTAAACGCCCTGCGCATAGTTACCCTGCCTTCGTACGTCCTGTTATTATTTGCAGGATATCCGCTTGCAGAGCCCCAGCCGTCAATACGCATTTGATAATCGTAATAGATCGTACCCGTACCTGCACCGCGCTCAATGGCGGGACCGTAAACCGCAATAGGCTTAATAGACGAACCTACGGGCATTGTTGACTGATATGCACGGTTGAATTCCAAGCTACCGGTGGGTGCTTGGCGACCGCCTACAAGGGCTGAAATATACCCTGTGCGATAATCAACTATTGCCACAGCCGCTTGAGGCTGAACAAGCCTGATAACACTTCCGTCGGGATTTCTGCCTGCAACGGTATATGAATCAGACGAATATTGCATACTCGGATAGCCCTTAAAGTTATAGGTAGCTTCTTCCGCCTTACGCTGAATTTCTCCGTCCATAGTGGTATAAATGTTGTAACCTTCCGTACGAATTTCCGTGCGAACCTGACTGCGATTTTTAGAATTGTTTTCAAGTCCGCGATCAATTAAAAACTGTTCCACAACGCTGTCAATAACGTAGTCGGTAAAATACACCATACCCGACTTTGTTGAATAAGGTGAATTTTCCTGTACGGTAAAGGTGTCAGCCTTGGCGAATTCGTACTGTTCCTTGGTAATCAAACCGTTTTCGCACATTTCGTACAAAACCAGATTTGTACGGTTGTTTGTTCTTTCGGGATTGTTGCGGGAATAATAGTTGCTTCGGGGATTATACCGCGACGGATTTTGTATCATGCCTGCAAGGCAAGCACACTCACGCAAGGTGAGCTGATTTAATTCCTTGCCGAAATAATCCTTTGCGGCAGTTTTCATTCCGTAGCAAGAGCCACCCATATAAATGGTGTTAAGATATGCTTCTAAAATATCGTCCTTTTCATATTTGCGTTCAAGTTCAAGCGCCAGAGATGCCTCTTGTATTTTACGCTTATACGTCTGCTCAAAGGAAAGCATCGTGTTTTTTACAAGCTGCTGGGTGATGGTTGAACCGCCCTGCATTGAATCGCTTGTAATGTTGCTTATCAAAACGCTGAAAATACGCTTAAAGTCAATACCCAAATGCCTACGGAAGCGCACGTCTTCAATGGCAATTACGGCATTTTGAAGGTCTGTAGGCATTTCCTCCAACGACGCCCACTCTCTGTTTTCAAGGCTGTAATAGTTGCCTAAGGAATTGCCGTTTACGTCAAGCAGAACTGACGATTGGTCAAGCTCCGAAACGCTTTCAAAGTCAAGCTCGGGCACCGTTTCAAGATACGATTTAGACATACCAAGCACGAAACCTATGCCTGAAATACATATAATCAGCACGCACACAAGGCACATTTTAAAGGTTGTTACAAGAAGGTTTATAAAATAATTCCTTGGCTTATCGCTGGTTGTGAAAAGTGCCATTGCATCTTCAATCTCCTTACGGCGACGGTTATGCTCACGTTCCTTTTCATCTCGCAACCTTTCTTTTTCTTCTTGCCTCTCGTCAACGCTGTATCTGTTTCCGCTTTCGTCTAATATGCGCCGTCTGGGTCTTTCTGCAAAGCGCCCATCTGCCCCGAAGGAATCTTCGCGTCTTGGGTGAGCCTGCTCTACACCTAAACTGTTTGGGCGCGATGTACGAGGTCTTTCTGCCTCTGCGCTTGTTCTTGGACGAGCCTGCTCTACGCCTAAATTGCTTGGGCGCGATGTACGAGGTCTTTCTGCCTCTGCCCTCGTTCTTGTACGAGCCTGCTCTACGCCTAAATTGCTTGGGCGCGATGTACGAGGTCTTTCTGCCTCTGCGCTTGTCCTTGGGCGAGCCTGCTCTACGCCTAAATTGCTTGGGCGCGATGTACGAGGTCTTTCTGCCTCTGCCCTCGTTCTTGGGCGAGCCTGCTCTACGCCTAAATTGCTTGGGCGTGATGTACGAGGTCTTTCTGCCTCTGCGCTTGTCCTTGGGCGAGCCTGCTCTACGCCTAAATTGCTTGGGCGCGACGGGCGCAGTCTTTCTGCCTCTGCCCTCGTTCTTGGGCGAGCCTGCTCTACGCCTAAATTGCTTGGGCGCGATGTACGAGGTCTTTCTGCCTCTGCGCTTGTTCTTGGACGAGCTTGCTCTACGCCTAAATTGCTTGGGCGCGATGTACGAGGTCTTTCTGCCTCTGCCCTCGTTCTTGGGCGAGCTTTGCTCGGTCCTGCCTCAACCCCAAAGCTTTTTTGCTGTTCGTTTATTCTTTTCGTCTTCTGTCCGGTTGATACCGAAGTAACTTCAAAATTGCCTGATATATTCTTGTTATCCGCCATTGTTACGGTATCCCCCTTTCAAAAATTTTTTACTTTAATAAATTTCATAGATATACACAGTAATTATATCAAAACATTAAAAATTTTTCAACCCATATTGAAGCATACAAAGAAAAATATACAAAAAATTTTACTTTTTGCAAATTTTGTTTCATTTTGGGCAAAATAAAAGCAAGGAGTGAAGTTTATGAAAAACGACGTTTATTATTTTATAATTACCTTTAGTTTGTTGGCTCTTGCTTGTTTTGGGCTGTTAATG
>JAZNXV010000010.1:0-44581 GCA_045594045.1 Clostridia bacterium
TTATATAGTTTTTTATCCATCTGTTTGCAATAATTTTATTTGTCAGTTATTAAATAATCTTTGCTTATAATTTTTTGTTAATAACTTTTACTTTGCCGCCAAGTTTTCAAGCATAAGCTTGTCTGCTATTAGTGCAATAAATTCGCCGTTGGTTGGCTTATCGTTTTTGCCGTAAACCTTAAAGCCAAACATATCGTTTATGTTTTCAATTCTACCTCTTGTCCACGCTACCTCAATGGCGTGGCGAATGGCGCGCTCAACCTTGCTTGGCGAGGTTTCAAATTTTCTTGCAATAGACGGATACAGCTGTTTTGTTATACGGTTAATAGCATCGGGGCAATCAACAACCATTTTAACTGCTTCGCGCAAAAAATGATAGCCTTTTATATGGGCAGGAATACCTATGGATATAAACACGCTGCTTACCTTTTCGTCAAGCGACGGCACCGCCGATGCTGTTTCTGTTTTTAAGCTTATGGGAACAATTCCCTTGCTCATTGTAATAATATCGTTTATGCGGTTTTTAAGATTTTCTTCGTCGAATGGCTTTGCAATATAATACTTTGCGCCTAAATTCAACGCCCTAAAAACAAAATTCTCTTGGGTTAATGCTGAAATCACAATAATCTGCGGCATTATATTGTGCTCGCAAAGATATTCCATAACCCCAAAACCGTCAAGCTGAGGCATTATTATATCAAGTATTACAATATCGGGTTTCAGGCGATTTATCATTTCAAGAGCTGTAACGCCGTTTGCTGCCGTACCTACCAACTGTGTTTTTTCCATCTTAGAAATTATAATACTTAGCTTTTCTCTCACCTCCTGATTGTCATCAACAATCAAAATTTTTGTTTTTTCAAAATCATTCATAGCAATACTCCTTTTTTCAGCTTTATAGAAACAAATGTGACATTCATTTACTACCATATTTTACCATTTATGTAAATAAAAAGCAAGTATTTTATGCAATTTTAACTGTTTTTATCGCATTTTTTGTTCGACATTTTTTTCTATGTTTGACCGACAGCTTTAAGCCTTTTTCAGCCGAAAAAAACGTTGTTTTTTGAAAAATAAAAGCAAAAAAAGAGCTTTGACATTTTATCAAAGCTCTTTTTTTGCACCAATATACAATTTTAGCCAAAGCGTGCTACTTTACTTCGTCAAATTTTTTCCATCTAAAATTGCCCCTAACACCGTTAACCTCGCTAAAGTATATAAAGCTGTTGGGATATTTTTTCGAAAGCTTCATTAAATCATTCATTTGGTGAATGTTAATAATTGTAATTATCATCTTTTTGTTTTCTTCAGTAAACATACCCTTACAATCAACAACTGTTGCACCATGCTTGAGATTTAACAAAATATCTTCTCGGAATTTTTCAATATTATCCGTAATTATACGTACCTCAATAGCGTTGCGTGTTGTTTTAAGCACAATTCCCATTGCAGTATTAAATATTACCATTTGAGCAACTGCCATAATAATACTTTCCAAATTTCCGTAAACAAAGAAGGATAATCCGATAATAATATAACACAGTATTGAAATGAGTTGTTCGATATTTATATGCGGACGATTTTGCTGAATGATACACGCAACAATGTCAACACCGCCTGAGGAACCGCCTATTTTAATCATAACAGCCGTGCGCACGCCAAGCATAATACCCGAAGCAAATACGGCAATCCACGTGTTCTCCTGGCTAATATATTGGTACATATTGATTTGTTCCATAATAATCAACGCTATTGACGTGGTCACTGTATATAATGCCGTGTATATTACGTACTTTTTATTTATAAAAAACCAAGCGCAAATAAGCAACGGAATATTTATTGCAAGGGAAACGTAACCCATATTAACCGAAAAAAGCTTTTGTGCCATCATAGCCACGCCGTCAATTCCGCTTGGCGCAAAGTTAGCAGGATTTACAAAGCTGTATAAGGCTATGGCTCCCAAAACCGCCGATGCAATAATTAAAATTATATCCACAACCGTTCTTAATGCTTTCACAAAATAATCTCCTTTTCTACGGCAAAACTATGCTTTCCCCGCCAAGCTCAAAAATATAGTCCCCGGAACGCAGAACACGGGCTAAAGCAAAGGAATCTTTCGGCATTTCCTTTACACGCAGTGCCGCCACACCCTCGTGCTTTCTGTTGGGGTGGTGAAAATCGCTACCCGAAACAATAATTTTTTTACCCGTTTCCTTGGCCTTTTTTATAACAAGGGCAACTCTGCTGTTATGGTTTGGATGCATATTAAACGCCTCGTAGCCGTCAAGCAAGGACGGGTCAACCTCTTCCATACCGTTTCTGAGGGGGTGTGCCTGAATGAACAGACTATCCTTTAGTTTAACGTTTTTACGGTAATCAACGAGCGTTTTATCCAGATAATCAAAGGCTTCCTCCAATATATCTCTGTTAACGCCGAAAATGAGATAATCGTTTTTATTTTCGGCAAATCTGATTTCTATCCCCATATATACTTTTATGCCGTACTTTTTTGCTTCTGCCATTAAAGCATCAAGTTCGGAAAAATATTTATCAATGAATTCGCTTTTGCTGTCTTCGCCAATCAAATAGTGAATAAAATGGTTTGTGAGAACTATTCCGTCAAAGCCCTCTTTATGATAAATCTCCGCCAGCTCCTTTGCGGAAACCTCACTGCAGGGGCTTAAGGGCATTGTATGTGCATGAAGCTCAATGCGGTATTTATATATGCTTTTAAGCTGTTCTTTAAAGGTTAACATTATATATTCCTTCTAAATTGAAACGTTTTATACGATTATAGTATAGCACATTTTTATCTTTTATTCAACGCAATATTTAAAGATACAACTCTTTTTACTGCTATTTGCATAGGCTAAATGAGCATAAAAAAATCCCCCGATAAATCGGGGGATAAATTATTTAGCTAAATTACTTCCAGGTATAAGGTGAACGAGCTGTAATAGCAGCGTTGATAGCACCTGCAATACTCTTGAAGTAAACCTGAGCAGATTGCTCTTGGTTAAGGATAGCATCTTCGCCCTTACCGAATAATGCATCGCAAACTCTGTTTGCGCTACCGATGGTAACAGGAGCATAGCTGTACATGAATACACGGAAGTGCTCTTTGTTGTTTTCGATAATGTCAAGGTTCTTTCTGGAAGCCTCGTCACGACCAAACTGCTCTCTCTCATCGTTGTAAAGAGCCTTAGCGTCTTCACTGTTTGCATCATAGATGGGAGTGTAAAGCTCACAAAGCATCTGAACAGCACCCTTTACGTTACCTGCGGAATCACGGAATACCATATAGGGATTAAGATGAGGATAGAAGGAATAATACTTATTCTCGTTTGCAACGTTGCTGGGTCCCTTGGGGAAGGGTACGATACCGTAATCAAACTCAGCCTTAGCAATTTCCTTTAAGGGGTTTGTTGAATAACCGTTGTAGAAGAATGCAACCTGACCGGCTAAGAAGTGCTCAAGAGGAGCCTTGTCGCCCTGGTTATAATATGTGGGTTCCATCCAACCGAATTCCTTAAAGTCAATGAACTCTTCGTAAGCTTCCATAAGTCTGTCACCCTTGTCGCCTTCATAAACGAAAGCGTCCTGAATCTGACCGTTGGGAAGAGTTTCCTTACGAACGAACTCTGTACCGTTGGAGTTAGCAAGGTTCCACATTACGAGAGCCTCGTTACCTCTTTCAATACCCCACTGACCCTTGGAAGGAACAGTTGTTGCAGCAAGAAGGGTTTCAAACTTATCCCATGTCCATTCGCCGCTATCTACCCAACCGTAGATTTCTTCAGCAGATGAGCCTGCAGCTTCGATAAGCTTCTTGTTAAATACTAATGCAGAACCGCCGCATTCGAAGTGGATACCAATTTCAATCGGAATGAAGAACCAAAGCTTGTCGTTATATTCGCAAAGATCATACTGTGAATATACGTTAAACTTGTTTTCATCTCTGAAATTGTAAACGTCACCGTGGTCAGACAAGGGAGTAAGGCAAACGCCTGCGTTACCTTGATAAAGATATGTCTGCATCATGGTGTGTAAGCCGCCTTCCTTACCGCCTGTGATTTCGGGCAAGCCTTGGAATGCTGACTGAAGCATTGCGCCCTGAGCACTGCCGGGAACAAATTCGATTGTTACACCGTACTTGGACTGAATAGCTTCAACTCTTTCACGCATTGCCTGGCTACGCTCATCGTCATCAGCATAAGGATTGCTTGACTGATACTGCCAAGAAGTAAAGCTGTATACTTCATTGGGCTTTGTAAAGTTGCCGCCTGTTGTTGTGCCATTTGAGTCAGGTGAAGGTGTAGGTGTTGCACTGCCGTCGCCGGAGCCACTGCCGCCGCAAGCTACAACTGAAACCATCATCAAAACAACAAGGACAACTACAAATAAAAATTTGAATGTCTTTTTCATTCAGTTTTTCCTCCTTAAAAATTTTTGTGCTTTACTACACATTTCCATTAAATTATATCACGATGTCAAAAGTAATTCAATATTTTTTTTGCTTGATTTGTTAATAAACTGTAAATATTGGCGCTTAAAGGGTTACTTTTTTGTATTTTTTTCCAATTTATCCTTTTTTTTTGAACTTTAGGAGTGAGCTTTTACCGCTTAACAGCTTATTTACCGCCGCAAGCAGCGGAATACCTGCGCAATAGCAAATAATTAGCTCGCTTACACTTATACTCAAAGCTATCATTAAATACGAGGTTAACGTAAACTCCACCGACATAATGGTTACGGTAGCACCTACTATGATGCCGTTAAATATTATTGCAGGCAAAGGCGCAAGCCACATATGCCTTATTTTTGTTGTAACCCACGCCGCCAACAAAGTGGCAACAGTGCCGAATACAGCGTCAATAAACGTGCTTCCCAGCAGGTTGGAAACAAGACAACCTATAGTCAATCCCCACACCGCTTCGGGCATAATAAAGGGCAACACCGTTAAGGCTTCGGAAATTCTAAACTGCAACGGGCCAAAGGATATGGGCGCGGCCACAACGGTTAACACCGTATAAATAGCGGCTACAACAGCGCCCTTGGTTAATTGGGTAACTGTGATTTTCTTCATTTTGAAACAATCTCCTTAGTTTTGTTTTAAGGCAGGATGGTTACGAACTGCCTGCAAATAAATTGCTTAAATATTTTACTGCAGAACAACGTTTTCGTCAACGTTATTTGCTTTTAAGGAAGCGGTGCCGTTTGCATTTTTCACTTGTTTGCATAACGCGTTTTGTCTGCCTGCTTAGCGCTTTTTATCTGCGCATTTAACGCATTTGCCGACCTTTTGACACATTTATCTGCTTGCCTAACACGTCTTGTACGCATACTTGATGCGTTTTCATTTATTTCCCTAACACGTTCTTAATTTTAGAAATCGCAGTTGCAAGCATCAGCATACAAAAATTTGAAAGCACAACGCCTGCACCTGCAGGTATAAAGGAAAAGCTGCAGGTTAAAAGCATTCCAATTAAAAATGCAACAACGGAAATTACTCCCGATGCAATTACCACGGCCTTAAAGGAGTTAAACAGCCTCATACCCGTTATTGCAGGAAAAATAATGAGTCCCGAAATCAGCATCGTGCCCACAACGCGCATACCCACTATAATTGTTGCGGCTGTAAGCATTGCAAGCATTACGTTAAACGCCTTTGTTTTTACGCCTGCGGCGCTTGCAAAGCCTTCGTCAAAGGTAACGGCAAAAATCTTATTATAAAATATAATGAAAACTGCTATCACCAGTGTGCACAAAGCTAAGGAAATAACGGTATCTGACTGGCTTACAGCCAAAATACTGCCAAACATATAACCGTAAACGTCGGTATTCATACCGCCCGAAACTGATGCCGCGGTAATTCCCACCGCAATAGCCGTGCTGGAAATAATAGCGATAGCGGCATCGGCATTGATTTTACTGTTTTGCCTTATTTGCAAAAGCAGGTACGCCGCAACAAGCATAACGGGAACGGCAACGTAAATAGGTGTAACATTAAGGGCAAGGGCTATGGTCATAGTTCCGAAGCCCACGTGGGAAAGGCCGTCGCCTATCATAGAATATTTTTTCAAAACAAGCGGCACACCCAAAAGTGCCGAGCACAAGGAAATTGCAATTCCCACAACAAACGCCCGTATTATAAAATCGTAGGACATCAAACGCAAAAAATCATCAAACATGCTCACAACACCTCCCGGTAAAATGTATGCCAAGCTCGCTGCTCGCATATTCCTCGCTTGTGCCGAAAAAGCGCACTTCCTTACCGATGTGCAGAATTTTCGAAGCGTATTTTACGCTTGAAGCAATATCGTGGGAAACCATAAGCACCGTCATACCCTTTTCCTCATTCAGCGACTTTATTATTTTATAAAGCTCCTCTGTGGCAAGGGGGTCGAGCCCTGCAAGAGGCTCATCGAGAATAAGCAAATTTTCCGCCGCGCAAATAGCCCTGGCTAAAAGCACCCGTTGTGCTTCGCCCCCTGACAAAACCGAAAAGGGTCTTTGCCCAAGATTTAAAACACCCAAGCGCGCCATAGTTTCCTTTGCCAAACTTTTTTCCGCCCTTGAAAAGAAAGGACGCGCCCCAAGCTTATTAACACAGCCCGAGCATACAACCTCAAAACAGGATGCGGGAAATTCCTTTTGAATAACGCCTTGCTGTGATAAATAGCCTATTTTACCTGCGTTTTCGGCAAAGCTTACCGCTCCGCCCGATATAGCCGTCTGACCCAATATAGCCTTTATCAAGGTGCTTTTTCCGCCGCCGTTTTCGCCTACTATGCAAACGTAATCACCTTTATTCACACAAAAGGAAATATCCTTTAAAATTTCCACACCGCCCAAGGATACACTTAAATTTTTAACCTTCAGCATTATACATCACCTATTGCAATTTTAATGTTTTCAATATTTTTGGTCATAAGCTTAACATAGCTTTCGTTGCGCATAAGCTCGTCCTTTGAAAGATTATGGCAGGAATGAAGAAGAAGCATTTCTACGTTTGCTTCATTCGCTATTGTTTCCGCTACCGAAGGTACCGCAAGTTCCTCATAAAACACCGCCTGCAGATTTTGTGCCTTTATACTTTCAATAATTTGCACAACCTTTTTTGCACTTGGCTCTGCCTGGGACGAGCAGGAATCGTATGCCGCCGTAAAGCTTATACCGTAATCGGCAGTCAAATAGCCAAGAGCAAATTTGCCGCCGTGGCAAAGAGTTTTACCTTTGCATTTTTCGCTTATTATTTTAAGCTCTCCGTCAAGCTTATCAAGCTCTTTTTGAAGTGTTTCGGCATTCGACCTATAAAAATCTCTGTTGGCAGGATCCCTTTCGCAAAGCGCCGTTAAAATATTTTCCACCATTTGCTTTGCACGCTTTGGGGATGTCCATATATGTGGGTCGTCAGAATGCTCGTGAGCGCCGTTTTCGAGTTCGTGATCGTCATGCCCGTGAGCGCATTTTTCAATGTTTTCGGAAACATCTACAACCATCGGACTAACGTCCTTTTCGTCTGCCGCCCCCATTAAGCCCTCTATTACCGTATCCGCCCAAGGCTCCAGCAGACTGCCGGTATACAGAAGCATATCGCTTGAAGAAACGGTAAGAATATCCTTAACCGTGGGCTCAAAATTATGGCTTTCAGTCCCCGGCGGAAGCAGCAATACAACCTCTGCCTTATCACCTACGATACTTTTGCAAAAATCGTATTGAGGAAAAAGCGTTGCCACAATGACCGTTTTTTTATTTTTGTCAATATTAAAGGTACAGCAACAAAGCAACACAGCCGGCAAAATAACTGCGAGAATTCTTTTAAGTATTTTCATTTCCGCACACCTTGCACAAACCGTAAAACACCGTTTTTGAAGCATCTATCAAAAAGCCGTGCTCGTCCCTTATATGCTCGCCTATAGCATCCAATCTGCCGCAGGAAAGATGCTCAAGCCTGCCGCAATTTAAACACTTTAAATGAAAATGACTACAGCTTGCTTCAACCAACTGATAGCAAGCACTCTCGCCGTGCTCAGCAGAATATTTACGAAGAACGCCCTGCTTTACAAGGCGATCAAGATGGCGGTACACCGTCGATACACCTACGTTTTGCTCACGCTCCTTAAGCGCACCGCACAGCTCTTCTGCGGTAAAATGACCGCTGAAGCTGCTTTTGACTACTTCAAAAATTTCGTTTTTTTGCTTTGTGTTATAAATTTTTGCCATAAAAACCTCTTAAATTTGAAAATGATTTTCAATTTCAAAAAGATAATTTATCAGATTTTTTGATTTTTGTCAATAAGTTATAATTTTACTCTTTCATTTTGGAGCTTTTTGTGTTATTATATAGTAGTGTAATTGTATTCAATATTAAATCGGCTGTATTTTTCGCCGAAATGGCTATATTTCTAAGGAGTAAAAATATGAGTGAATTCTTTACGGCAATAGGTAATTGGATTATAGGCAGCTTTTCCTTGCTGGACGTTATTGATATTGCGCTTATTGCAACCGTCATATACCATATACTTAAGTTTTTCAAAAGCACCAAGGCCATGCACGTATTCAAGGGCGTTGCTTTGCTGATAATTGCCTTAGCAGTAGCCTCGTGGATAGGCTTACCTACTATTACGTGGCTTTTAAGCGCCGTGTTTACATCGGGTATTTTAGTAATAGTAATTCTCTTTCAGCCTGAGCTTCGTCTTGCCCTTGAAAGCTTCGGCCGCGGTCAGTTTGCCGAAAAAAGTGACGATGCCGTTGAATCCGAAAAAGTTATAAACGAAATTATTACCGCCACAAACCGTCTTTCAAAAAGGCGCGTGGGTGCGTTGCTTGTGTTTGAGCGCAGTCGCGGGCTTGAAGATATAGTTTCTACGGGCACCGTGCTTGACGCGGCTGTTTCTGCTGGCTTAATAGAAAATATATTTGAGCCCAACACACCTCTCCACGACGGTGCTACGGTAATCTCCGGCTCAAAGCTCGTTGCCGCAGGCTGCTTCTTACCCCTTTCGGAAAATATGAAGCTCGAAAAAACTCTGGGCACCCGTCACAGAGCCGCGTTGGGCATAAGTGAGCGCACAGATTCAACAACCATAATCGTAAGCGAGGAAACGGGCATTATATCTGCCGCACATAACGGCGTGCTCACCCGTTTTTTAACTCCCGAAGACCTTAAAAAGCTTTTAACCGATATTTATTCCGTACCGAAGGATACCGATACGAAGCTGGGCTTTATAAAGCTTATAAAAAAGATATTTCCCCGTGAGGAAAATGCTCAAGAAAAAAGCGAGCAAGCCAATGCGGAAGAAAACGTATCCGAGGAAGCAGAGGAGGTAGAAGATAATGAGTAATACAAAAAAGCGCTCTGCCGGCTCTTATTTTTCCAACAATTTATTTTTAAAGCTTATTTCCATACTATTCGCCATTATTTTGTGGAGCTTTGTTACCACTCAAACCAACCCCGAGCGTACAAAAGTTTTATACGATATTCCCGTAACTCTTCAAGGTGTTGAAACCTTGGAAAGTAAGGGATTCACCGTACGCGATAACTTTACGGAAAACACACCTACCATAACGGTACGGATAAGTGCAAAATACTCTGAATACAGATACATTGATTCAAGCGTTGTTTTTGCAAGTTTGGACGTGTCTAATCTTTCAACCGACGGCACTGCCGGCGTAAACGTTTCCGTAGTTTTCAGCAACGTTGCCGACGCTACCTTGATTTCCGTTGAACCCCGCACAATAAATGTTGTTGTTGATAAAATTGCCGAGGCTGAAATACCCTTTGAGGTTTCCACCTTCGGTACTCTTGTAGAAAATTTGGTTTCCTTCTCTCCCCAATATCCCGAAAAGATAACCATAAAAGGCTCAAGCTACTACGTTGAGCGTATTTCAAAGGCTATTGCCGACGTTGACTTATCAAAGCTTAGCGACGGTGACGTTATAAAGCAAGGCTGTCGCTTTGTTGATGAAAATAACAACCTTATAAATTTCACCGGTCCTTCCGTATCCATTGATATGGATATACAAACGAAGAAAACCGTTCCCGTTAACACCGTAAATGCGGCGCAGAACCAACACAAGCTTGCCGATGGTTATCAGCTTGATTCGATAACAGTAGATAACGTTGAGCTTTGCGGCCACGTTGCAGATATCGCCGGCATTACCGAAGTTAAAACGGGAAAAATCAATTTGGCGGATAAGGATTCAACCTTTACTTCTTCCCCCATAAGTCTGTCCCTGCCTCAAGGCATTTCACTTGTGCCGGGCGCACCTGCCCCCACGGCAAAAATAAGCATATCCCAAAAGAAATCCTCCGTTACCGTTGAACGTTATATTTCCGTTTCAGGTATTCCCAATGGAATGAGTGCTACTATTTCCGCAGATGCTGGAAGCTTCTCTGTTCCCACAAGCGGTGTTTCAACCATAAAAGCCTCTATTTTAGTAACGGGTACAAACGATGCATTGAAAAATATTTCTACCAACGATATTCTTGTTCGCATTTTCATTACCGAAACAGCACCGGGCACGTACACCCTTACGCCTACAGTTGCTCTCAGCCCTGCTTTAGCATCTAACGCCACAGCGCAAATAGTTTCACCTTCGCAGGTTACGATAACCCTTAAATAAAAGCTTTTTCAGTTATAGCTTTGTAATATTCGTGCTTTAACAGTTATATACAAGTTTGATATGTTTTAAAAATATTTATTCTTTGGAGACTTATTATGAAATCATCTTTCTTACCACCCTCTGATTCGGCAAAACGCAACCGCAACGCCTTATTACATTATATTAAGGATTTCGGTCCCGTTTCCCGAACAGATATTTTTGAACAAATGCCCGTGAGCCGCGCTTCCGTAACATTGATAATAAGGCAGCTTCAAAGCGCAAACCTTATTTTAGAGCTTGGTGCAGGCGAATCTACCGGCGGCCGCAAACCTTTATACTTGGCATTTAACCATAAAGCAAAATATATTTACGCTTTTGATTGGCTCAGCCAAAGCCTCTTCCTTTTAGATTTAGGTGGCAATATTCTTTTCGAAAAGAAGCTTATCCTTGAGCGCGGTATAACACCCAACCGCTTTGCCGCTATTTTAGAAAAAGAAATTGAGGCTATAGATAAGAAAAATCTTTGTTCAAGCGAAGATATTATCGGCTTGGGCTTGTCCCTTCCCGGAATTATCGACGCAAAAAACGCCGTTGTTGTAAGCTCTGTGGAGCTTGATTGGCAAAACGTAAGCCTTAAATCGCTTTTCAGAAAGCGTTTTTATCAGAACATATACGTTGAGCGCAGCAGTAATCTTATGGCAATAGGCGAGTTTTCACAAAAATCCAATATGCTCAGTGACCATTCGCAGCTTTTTATTCTCGGCTCAACCGGTATAGGCGTTTCCACGCTTATACACGGCAACTGTCAGCACGGTGCCAACTGTATGTACGGCGAATTGGGTCATATAAAATTTAATTCAGATGTTCTTTGTTCCTGCGGTCAAAAGGGCTGTGCGGAAGCCGTTATTCAAAAAGCAATAGAAAAAAGCAACAACAAAATAACTACCGAGATACTGGAGCATTTGTCCGTTTGCATTTCCACCGCCATAAATATTTCAGACGTAAGCGAGGTTGCTCTTGTTGGCTCATACATAAACCTTATGTCAAAAAAACAGCAGGATACACTCATTGAATTGATTAAGGACAAGCTTACGGGAATTCAAATGCGTACATTGAATATCTATTTTTTAACCGATACCAAGCAAATGACCGTTAACGGTTTTTGCAACTACATATTTAACAGCTACTTTGCAGTAGATTGATTTCAGTTTTTTTATTACCGTTAATTACTTTCAAGTGCAGGCTTCGCAATATAGCGGAGCTTGTTGCAGTTAAACGCCTTTAAGTGTAGGTTTCGCAATATAGCTGAGCTTGTTGCAATAAAATTCTACTTAGCGCAACTTACATAATACAGCGGAACTTTCTTTGGAAAATACTTTCGGTTATCAATTTCATAGTGCAGTACTTTTTAGTACTGCTTTTTTACACAAAAAAAAGCAACTGCCAAAGCAGTTGCTTTTAGTCGTTTAAATTATACTAAACCATTTATTTTGTATTTAAGCTTTTGCGCACCTCTGCAGTAACAAGCTCAACTATCTTTTTAATTTCGTCAGAAGCAAGAAGCAGGTTATCAGCAGAAACGTTTGCTTTGCCTGTGCTTGAAAAAAGCTGCATCTTTTCAGCACTTGCTTGCTTTACAGCTTCAACAGCCGCGGGAATCAAATCAATAATACCCTTATTCATATCAGTGAACTTGCTGAATTCTGCCTTTACAGCGGCAATATTTATATCGGTAAAGATATTTACCTTGCTGATACCTTCCTGAATTGCACGTTTAAAGTCATTATCGGTAAGACCTGAACCTCCGTGAAGAACCAAAGGTACGTTAACAGTGTTAGCAATTGTTCTGATTCTTTCAAAATCAAGCTTAGGTGGCAATTTGTATGCGCCGTGAGCGTTACCTACTGCAATAGCAAGAGCGTCAACACCCGTTTTTTCAACGTAGTCCTTTGCAAGCTTGGGATCGGTAAAGAATGCGCTGGGATCTGCTAAATGAGAGTCACCCTCTGCAGAACCTTCGTTATCGCCAACGTGACCGAGTTCACCTTCGATGGTTGCCCCGTAGGAATGAGCAATATCAGCCATTTCCTTAACTTTTTGAACGTTTACGTCATAAGGATCGGTAGAGCAATCGTACATAATTGAAGTAAAGCCAAGTTCAAGAGCTTTAAGGCAGGTTTCCTTTTTAAGACCGTGGTCCAAATGAATTACTACGGGAACGTTTGCCTTTTTTGCCATAGGAATAAGGTAATAAGAAACCTCTTCCAGAGGACCGTATGGGAACAAAACTTCGGCAGTTCCCATAATAACGGGAGATTGTGTAGATTCAGCCGCCGCAATAATACCGCGGGCAAGCTCCATATTTACTGCATTAAACAAACCTACTGCATATTTATTCTGTTTTGCAGGAATAAGCACTTGATTCAAATTTACTAACATAGTTTTTCCTTTCCGCAACAATAATTTTGCTTGAATTTACTGTATTATTATACTAAACCTGCGTATTCATGTCAATAGTTTTGTACCTTTTACGAGCCTAACACAAGGCGTGTTTTTTTGAAAATAACGAAAACAATTTATTTCCGCTGTAATAAAAAACAAAATTGACTACTCTCTAAAAGCATACTAAAAATCACATTCCACTTTTTCAAACAGCTATTTTTATCTATAAAGCCGTTGCTTCATCATATTATGCTTTTTAAAGCTTTATTTTTTACGAAAAAAACAAATTTTTATAAGAATTTTGCAAAAAAATCTTCAATATGTTGTTTACATTTTTATTTAATTGTGATATACTTTATTTAAACATTAGAAAAAGATACGGAGGTATTCTATTTATGTACGAAGATTACAAAGCTTTTGCGAAAAAAATTCGTAAAAATTGTCTGCGTATGACCCACGTTGGTCAAAGCGGACACATCGGCAGTATGCTTTCAGCTGCTGATATGATGGCGGTTCTTTACGGTGGCAAGGTGTTAAAGTTTGACCCCAAAAACCCCAAAGACCCCAACCGTGACCGTTTCGTTTTATCAAAGGGCCACGCAGGTGCAGTAGTTTACGCTACTTTAGTTGAGTTAGGCTTCTTCCCTGAAGAGTGGATGGATACCTACTACTGTGACAATGGTAAGCTTATGGGTCACATAAGCCACTACGTTCCCGGTGTTGAATATTCAACCGGCTCTCTCGGTCACGGTGTTAACGTTTGTGCAGGTTTAGCACTTGCTGCAAAGGAAAAGGGTCTTAAGCATAAGATTGTTTGTATGGCTTCTGACGGTGACTGCAACGAAGGCTCCACATGGGAAGCTATTATCTTTGCAGGTCAGCACCACTTAGAAAACCTTACTGTTATTGTTGACTACAACCGTATTCAAGCATTAGGCTTCTCAAAGGATATTGCTGATTTAGGCGATTTCGCTAATAAGGTTGCTATGTTCGGTTGGGCAACAAAGACTGTTGACGGTCATGACTTTATGGATTTGGAAAATACATTTACAAATCTTCCTCTTTGCCCCGGCAAGCCTAGCTTTATCGTAGCTAACACAATTAAGGGCAAGGGCGTAAGCTTCTATGAAAACACTGTTGCATCACACTATGCACACGTTTCCGATGAAGCTTTAGCAGCAGCATTAAAGGAATTGGGGGATTAATTTATGAGAACTATATTTAACAAAGTGCTCGTTGAGCTCGCAGAAAAAGACCCACGTATTCATTTAGTTTTAGCCGATATCGGTTACGGTGAAATTGACGAGTTCGCTCGCAGATTCCCGGAGCGCTACTATAACTGCGGTGTTATGGAGCAGAACATGACAGGCGTTGCCTGCGGTCTTGCTATGGAAGGCAATATTGCTGTTACATATTCTATTGCTAACTTCCCCACACTTCGTTGCTTAGAGCAAATTCGTAACGACGTTTGCTATCACAACGCTAACGTAAAAATCGTTAACATCGGTGGCGGTGTTTCCTACGGTGCATTAGGTGTTTCTCACCACTCCACAGAAGATATTGCTATTCTTCGTGCACTTCCCAACATGGTAGTACTTGTTCCCTGCGACCTTCAGGAAGCTGAAGCCGCTACACGTGCCGCTTTTGAGTATGAAGGACCTTTATTCTACCGTTGCGGTTACAAGAACGAAAAGGATATTCACCACCGTCCCTTTAAGTTTGAGCTTGGTAAGGCAATTACCGTTGAAGACGGTGACGATTGCACAATCATCTTCTGCGGACCTATCGGTTTTGAAGCTCAAAAGGCTGTTTTTGCCGCAAGAGAAAAGGGCATTAACTGCCGTCTTATCTCAATGCACACAATTAAGCCTATTGACAAGGAAGCTATCCTTAAGGCTGCTAAAGAAACAGGCAAAATCATCACTGTTGAAGAACACAACCTTTCAGGCGGTTTAGGCTCTGCCGTTGCAGAAGTTTTAGCTGACGAAGGTTGCCTTGACGTTAAGATGAAGAGAATGGCTCTTCCTGACGTTAACGTTCACGAGGTTGGTTCACAGCAATGGCTCAGAGAGCTTTACGGCTTAACTGCTCCTCATATTGAAAAGGCTATTTACGACATTTGTAAATAATTTCAATATCCAACTGTTTGCAAGTGTTCCTTGAGCATTTGCAAACAGTTTTTTAATTAAAAATAAATTTTAGGAGAATAACTATGAGTTTAACAGGAAAAATTGTTGTTATCACCGGTGGTGGTAGTGGTATCGGCGGCGTTGCATCCCGCTTATTTGCAAAAAAAGGTGCTACTGTAATAATGCTCGAATTAAACGAAGCTACAGGCAAAGCAACTGAAGAAGAAATTAACGCAAACGGCGGAAAAGCCTTATTTATTCAAACAGACGTTTCCAGTGAAGAATCAGTTAACAACGCTTTTGCAATTATTAAGGAGCGTTACGGTTACATTGACGCACTCTACAACAACGCTTCTGTATTTTTAGGCGGAAGAGATGACAGCATCGATAAGGTTTCTTCTGATATTTGGAAGAGAGTTCTTGCTATCAACTTAGACAGTATTCTTTACTGCTCCAAAAATGCAGTTGCTTTAATGAAGGAAAAGGGCGGCTCCATTATTAACACCGCTTCTTCAGCAGGTGTTGTAGGTGTTCCTGCATGCGCAGCATACACCGCCACAAAGGGCGCAACCGTTGCTTTAACAAGAGAAATGGCTGTTGACCTTGGCAAATATAACATTCGTACAAACTGCATTGCTCCTGCCGCTATTCAAACCGAAATGGTTAAGGAAAGCAATTTGAGCAATCCCGACTTTGATAATGATTTCTTCCAGAACCAAATCACTCCCCTTAAGCGTTGGGGCAAGCCCGAAGAAGTTGCAGCAGTTGCTTGCTTCTTGGCTTCCGACGAAGCCGCTTACGTTAACGGCGTAATCATCTCTGCTGACGGTGGCATCACTATCAACGGCACCGTTGATAAGATTAAATATTAATTTGGTTGCAGGTAATAATTATGAGCAAAAAAATCAAATGGGGTATTATCGGTGCCGGCGGAATTGCAAGGCGCAGAACCCTTCCTTCAATGAAGTTTTGTGAAAACGCCGAAATCGTTGCTATAATGGACAAGGATACTGCCGCTTTAAAGTCTATGCAAGAGCAGTATGGCATCAACGCTGTTTACACAGAAGAAGATGACCTTATTAACGATGAAAACGTTGAAGCTATCTACGTTGCAACCCCCGTCTGCTTTCACAAAACACAAGCTCTTAAGGTGTTAAATGCCAATAAGCATCTGCTTTTGGAAAAGCCTATAGGTTTAAATTTAACAGAAGCTGAAGAAATAATGGCTTGTGCCAAAGCATCAAGCTCGAAGCTTGGCATCGGTATGATAATGAAGATGCACCCTGCACATCAAAAAATACGCGAGCTTATTGCCCGCGGTGACTTGGGTGATATTGTAAACTGCCGTGCTCAATTAACCTGTTGGTTTCCCGATATGGAAAACAACTGGCGCCAAAAATTTGCTACCGGCGGTGGCGGCGCTTTAGTTGATATGGGTATCCACTGTATTGACCTTTTAAGATATTTATTAGATGATGAAGTTGTTAGCGTTTACGGTGACGTAGCTACAAAAACCTTTAAATACGAGGTTGACGATTCAGCTGATTTTATGATGCGTATGGCTTCAGGCGCAAATTGTTTTGTTGACGTTCACTTTAACATTCCCGATAACGCCGCCAAGGGTGTACTTGAAATTTACGGCACCAAGGGTAGCGTTCTTGCCAGCGGCACAATCAGCCAGGACGGCGGCGGCGAAGTTATTTTGACTTTATCTGACCAAACAGACGGATATAACAGCCAGCAAAACCGCGAGGACGCTTCTCCTTCTCGCTTGTTGGACTTTGCCCGTGAGCCTATTTACGCAAAGCAAATTGAGCATTTTTCAAACGCTATACTCAACGATACTGAACCCTTTACAACTATTGAAAATGCTTACGAAACAGCAAAAATTGTTGATGCAATCTATACATCTTCAAAAGAGCGCAAGGCAATTGACGTTAAATAATTATTTAATGAATATACAAAAAAACCAAGTCGTGTTGACTTGGTTTTTTTATTTTCGTTTTTAAATTAATATAAATTCTTTGTTCTACGAATAGGCTCGCAAGTATAGTTTACGCCCAGCTTTTTAAGCACCTTTTCATCAGCATCGCAAAGCATAACGGAAGAGTGCAACTCCATGCCTCTCAAACGCGAGATAGTATCAAGCGCTTTGCTGGCTTGAGGGTTAACTACCGCCGAAGATGAAAGAGCAATTAGCATTTCATTGGAATTAAGATGCGAAGTTATTGAACGGAAAGTCTCCCTTTTAAGCTTAACAATAGGTTCGATAAAAGTTTGAGAAATAAGCGGAACATCATCGTCAATACCCGCCATAACCTTCATTGCGTTTAACAGTGCCGCTGAAACAGAACCTAAAAGTTCACTTGTTTTGCCCGTTACAATTGTGC
Source organism: Clostridia bacterium (assembly GCA_045594045.1). Lineage (GTDB taxonomy): Bacteria > Bacillota > Clostridia > Christensenellales > QALW01 > UMGS1322. The sequence goes on from JAZNXV010000010.1 coordinate 17,570, forward strand.
CGTTATCAAGCTGAATGGCTACTGCGTGGTTCTGCACCGCCTGCGCCTTGTTAATTGCAGGAGCAACAACTGCGCGGTCTGCAACACTAACACCTGCCTGATTCATTATTGATTCGGCTTTAACAACGGCATTTTCACTTACAAGGCCCATAACCTTATCGCATTTAACCTTAAAATAGCGCCTTACGATTTCCTGCTTTGCCGCCCGACATACAACATCATCATCAATGATGCAGTTGCCCGCCATATTAACGCCCATATCCGTAGGTGATTTATATGGGCTGTTGCCTAAAATTGATTCAAGCATAGCTTTTAAAAGAGGGAATGCTTCCACATCTCTGTTATAATTAACTGTCATTTCTCCGTAAGCTTCCAAATGGAAGGGGTCGATAATATTTAAGTCGTTAAGGTCAGCCGTTGCGGCTTCATAAGCAAGGTTAACGGGGTGCTTAAGGGGAAGATTCCAAATAGGAAAAGTCTCGAATTTTGCATATCCTGCAGTTATGCCGCGCTTATGCTCGTGGTAGAGCTGAGAAAGACACGTTGCAAGCTTGCCGCTGCCGGGGCCGGGTGCAGTAACAATAACCAAGGGCTTTGTGGTTTCAATGTATTCGTTTCTGCCATAGCCATCTTCACTTACAATAAAGGGAATATTGTTAGGATAGCCCACAATGGGATAATGCAAATACACCTTTACACCAAGATTTGTAAGCTTCTTTTTAAAAACGTCCGCCGCATACTGTCCTGAATAGCAGGTAAGCACAACACTTGATACAAGAAGCCCCATATTACGAAAAGCATCTATAAGACGCACAACGTCGTTATCGTAGGAAATACCTAAATCGCCTCTGATTTTATTGCGCTCAATATCACCTGCGTTGATGGTAATGATGATTTCAGAATACTCCTTTAAGTTAAGCAGCATTTTGATTTTGCTGTCAGGTTCAAAGCCTGGAAGCACGCGTGAAGCGTGAAAATCGTCAAACAACTTGCCGCCAAGCTCCAAATAAAGCTTGCCGTCAAACTTTTTAATACGCTCCTGAATATGCTGTGATTGCATATTCAAATATTTTTCATTATCAAAGCCGATTTTTTTCATAGTACACCTACCCTTTTGTAAAAGAAGCCCCATATTTATCCTTGTCTTTGTGTGTTATATATAAGGCGTCTTATTTCTATCTATCAAACTGAATTTATATGTTAGCACATCTTACAGCATAGTTCTGTTGCCGGGGCGAGAGCTTCTTCTGCGTCTTCTGCCCTCTAAATTTCTCTGCCTTGCTCTAATACGCATTGCCTGGCGCTTACGCAGATTAACGTATAAATATATGCCAAGTGCAATTACCGTAAGTGATATTACAGGTACAAGGAAATATGGGCTCAACAGGAAGCCAAAGGAAACCTTCGCCTTACCCTTTATCCCCAAGGAAACAAGGTCCGCGGGGCTTTCAATTGCAGCATCTACCGTGCGGGAAGCCAAGGCGCGCGTTTTATATATAACCTCGTTATTATATAAAAACTCAATATCGCCTACATATTCACCTGCCCGTACAGGCGCTTTTACTACGGGATATTTAATCAAAACCGTATTTTCTTCAAATATACGAATTTTTGTACCCACCTCAGAGCTAACCGTTAAAAACCCTGCATCTTCATTTTTTTCAAGGCGAAGCTCAAGCTGACCGTTGAACTCATCGGCCGAATCGGCATTTTCAAGGTCAACAACAATCTTCTTTTGTGAAAACACCTTTTCCAAATCCAAGGTGTCAAACATCATACATTGACTCCAGATAGTCTTTGTATCGTTAAAAATTTCTCCCTGAACAGCATTGGTTGCAACTATTACAATTCTTCTGTCGTTCTTTTCGTAATAGGAAGCAAGGCAGTTGCCTGCAAGCTTTGTAAAGCCCGTTTTTATCCCCTTAAAGCCGTTGGTGTATGCCTGGGAAGAAGGGTTTATCATATCGTTTGAATTATAATACGTAACGTTTGATGGGTTTTCTTTATTTACCGAATCGTATATGGTTGCAGTGTATTTATAGGTTGAAAAGATTTCAACAAGCTTTGGGTTTTCGCAAAGAGCCATTGCAAGCAACAGCAAATCGCGGGTTGTTGTATAGTGGCCGTCTTCATCAAAGCCGTGAGCATTTTTAAAATGCGAATTTACCATTCCAAGTTCTTGAGCCTTTTCGTTCATAAGGTTGGCGAACTCCTTTTCGCCGCCTGCAACTATATATGCAAGTGCCTTTGCCGCATCGTTTCCGCTGGGAAGCATCATTGCATAAAACAAATCGTGCAGACTTATAACGTCGCCCGCCTGAAGATATGCACTTGATGAGCCTGCAGGAACCTCTATCATTTCCTTTGTAAGCGAAATAAGCTCCTCGTGCCTGCCTTCCGTCTTTTCAAAAGCCACAAGCAAGGTCATCATTTTTGTTAAGCTTGCAGGGCGACATTGAACGTTTATACTTTTAGTGTACAGCACGGTTTTCGTGTCTAAATCAATTGCCATACCGCCTGCCGCAGTGATGGGTTTGTCACCGCTTGCAGGGACAAGCTCTTCAAACGCGCTTACGGAAACGGGCAAAAGCGCACTTGTTACTACAAGCACTATAATAAAAGCTATTGAAAAAAATCTTTTTAAAAGCAAGGTGTTTTTCAAAATCTCTACACTCCAAAACATTCTCATTATATAGTATAATTTATCTTTTGTCTTTTGTAAACAACATTTGGAAAAATAAAACGAATTTTGGTATTTTTAATTGTTTTTCTAACGTTTGTGCCGTCTGTTCAATAATATATATTAACTATTGACGTACTGAATACTTAAAAATATATACGTGCTGTCCTTTTTATGCGTTTTTTGTTTAACAATCTTACAAGTTATGGAATATTTGCGGTTCTCATAAAATTTCTGTTTTGCTCGTGCATATTTTTTAAGTATTAGAAATTATTAACATTATTGTGCTTTTTTCTTGAAAAGCACAATAATTTATGTTAGAATTATATAAACGCAATAGCTTAGCATTTGCAAATTCAATTGTGAAAGGAGACTCTTATGAAAAAGTTTTTATCATTCGTACTTTGTCTTACCCTTATAACCTCGGTGCTCTCGTTTTTGACACTTGGCATCTCTGCCGAAGACGCTAAAATCTCATTGCCTGATTTTGACATTCCTTTTATGTCTTTTTCAACGTTTGCTGAAACCGGACTTCCCTACGCCGAACTTTTAAGCTGTTTTCCAACTCTCCTTGAAACAAGATATGAAAACGGAATATTTTTTGCAAAAGATCTTGGTGGCGACCAAACATTTTTATCAGCTCGTTCAGGTTTTAGCTGTGAAGGCACCCTTGTAGACGGCTATTGGCAATTCGATATCCCACTTGATGCTTACAACGCAGGCGGAAGTTTTTCAATGTATACAGCATCTCGCTCTTGGCACGTGCAGTATGATTTTGACGGCAATTTGATGCCTTTATCTTTGGATAAATATACAGATAACCGCTTTAGTAGTTTACAGTTATACCCCAAAACCTATGGTGAGCAGTACGTTTGCATTATTTATGAATTGCTTACCGGAATAAGAGTATCTGACACTTATGATGATGGATTTTTGCAAGATCAGACGATTTCTTTACACAATAACAACGAATCTATCTTCGCACACTACGATGCACAAGGCAATCTTAATTATATAAACATTCATGTGAACAGCACAGGCGAAAACTTATATTTTCTTCCCAAGTTAGGTTGGTCCGAATACAATAATGAATATGTTCCGGTTAATGCACCAACAGGTTTTGAAAACGCAACTCTTGAAACTTTCACATCCCTTCTTCCAACCGATATTAACTGTGAGCACAAATGGGAAGCCCCGCTGTGTGACGCTCCCAGCACCTGCTCACTCTGTGGCAGAACAAACGGAAAATCGCTTGGTCATAACTGGGTTGAAGGTGACGAGTACAGCACTTGCTCCACCTGCAACGGCATCCTATATTCCACTAAAGACTTAACCTTTCCTTCCTTTGAAGCCCGTCCTGCCCTTACCCTTGCCGAATTAAATATTGATGCCGACAATATTTCTTCAAAACTACCGAAGAAAGTTATTACAAAATACGAAAACGGCACTTTTATGATCCCGAACTTTGACGGTTGTTTCGTTAGTATTGCATCCTCTGACGGTTTCATAAAAACTATCCAACGCAACGGTTGGAATTTGGCAAAAATCCCGGAAGAAAAATTAAGTTCGCTTTCGATTTCTTTTAACGGTTCAATGAAAAACGGTGATAACAGCATCGACTATACGTTTTCTTACAAGGCTGACGGAACACTCATTTTTTATTCTTTGGATGATTTTGAATCCCGCAAATCCATTTCTCTGGTTGCGAAAAAAAATATCTTAGAGCTTTCATATCCCAAGGATGAAAACAGCACCTTGAAATACATCGACATCTATGAAAACGGTAATCTCACAGGTCAGGCGGTACACGATACGGAAAATCGCTTAAAGGTGTATTACGACAGTAGCCTAAACGTATCAAAGGTTATCGTGCACATATACGGAACATCCCCGTGCCTCATACCTGGAAAAGGATGGTTTGCCGATGACAAATGCACAAAATCCATCTCCGCCCCCGAAGGTTACGAAAACAAAAGCGCCGAGTATTTTGCAAACGCGTACCCTCATAATATCAATTTCTGTATACATAACTGGGAAAATAGCGGTAACAAAAATGTGTGCACAAAATGCGGTGAGATAGTTGTGTTAAAGTCTTACGACGCTCTCTTTATCGGTTTAGCGATAGGTATAATAGTTCTCGTGGCAGCAGCAACGGCTATTGTTATCATTAAAAGAAAAAAAGGTGCAAAATTACAACAAAACAAGCTTTCGTAGTTTCTGCATAACAAAAAAGCTTTTGTAGTCACCTTAAAATAATAGATAAAAGAAAGGACTTATTTCCATGAAAAAATTACTCTCTTTATTTTTAGTTTTATGCTTGTGCTTAAGCATTGCCTTGCTTTCCGGCTGCAACAATACAGAAAACACCGACTCAAGCTTTGTTAAGCCTGAAAATTATGCTTCGGTTGTCCGCGTGCAAATTAACCCCACAGTTGACTTGTATCTTGACGGAAACGATAACATTTTAGCCGTTGAATTCATTAACGAAGATGCAAAGGAAAGCTACAGTGACATTGAGCAGGACCTTATAGGCAAGCCTCTTGACCAAGGTGTTTCCCTTGTGGTTGAAGCCGCCGCCGAGGACGGCTATTTAGAGGGCAACAACGATATTAAAATTGATATTTTAGAGTACACAGATTCTCTTGAAGACCAGCAGCTTGCTATGCTTGCAAAAGCAAATTCTTCAATTAAAGCAACCCTTAAAAACAAAAACATCATTGCTGAAATCATCAATTTTAATAAAGGCCAGCAATTAGATTCTGCCCGTTTTGAAAATTTTGAGGCCGCTACTCCCACTCCCAATGCCGACGAAAACGAAAATGGCACAACACCCACTCCGCCTAGTTCTTTAATAGGTAGCGAAAACGTTTTCAGACCCAGTGTTACTCAACCTACACCTACGCCTAAACCCACTCAAGACCCCAACGAAACGCCTGCTTTAACGATGAACGTTCAATACACATATTTTAAGTTCAATGATAACCTTGAGATGCTTGAACGCTTTGCAATAACCTTCCGTCCCGACGGTTCTTTCTCATCAACTCAGATGCCCTTCTCCGAAGAAAATTACGGTGTTGGCGAATCAATAATCTATAACGGCAAAAAATATTATCAAGCCGGTGGCGCCGGCGATGGCGGCGAATATTCCATTTCAGGTTCAACCGTTACCGTTAACGGCGGCGATATAATTCTTGATATCATTTCGGCAAAGGAATTAAAGGTTGTATCATCAAGCGGCGAAGATTTCTTATCTCCCGGAGTTTCGCTCCGCAGACCTTGATTTTGATAAAAAATTATACTCAATCTATTTAATAATCTAAAGCACGTATTAAAACACTAATTCATTATAGCGTTATTCATATTTCGTGCTCAACTTAAAACAACAAAAGCCCCAAAGGTTAAGGGGTGTATACTAAATGGCAGTAACCGTCACCCGTGTGCTGCATCACTGACCACTATTTATAAATCTAAATAATTAGATTTATAAAGTAAAAATCATACCTCCGATAAGAAATTGGCGGAGGTATTTTTTGTATAAAATCCTTACTTTTTGTTATAATTTGTGATACAATTTATTTGATAAAATTTCCCGTTTATACGTACTTCGCCACAGGCTATAATTAATTGTGAGCAAAGTTGTGGGTTTTATGTTCTCCTAAAAAGCGTAAAATGTGTCATACATTTTCCACGCTTGTTATGGTATAAGACAAAATTAAAGGAAGCACGAAAAATTTCGTGCTTCCTTTTTTTACTGTCCTTAATTGTACACCCCTTAGCTTCGGGGCTTTTTCTGTGCTATAAAATTTTATGTTGTTTTATTCGTAAACAGCCTCGTTTATGGTTAATTTCAAATTTAACGTCAACGTTATTTGTCCGCCTTGACTAAGTCCCGTAGCCCTTAAAACGCTTTCCACCTTCTTTACATTTTTGCCTTCAAGCGTCACATTAATAGTTTGTTCTACAGTAGTAGCCTTAGACCCTAATTGCTCAAATACGGATTGAACGCCCACATCTGCAGGTTTGCCGATTTTTAATTCAAAAGTGTTATCGCCTGTCTTTTTTATTTCTGAAACGGTAAGAGGGTTGTATGTATACGCATTTATAAATCCGCTTATAAGCTCTTTTGCTTCAGAATCAGTCTGCAAATATTTTTCAGAACTACCGCTAACCTGATAACTGCCGTTTTTATATTTTATAGTAAGATCACCGTTAGGACCATTTGAATCTATATCATAATAATACGCACCGTTTTCAACGCCAAACTTTATTGTATCTGTTTCCTTAAAAGTACTTGTTTGCGTACCTACTCTTACGATTTGGTGATTTTCATAAGTAATTTTTGCATTTTTCGAGTTTTCAAGGTTTTCTATTCCGTCCGAGAAATCCTTTAATACGCGCACGTCAGAAACCTCTACGTATTCGCTTGTGTTAATATCCTGAACGTTAGCCTCGGTGGAGTTAATATTTGAATATTTTTCTTCTGTTATAAACTCAGCCTTTGAATCTGCCTCAAACACAGCCTTTACAGTAAGCTTTGTTACGTAAAAATCGGCATTGGCTTCAAAGGTGAATTCCATATCAATCACCTGGTCGCCCAGCTCTTCTTCCGAAACGTCTAATTTCTTAAAAAGGCTTGCGATAGCCTTTCCTGTATAGCCGGAATACACAACTTTCCACGTGCCGTCATCATTTTGAGCAAATTCCTTTTTTGTGCAATCAAGATACTCTTCTTCGGTAATTTCGGCAGTGCTCTGTGCCACAACGTATTCCTCATATGTCATAGGAGAGCAGAACTTTTGATTTGTTTCGCCATAGACGTTGGACACGTACATTTTTCCGTCATAAAACGCTTCAGTCTGTTCCGCATCCTGAACAAAATCAATCGATGCACAGGTAACGTTTGATTTAATATTTGAATATCTGTAATTGCTTCCGTTTGCCGATGAATATATGATAACGCCCTCTGATTTTGTAACAAACTCAAGCCCGTTCTGATAAAACTTAAATTGACTTGTTGCGTTAACCGTGTACGACACTGCGCTATCCATTACGCTGTCAATCTTATTCTGTAATTCTTCAGCACTTTGAGGCACAAAAGGCGTAGGCGTTGGAATAGGTGTTTCTTCGGGTGTTGCAATCGGTGTTGGCGAATTTATCTCTCCTTGCCCTGTACAGCTGCAAAAAGCAAGCACCGTTGATAAACACAAAACCAAACACAAAATTCTAAGTAAATTCTTTTTCATCTATTACACCTCCTAATGTATCTATTATTAACATAACACTTTTGTATAAAAATGTCAATATTCACTTTTTGTTTTAAAAATTTTTTTTGCGAGCGCGCACCGTTTTATTCTCTCTTTTATCTTGATGCACCAACTTAAGTCCGAAGAGCAAAATAGAAAAAAATAAAAAACCGACAAGTAAACTTGTCGGTTTTTTGGTGGTCTGGGTGAGAAGACTTGAACTTCCGGCCTCATGAACCCCATTCATGCACGCTACCAAACTGCGCCACACCCAGAAAACATTTGTATTATATACTCATCGTTTCATTATGTCAAGCAAAAAATCCTTGTTTTTGCGTTTTTATTTTATTTTTTGTATAAGTTGTTTTTTTGCGACAATAATTATCTCACGGTTGACGCCGATATTTAATAAGGACTGATTTTATGAAAAAGCTTTTATGTTTACTTCTTATTGTTTTTACGGTTTTTTTTACCTTAAACACCGTTAATGCACAAAACGACGTTGTGCGCATACATATTCGCGCTAACAGCGACAGCGAATATGACCAAACGGTAAAATTAGCGGTACGCGATGAAATAAACGAATATCTCGCTCCTATTCTTACCGCTTGCAAAACTAAAGAACAAGCCGAGCTCGCTATTTTAAATGAGCTTGAAAATATTGAAACTATTGGTGCAAGAATTGCAAACAGCTCCGTTTGTGCCAAATTAACCACAGAGCATTTCCCCGAAAAAACATATAACGACCTAACGCTCCCCCAGGGCGAATATTCTGCACTAATTATTGAAATCGGTGAAGGGAAAGGCAGAAACTGGTGGTGCGTGGCTTTCCCTGCAATGTGCTACACCACGTCAAGTGAAAGCAAGCCCGTATATAAATCTTTTATTGTTGAATTGCTTGAAAGGATTGGAATTTTATGAAAAAACTTTTTGCTGTATTTTTAATTCTTGCCTGTCTGTGCATCAGCGTTTACGGTGCAACCCTAACAAGCGGAAGCCGAGGAGATGCCGTAAAGCAGCTGCAAAACGTCCTTAACGAAAAGGGCTATAACGTAGGTACTCCTGACGGTATTTACGGTGAAAAAACCCGCCAGGCAGTGATAGCGTTTCAAAGGGTATCGGGGCTGACCCCCGACGGTATTGCAGGGCCGAAAACCCTGAGCGCTTTGGGCATTATCAATTCTTCCGTAAATAACGATTCGGATATTTACTTGCTTGCCCGCGCTGTTTACGGCGAAGCTCGTGGCGAGATTTATTTGGGCAAGGTTGCTGTGGCGGCAGTAATTTTAAACCGCGTAAAAGACCCTAATTTCCCCAATTCTGTGGCAGGCGTTATTTATCAGCCGGGTGCCTTTGATGCGGTTAGTGACGGACAAATCAACCTTACCCCCGATGAAGAATGTATTCGTGCAGCGCGTGATGCGTTTAACGGGTGGGACCCCACCGACGGCTGTTCATATTACTACAACCCAAAAACAGCTACAAACAAGTGGATGCTGAGTAAAGAAGTAACTCTAACCGTAGGCAACCACGTCTTTTGCAGATAAACAGACTTTATGCTTTGTTGAAACAAAAATCTATTTAAGAGGTTCTTGAAATGAAAAAAATACTCTCTCTTGTTATAATAGGTGTACTTTTTGCACTTGTCTGCGGTGTAAGCGTTGCCGCAATAATGGAATCAAACCGTGCAAGCGAAAACGAGCTTCGTCTTGAAAATTCCCTTAAAGCATCTCTTCAGGATGCAGTTGCCGATATGCGCACCGTTGAAGCTGATATTTCAAAGTTGCTGATAACCTCTGACAAGGAAATTATACGCCAATATCTCTCCATAATAGCCCTAAAAAGCTCTTCCTGTGCCCAATCTTTAGGCAGACTGCCCATTGTTTCAACGGGCGTTCAAAGCACCCTTAAATTCGCGCAACAGGTGTCTTCTTATTGCACAACGGCTATTAATACCCTTGCTTCTTCAAACGAGCTTCCCGAAAACTTTGACCAGCAGATTTTTAGTTTTTTTTCCGTTTGCAGCAGCGTTAACGTTGAATTAGGGCAAGTTGAATATGACGTGTTAAACGGTACTCTGCGCCTTGGTACGCTTTCCCAAGAAGTCCAAGGCGACACAAAGGGATTATTTGGAAGCGTAGATCAGGATTTAGTTGAATATCCTTCGGTTATTTTCGACGGACCCTTTTCCGACGGTCAGGCAAGCACAACGCCAAAGGAGGAACGCTCGGAGGTCAGCTTGGACGAAGCGCGTAATTTTGTTAAAGCCTTAGGCTACACGGTGCAAAACGAATCCGAGGTTAACGGAATAATCCCCTTATACGAATTTAATTGTGGCGAAAGCACCCTACAGGTTACTAAAAAGGGCGGTTTGCTTTTAATGTTGTTATCGTCGCGCACCCCGAGCGAACCCACTATAACCGAAGATGCGGCATTAAAAAATGCTCAAGCTTTTGTTGAAAAGCTTGGTATTAAAAACGCAAAAACAGTTTGGCAAGAATTTTACGGCAATTATATAGTTTTTAATTTTGCGCCCGTTTTAGACGGTGTAACAATTTATCCCGATCTGTTCAAGGTAAAGGTCGCTCTTGATAACGGTGAAATTGCCGCCTTTGAAGGCAAAAGCTATATAATGGAAAATCACGCGCGCACAATTGAAGATATTTTCGTTTTAAAAGAAGAAGCCGCAAACGTGCTGAAGCAGGACTTTTTAATTAAGAGCGAGCGAAAATGCATTATCTCCGTAAACAACGAGGAGCATCTTTGTTGGGAATTTTTCGGCTCATATAACGATTTAAGCTTTGCTGTTTACATTTCCGCAATAGACGGCAAGGAAAAGGCTTCATTTAGAATCATAAACACAGATACCGGGCAAATGGTTATTTAACTTTTTTGATTTCGTAATTTAAGCGTTTATTTATCAGGCTTAATGCATTGTCATTAAGCCTTTTTGCTGTTGAAAAATTCTATTTTGCTCGTGTTAGAGTTTTTTACAGAGCTTTAATAATTTGTTGCGGTCTTAACAAAAATATGATAAACTAATGCCGAATAAAATATTATTTGTAAGGGCTAAAATGGGAAAATCAGATATTAAGAGAGTTTTAGGCTCTATTCGCAGAGCTGATGAAAAATACGGTATGATTGCCGACGGTGACAAAATTGCCGTTGGCGTTTCCGGCGGAAAAGATAGCTTAATGCTGCTTTTCGCTTTGTCCATATACAAAAAATTCTGCAAAAAGGATTTTGAGCTTTTTGCCGTTACGGTTTCCTTGGGTCTTGAGCCCTTTGACACAAGTGCGGTTGAAGCCTTTTCCAACAAATTGAGCGTACCTTTTACACGGGTTGACTCCGATATTGCAGACATTGTATTTAACATTCGCAAGGAAAAAAATCCTTGTGCCCTTTGTGCAAATATGAGGCGCGGTGCCGTTAACAACGCCGCAAAGGATTTAGGCTGTAACAAGGTTGCCCTTGCCCACCACAGAGATGATGCCATTGAAACCCTCCTAATGAGCCTTTTCTTTGAAGGCAGAATGAATACCTTTGCGCCCGTAACGTATTTATCGCGCATTGATTTAAGAGTTATTCGACCGTTTATCTACGTGCCCGAAGAAATCATCACGTCCTGCGCCAACGATAACGATCTGCCTATTATTAAATCTCCCTGCCCTATTGACGGCAAAACTGCAAGGCAGGATATTAAGGATTTGATAAGCGAGCTTTCTCGCACCTTTCCTGACCTGCACGAAAAGCTTCTTCACGCTCTTGACAATACCGAAATGTATAACCTGTGGGACAAATATGTAGTAAATAAAACCGAAGATTAAAGCCGTTTTGCTTCAGCATCACTTTTGTAGCAGAGTATTAAAGCGGCTTCTGTATTAACCGTCGCTTTTAAAACAAAAATAAGCTCGACTTCCTTTAAAGAAGCCGAGCTTTCTTTTTTGTCACGCTACATAAAGATTATTTGACCTATTCTGCGCACAAGGGTGTTTTTCCAAATGCCGTATTTTTTGCTTGTTTTTATTCTTGCAAGCTTGCCTTTTTTAAGGTTTTCACCAAACTCGAATATCATCTGATAATTTTCGCCAAGAGCATCTTTATATAATTCCGCTATCATTTTACTTTGAAGGTACGTATCATTTATACTCTTTTTGTTTTTGCTAAAAGCACTTACTTTGGTTAAAATATACTTAATGCTTCGGGTATCCTTTGCGCCGACCTCGTTGTTGCCGTGCTGACGGTATAAAATCGTCGGCTCGTCCAAAAACGCCATTTTGCCCGTTGCCAATGCAAGAATTGATAAAAACCAATCGTGCATTATCATTTCATTTGCATCTTTTTTCTGCTTTGCCAATTCCAATAGCGCATTATTAAGCATCATTGTACAACCCGTGGCACTGCTCTGAATCAAGGTGCTTGCAAGTGAAGCGTTTTTTGAAAGCTGTTGGGATAAAAACATTGATTCGCTCATTGTGTTTAAGCTTCCGTCAACTACCTTTAAATCGGTATGCATCAAAGCAGGCACGTTTTCTTCTTCAATTTCAAGCATCTTGCTTAAGGTTTTTTCTATTTTATCGCCAAGCCACACGTCGTCATGGTCACAAAACATATAGTAATCTGCTTTTGGCGCACTGTTGAGCAAAAACATAAAATTACTTTGGGCGCTGCCTAAAGGCTCACTTCCACCTACAAAAATAACACGCTCATCTTTTTTTGCGTACTCTGCGATTATATCCTTTGTACCGTCAGTAGAATTATCATCGCTTACCGCAAGCACAATATTCTTGTGCGTTTGATTAAGCACGCTGTCAATTTGCTCAAAAATATACTTTTTACTGTTATGGGTGGCTAAAAGCACCGCAATCTTTTTTTGATTCATAAAACACCCGAACGCTTATTTATTTTAACAATTAAATACTATCACAAAGTTTTAAGATAGTCAACTCTTGAAAAGTTAACGATAAATTTGTTAAAATAGTGTACAGATATAAAAAAATGGTGTATAATAAACTAAAATGCAAATGGAGGCGTTTTTTATTATGTTTTTTGACACTCAGGATAACGTAAGTTGGTGGCTGAGAGTTATCGCAGTTGCCCTTTCTATAGCTATACTTGTAACGGGAGGCTTGCTTATTGGTTGGAATGCCTTATTCGGTCAAATGACTGAAGGCGACGGTTATGACCGTAACCAAGGCGTACACATTGACAGCTCTACCATAACGGAAGCTCCTAACAATTTCACCTTAGACCCAAATATTACCGACGGTCCTGACGTTACTCACAACAACACCCAAACAAGTGCACCTATTATTCACCCATCTTCCTTAGGCAACTTAAAGAGCAATATTAAAAATTGGATGAATACAGGTACTGCCGTACACGATTCTAACGTTATAAATATTTTGCTTATAGGTATGGATAACGACGGCAAGGCGTTGTCCGTTAACGGCAGAGCCGATGCTATGTGTATTCTTTCAATTAACAAAACAACTAAAACCATAACAATGGCTTCCTTGATGCGTGACCAATACAGCTATATAATCAGAAAAAATCAAGGCTCATTCCAAAAGCTTCACCATCAAATGCTTGAAGGTCCCGAAAAGCTTATTCAAATGATTGAGCGTTATTACAAAGTTGTTATTGACAACTACGCCATTGTTAACTTTGAATCCCTGCCCGGTGTTATTGATGCTTTAGGCGGTATAACCATTGATTTAACTGCCGCAGAGGCTTATTACTTAAAAAATACTTGCGGCTGGAACGTTAATCCAAAGGGTGATACGGTTCACGTTAACGGCGCCCATGCTTTAACCTTTATGCGTATCAGAAAGGGCGGCACGGGTGATGACCAAGGCAGAGTTGCCCGTCAGCGTTACGTGCTTTCAATCATACTTAAAACCGCTATGAATTTTGATATTGCAAAAATGATGGCAGTTGTACAGGCAATAATACCCTACGTGCGCACAGGTCTTACCTCAACAGATATTCTTGCGTACGCCACCACGGCCTTGACTGAAGGCTGGCTTAAATACGAAATTAAGCAGGTTACCTTGCCTGACAGTAGCTGTGCCAAGGGCTTTACTAACCCCGAGGACGGTGCTTGGTATTGGAAGGTGGACTTCCCCATTGCCGCACAGAAGCTTCAAAAAGCCATTTACGGTAAAACGAATATTGTGCTTGATCCCAACAGAACAAGTTGGCTTAAGCAGTAATTATAAATTAAACAGAAAAAAAGAGCTCAACCCGTAGGTTGAGCTCTTTTATTTATTTAAGTGTTTCGATTGTTGAATTTATCTGTGTGGCGATTTCATTAAAAAAGCCTTGCTGATATTCGGCGTAAGGATACTTGCAGGTTGCTTTAATCTCAACGGTAAAGTTACCCTCGGGCTCTATAAACTCCTTGTGCTGATAAAACATATCAAGCTTGTATGTGCCGTCATAATCAAACATCTCGGAGTCGGTGTACCACTCCGCATTAAACAGCCAAGCGCCGTTATCTGTTTTTATCTGTGAACCGAAAGCACTGTTTGCGCAATAGAATTTTCTGCCTGCACTAACTGTTATTTCATACTCGGCTGAAAAATCACCGTTTGCATAAGTACCTTTTGCCGTTTTGCTTTCAAAACTTTCAGGCGCATCTGAAATTTTTGAAAACGTTTCTGTTAACGCTTGTGTCGGTATGCGAGCATTTTGCCAATGTGCATTTTCCAAAGTATAATACACGTTTCTGCCCACGCCAAAGGCAACAAACACAGCCACAAGCATAACGGCAATTATTATTATAATTTTCTTAACCTTATCACTCATTTAAGCCACCTCCTGTACACTTGCTTCAGAGATTGCTTTATCTATCTGCTGGGAAACAAAATTCCAGAATTCATCGGTATAGGCTTTAGCAGGGTAATTACAAGCGATAGAGATACTCATATATACCCCGTTGTTTAACTGCTGATAATAAATACTTGCTTTATAGCCGCATTCTTCAGGTTCAGGATAATATGCCATCAGCTTATCAAAGAAATTTGGGTTCGGCGGTACAAGCCAACCTACTATCCTTATAGCTGAACCATCCGCAAAATAAATGTCTTGACCGTTTTCAAAGCCGTTTTTTTGTGATATTGAAATATATACTGTTGCTTTAAATTCGCCGTTTGTATATGTACCGTTACTTTTGGAGGTAACATTTTCATCAATGTTAATTTGCGAAAATACGCTTCTGATATGCTCGCCGTTAAGGCTGATGTAGTTATCTCTTTCTTGAACGCAGGTAATTTCAAACCCTGCAAAGCAGCCTACTACAAGCACAAGAACGAGAGTAATTGCAAGAATTATTACAGTGCTCTTTTTTAGTTTTTCCATTCATGTTTCTCCTTTTGAATGTTTCTATTATTATCTTATATTATTTACTGTCGAATGTCAAACTTTTTAACATTTTTGTCTGGGCAAAGTTCTCGCGCAAAGAAAAATCAAAAACAAAAAAGACTTGAAATTCAAGCCTTTTTATACAAGTATCAGCATTGGGGAAGCTTTTATTTTATTCCTAATATAAAGCCTTCCGTATCCTTTTCCAAAACCTTTGCCGCGGCTAAATGAGCCGACCTTGAAGCATTTTCGGGCGCATAGCTGTTGTTTGTTAAAAGCAACATAGGCACGTCGTTTGCGCCGTCGCCAATAACAAGCATTTCTTTTTCCTTAACGGAAAACTTTTGCATTACCGCTTTTACCGCTTCGCCTTTATTAGCGTCTTTATGGCAGAATTCAAGGTAAGTTTCGTCTTCATAGCACGCTCTTAAATTAAGCTGAGGTGCTAAGTCTTTTAAGCCTTGAACGTTCTGCCCGTTCTTAACTATTATAATTTTAAAAATGTCCTTACTTAAAAATGCAGGGAGCTCATACTGAATCTCTTTTACGCTTACGTTTTCTTCCCGCAAGGCACAAAGAGGCGTGCAGTTAAGCTTTTTTGCCGCCAAGCACATTTTTTTTGCATTTTCGCTATCCACCGTCTTTTTATAAAGCACGCAGTTTTTGTACATTACCTGTGAGCCGTCATTTGCAACAAATATCATTTGCTGGCTTGCCCTAAAAAACAATTTTTTTAAATTGTTATAGGGTCTGCCGCTGGCTACTGCAAACAAAATTCCGCGAGATGCAAGCATATTCAATTTTGTAAAAAACTTGTCGGAAAGCTCCTTACCCTTTGGCACGAGAGTTCCGTCATAGTCAGTAACTATAAGCCTATACAAAATTTATTTTCCTTTTACTTTTTAGCTATTTTTTTAAAGGCGGAAAAACTTTTCCGCCTTTTTTCTTATTTTACGATTTTAACAAAAGATTTGCCGTTTAAGCCTGCCGCATTGGCATCATCGGTATCAAGGTGCATTTCAAGTCTGAAATCCTTATGCACGCGCACCTGAACGTCAAAGAATCTTGTTTTTCTTTCACCACAAGCGTCAACAGTAACGTATTCGTTATCCTTAACGCCGTATTTAGCACCGTCTTCAAGACTCATATGAATGTGGCGGTTAGCAATAATGCAACCTTCCTTTAAGGTAACAACGCCTTTAGGACCGATGATTGTAATAGGCGCACTGCCCTGAATTTTACCGCTTTCGCGAACGGGGGGTTTTACCTTTAAAGTAAAGGAGTCTGTTCTTGAAATTTCAACCTGAGAGGCTGAACGCAAGGGGCCAAGCACGCGAACGTTTTCAATGGGGCGCAAAGAAGGACCTACGATAGTAAGGGTTTCCTTGCAAGCGTACTGACCGGGCTGAGAAAGGTCTTTCATTTGTGTAAGCTCGTAACCTGCACCGAAAAGAGTTTCCAAATCTTCTTTATTTAAGTGAATGTGGCGGTTTGAAACGCCTACGGGAATATCCCCGTCACAGCAAGCCGCCTGAGGTGATAAGCCCTGCTCTTTTATTGCATTTAAAACAGCTTCGGTTATAGCCTGAATATTTACATCCATTTTGTTTTCTCCGTAATTTTAATTAGATAATTCTAAAGTTATCAACCATTACGCAACGGCGCCTACGTGTGAAGCTCTTTGCGCTTGTAAGACCTTCGCCTGTAGGACCTGCGATGGTGAAGGTTGCATGACCTTCGCCGCCAAAGCCGATACCTGCATAGCTGGGCGCATTTTTAACAAATATTGTTGTTTCAACGCGAGACGCAAACTTTGTAAGGTTATCAATGTTCTTTGAATGCATATGTGCGGTGTGGCGGTTGCCGTGCTCTGCTTTAACTGCAAGGTCAACGGCTTCGTCAATGTTATCTACCGTTACAATAGGAAGAATAGGCATCATAAGCTCTTCCTGAACAAAGAGATGGTTAAAGTCGGTTTCGCAAATAAGGCAACGAACGTCAGAGGGAAGTGTTTTGCCGTTTTCAAGCATAGCGTAAATTACTGCGGCATCTCTTCCTACACACTTACGGTTAATTGTCTTTTTGGTCTTGCCTGTCTTTTTATCCGTAACATCAACCAAAACGATGTTTACAAGCTTATCTGCTTCTTCTTTAGTAAGCATATATGCGCCGTTTTTAAGCATTTCGGTAATAAGCTTATCCTTAATGCTTCTGAAGGCGAAAACTTCCTTTTCTGCAATGCAAGGCAGGTTGTTATCAAAGGTACAGCCGTCAATAATATCCTTACCTGCTTTAACGATATCAGCAGTATCGTCAACAATAACAGGAGGGTTACCTGCACCTGCGCCAATAGCCTTTTTACCTGACGAAAGCACGCTGCGTACTACACCGGGACCGCCTGTGCAAACGAGCAGGCGAATTGCAGGGTGAGAATACATTGTTTGTGCAGAATCCAGCGTAGGCTTATCCATTGATGCTACAAGCACCTTGGGGCCACCTGCAGAGAAGCATGCACGGTTTACAAGGTCAACTGCATAGTTAGAGGTGCAAATTGCGCCGGGGTGAGGGTTGAATACAACACCGTTACCTGCGGCAATCATACCGATACTGTTGCAAATAACAGTTTCGGAGGGGTTGGTGCTTGGAGTAATTGCGCCTACAACACCAAAGGGTGCCATTTCAACTAACGTTAAGCCGTTGTCACCTGTTTTTGCCTCTGAAACAATATCCTCAGTTCCGGGTGTTTTGTCGGCAACAAGAATGTGCTTAAGGCGTTTATGCTCTACCTTGCCCATACCCGTTTCTTTTACACCGATTTCAGCCATAATTTGTGCTTCGGCGTAAGTAAGCTGACGGATAGCGGTAATAATTTTTTCTCTTTGCTCAACTGACATACTACGAACTGCGGCATATCCTTCCTGAGCGGCGGCAATCGCTTCGTTCATATCGGAATAGATACCAATAAGCTTTCTGCCGTTATATTCTGTTGAAGTAAAGGAAACAGTATTTACCTTTTTCTCCTCAACCTTTTCTGTCTTTTCGCCTACGTTAGAAATTACCTGTCTAACAATAGCTTCAATTTGAGATCTGTCTAATTCAGCCATAAATGCCTCCCGGAATAATTAGTCTTGTTGATAAATAACGTTTATATCGTTTTGCTTAAAGCGTTCAATCCAAACATCGCTTGGTTTAGCTTCGGTTACAACGGTATCAACCTCGTTATAGCCGCAAACCTTTACAAAGGACGCTTTATCGAATTTTGAGCTGTCAACAGCCAACAGCTTATGATTTGCAGATTTGAAAAATGCCTTTTTAATTTCGGCATCACGCTCGTTTGAATCAGTTATTCCGTTAGCCTCGTCAATGCCCTTGCAAGAACAAATAGCAAGGTCAACGTGGAAGCCCGAAATCATTTTTTCTGCCTGATAGCCCACCAAAGAAAGACCGCCTTCCTTAAGCATACCGCCGGTTGATAAAATATTCCAGCCGGGTTTATTACAAAGCTCAAGCAAAATTTCGATACTGTTGGTTATTAACGTGATATTTTTCTTATGTAAAATACTTTTTATAACGCAAAGCGCCGTTGTGCTTGAATCAAGCATAATATAATCACCGTCGTTTATTAAATCGGCAATTAAAGTGGCAATACTTTTTTTGCTTTCAACGTTTGTTTGCTTTCTTATATGAAAGGGCAAATCGATGTTAAAATTCTCATTTTTAACGGCACCGCCGTAAGTTTTACGAGCAAGACCGTCATTATCAAGCTTTTCAAGATCGCGGCGAATGGTTTCTTCGGTTACGTCAAATTCCTTTGCCAAATCAGCAACTAAAACCTTGCCGTCAGTTGAAAGTTTTGCAAGTATTGCATTTCTACGTTCAATAGCAAGCATTTTTAATACACCTATTCCTTACAAAATACTATCCCAAAGGTTTTTGTCGGGGTTAGGAATTACTGAGCTGTCAAGAAGCATTCCTCTGTCACCTGCTTCGTTAACTGCGCGCTCAATAGCGGCAGAAACAGCTGAAACACTACCTGTTAAAAGCAGATATGATTTACCGCACATGCCGCGTGCAAGGCGAAGCTCAATAAGCTCAACCATTGCAGTTTTTGCGGCTGCATCTGCGGCAACTACTGCAGTAGCTGCGCTAAAGGTTTCCATTACGCCAAGAGCCGCAACGTTTTCAGGCTGTGCTGTGCCGTAAATTGCTGTAAAAATCGAATCGTGTGGGTTACCGAGCACAAAGCTGTCAATAACCTTTTCAGGTGCAAAAGCCTTTGCGGCTTCTACTGATGCTTTAACCGCACTAAGCTCACCACTGATAATAACGATATATTTACCGGGGCAAACCGTTGCGCTTTCTATAACCTCTACTGCGGCAGTTTTAATCATACGGTCTGCGCCAGCAATACCTGCGGAAACTGTTGAAAACTCTGCCATGCCAATAGCTTTGCTCATTTATTTATTCTTCCTTTCAAAGTGTAAGTTTAATAAATCTGTCGTTGACCTCTTTTACGGTAGCCGTAAAGGGTGCGTGAATGTTAACGCCTAACTTGCCGTCAGCAGCCTTACCGATTACCTGACCTGCTTCTACCTTGTCCCCGCGGGCACAAACGGCTTCTGCAGGAGCTCCGATATGCTGTGAAAGCATAATTTTAACGCTTTTAGGCTTAATATCAACGTCCACAATGGGTGCGGGCTTGTTGTACTGTGTTAAGCCCAACCTTGCAGTAAGCCTTGTGTGTGAAACAAGCTTTTGCTCACGAATAGGGTCAACGGGAGCCATTTTTGCTTCGGGCATTGCTGTGCCGCCCTTACGCAAACCACCCTTAAATACGCTAATGAGTGTTTGTGCGTTAAGGTTTTGGAAGCAGGAATACATTTCGCAAAGACCGCAAGCCGAACAGAAGAAAGTGTTAAGATAAGGCTCAACGTTACCCGTAGCACCTGCTGAAAGCGCATTCATAAACTTTGAAGGGTCAATGGGATAGCCCATCATATGACGCGAACAAAGAGCCGTACACATTCCGCAATGGCAACACGCTGACATAGCACGCTGAACAGAAACCTGAGTGTTTGCTTTTTTCTTTTGAACAACAAAATTTGAAGGCGGAAGCACGATGTATGCGTTTGACGTTTTTGTAACAACGTCATTCTCCGTGCATAATCTGCCTGTCATAGGTCCGCCGGACACAATTTCATAATCTTCAATGGTGGCACCGCCCGCAAGAGCGATAACCTCTTTAACCGTCATTCCCAAAGGCAATTTTAGAGTAACGGGATTTTTAACAGCACCTGTAACGGTACAGTATTTGTGTGTTACGGGACGATTTTCCTTAATTGCATAGTATGTATTGAGCATTGTTTCAACGTTGTAAACAATGCAACCTACCTCAATAGGAAGCTTGCCGGCAGGAACTACACGGCCTGTTACCTCATAAATAGTAATTACCTCGTCACCTGACGGATAAACCGGTGGAAGTAAACCAATACGGGCGTTTTTATCCTGATAATCAGGCAAAAACTCCTCTATCTGCGCTATTGCTTGTTTGTAGTTGGGCTTAATTGCAATAATAATATCACTTGCACCAACTGCAACAGCAACCTCGTGCAGAGCTTCAAGAATTTCTTTTGCATAATCCGCCATAACCTGACGGTGAAGCTTCAAAAGGGGCTCGCATTCCGCACAGTTAAGAATTATAGTATCAGCCTTTTCATTAAGTTTTGCATAAGAGGGAAAGCCCGCGCCGCCTGCGCCGACAACGCCGCAATCCCGCATAATTTTAGAAAGTTCTGTTATATTCATAATTAAATACCGTTTTTTGTTTTTTTATAAACCGATGGAATTATCAATAATTCCTACAATAGCCGCATCAACGGGTGCATCTTCCATAGAGCAACCGATACGTGCCGCACTACCCGTAGCAACAAGTACGGTTTCGCCTATACCTGCACCTACGTCATCAATGGCAACAATTCTGCCTTCTTTTTCCATGTTGGAAAGAGGCTCAACAATCATAAACTTGCTGCCTAAAAGTTTTTCATTTTTACGTGTGGCAACAACGCTGCCAACAACCTTACCTACTATCATTTTTAATCCTCATTTATTTCTGGTAGTCCTGCGGCACTTGCGTGCCGCAGGTATATAACCAAAATGTATTACTTAAGTGACGGAAGAATCTTTTCAACATCGCCGTGAGGACGAGGAATTACGTGTGTAGCTACAACTTCGCCTAAACGAGCTGCTGCTGCGCCGCCTGCTTCGCAAGCTGACTTAACAGCGCCTACGTCTCCACGTACCATAACGGATACAAGTCCGCTACCAATCTTTTCTGTGCCGATTAATACTACGTTTGCAGCCTTAACCATAGCATCAGCAGCTTCGATAGCTGCAACAAGACCTCTGGTTTCTACCATACCTAATGCTTCCTGTGCCATTTTAATTTCCTCCTTAATAGATTTAAAATTTAACCGCTTTAGCGGGATTTTACTTTTTCCCTATATTACTTAATAGTGGGAAGAATTTTTTCAACATCGCCATGAGGACGAGGAATTACGTGTGTAGCTACAACCTCGCCTAAACGGGCAGCTGCTGCGCTACCGGCTTCTGTAGCTGCCTTAACAGCACCTACGTCACCGCGAACCATAACGGATACAAGTCCGCTACCAATCTTTTCTGTGCCGATTAATACTACGTTTGCAGCCTTAATCATAGCATCAGCAGCTTCGATAGCAGCAACAAGACCTCTGGTTTCTACCATTCCTAATGCTTCCTGATTCATTCTTCTTTCCTCCTTAACAGTTTCGGTTTTGATTTCTTTATTTTCGGTTACGGGAGCCTTAACGTCAGTTCCCGCAGCCTTAGCTACCCTTGCAGCAGCTCTGCTTGCGGCAGAAGCAGCCTTGGGAGCAGCTTTTGTTTGTGTGGTTGTTTTTTTAGCCGCTGTTTTTGTTGCAGCAGGCTTTTTTGTTTCAGCCATTTCAGTAACCGCCTTTCATTAAACCTCTTGAAGAAAACGCTTATCTTCCTGCTCTTTTTCCTCTGCTAACCGTGCCGCACATTTTCTGCGTGTTCTGGAAGCGGAAATCTCAAGAATTTTTGCAGTTTCCTCGCAAGGATTGGCTATTACCGCACTTGCGGCAATTTCTTTAATGCAGTGCTCATTTGCGGCTTCAACGGCTTGTGTTACAGCAGAAACGTTACCTTCAACAATAACTGTTACAAGCCTGCCGCCTAAGCGAGGCTCCCAGGTAACAAACTCAACACTTGCTGTTTTGCACATAATATCTATTGCGTCAATAGCCGCCGCAACACTTTGTACTTCAACAAGTCCCAAAGACTTCATAACTAACCTCTGTAATAATTAGATTTTGGGCAGAATCTTTTCAACGTCGCCATGAGGACGAGGAATTACGTGTGTAGCTACAACTTCGCCCAAGCGTGCAGCTGCTGTGCTACCGGCTTCTGTAGCTGCCTTAACAGCGCCTACATCACCGCGTACCATAACGGATACAAGTCCGCTACCGATTTTCTCTGTTCCGATTAAAACTACTTCTGCTGCCTTTACCATAGCATCTGGTGCTTCGATAGCTGCAACAAGACCTCTGGTTTCTACCATTCCTAATGCTTCATTTGACATAATACATTTCCTCCGTCAAAAAATATTGTTTAATTTTTTTATTTTTTATCAAAAGCGTTAAGCTTAAGCATTTTTTCCGTATCGGTTTCAGGTCTTGGAATAATGTGTGTACATATTACGCCCGAAACCTTTTCTGCTGCTTCCTTTGCGGCTCCAATAGCTGCCGTAACAGCATCAACTTGACCGCGGAACTTAACTGCCACAATCAGCGGCACCTTAAGCCCGTCAGGATTTCCCGGTTTGTTTTTATCAAAGGGTTCACTTGTTACGTTAGCCGCCTTACAGCCTGCATCGCAAGCAACAAAGGCCGCAACTAAACCGTAAACCTCAATAATTCCTACTGCTTCCATCTTAAACCTCTTACTTATTTATAACGGCTATCTTTAAGCCCTGCATTGAAAGGTTTGTTTTAAGAGCTTCGTTGATTTCTTCTAACGGGAAACGGTGAGTAATAAGCTTTTCCATTGGAAGACCGATAGCCTTTGCACGCTTAAGGAAATCGAAAGTTGTTGCATAATCTCTTAAAGTATATACCCAAGAGCCAACCGTGGTAATTTCCTTTGCACAAATATCAAAGTGAGGATTGATTGTAGCATCGCCGCCGTTGATGAAGAAGCCAAGCTCGCAAAGTCCGCCGCCGGAGCGAATGAACTTATAGATGTTTGCGTGAGCTATGGGTGAGCCGGTGCATTGGAAGCCAAAGTCTGCCGGATAGCCACCAAACGCTGCTTCAACACCCTTTGCAAGCTCTTCGATGCCGTTGAAATCCTTAAAGTTAACGGATTTTTCAGCGCCCATTTCCTTAGCAAAAGCAAGTCTTTTTGCATCGCCGTCAACTGCAACAATATTTTCAATACCCATTGTACGAAGTACTGCGATACAAATTAAACCGATAGGACCACAACCCTGTACAACTACTCTTGAATTAAAGCGAAGAATACCTGTTGTTTTTGCACGCTCAACTGCGTGAATCAATACTGCACAGGGCTCAATTAATATTCTTGAGTCAAGGTCAAGGTCACTTACGTTGAAGATGCTTGAGCCTTCACGAACAAATATGTAATCTGCAAACCAGCCGTTGTGATGAATTTCATCGTCGGGAATCAAGCCGTAAACGTCAGCACCGCCAACGTTTTGCTTATTAAGGTCATACATTGTGATATCAGGATTGTCCTTAAAAATCATACACGTAACAACCTTGTCACCGATTTTAAGGTCCTTGCCTGCGCTGTCTTTTTTTACGTTTTTGCCCATTGCTACGATTTCACCTGTGCCTTCGTGGCCAAGTGCAACGGGAATCATGCCGAAGGGATCGCGCTTGAACTCGTGTGCGTCAGTACCGCAAACGCCGCAACCTTCAACCTTTACTAAAATATCACCGTCCCCAAGAGGAGGAATGGGATATTCCTTAAGCTCAAATTTTTCAAGGGCCGTAAGCATAGCTACTCTTGCAGTTTTAGGAATTCCTGCAGGCTTTGCAGCCGCAGTTGCCGTAGCCGTTGTGCTTCCGCTCTGCATAGAAGAAAGCACTTGTCTTACGATTTCTTCTACATTTGCTGAATTTATATCCATAATCTTTTATCCTTTCATAAATTGTTTATACACGCGGTTAAAACGTCCTTACCCGAATCAGCAAGCGCTATATCCTGGTCCTCGCTTCCACCGCTTACGCCTAAGCCGCCGATAATTTTGCCTTCCTTATTATATAAAGGAACGCCGCCGCCGAAAATAACTATTTTGCCGTTATTGGTAAACTGAATTCCGTAAAGGCTTCCGCCGGGCTGTGCCAAGGGTTTTAAGGTTTCCGTGCTCATTTTTAAAGCCACTACCGTAAAAGCTTTGTTAACAGCTATATCATAGGAAGCGATGTAAGAATCATCCATGCATTGTACCGATACGGGATTGCCTGCGGAATTAGATACTGCAATAACCGTTTTTAACCCCATTTGCTCTGACTTGTGCGCTACGTACTCGCTAAGCGCAAGTGCAAGCTCCAAGGTCATTTCATCAGACTGAGTTAAATACGCGCTGATTATTTTAGCAACCGTGGCAGATACTTTTTCCATCAAAAGTCATTCCACCTTACAAAATTATTTGTTTAAGGATTCAAGAACCTTTTTTGTGATTTCAGCAACTAAGTCAGCTTCGGAACCACCCTTACCGCAGGTGCACTTACCGCCACAGCTGTGACAGCTTGCCTTGCCGTCCTTCGCATTGGGGCAAAGGTTTGCAGGATGCTTACCCTTTAAGCCAAACTGACGACGGATTTCGTAAAGACGCTCAACCTGCTGAGGTGTAAGCTCCTTGGGTCCGCCAAGCTGACGTGAAAGGTATAAAAGCTTTGCATAGAACTCAACTGATTCCATCTTGTGATAAGCGTTTAAGAGAGAATCGGAATAAGTTAATGCGCCGTGGTTCTCTAAAAGAACTGCGTCAAAGTATTGAAGATGCTTTTCAACTGCATCGGGAATTTCTTCTGTAGAGGGTGTGCCGTAATCAGCAATCGGAACGCAACCAAGAGCTATAACTGCTTCGGGCATGATGGGCTGTGTAAGCGGAATGCCTGCGATAGCAAAGCTTGTTGCATACATGGGGTGAGCATGAACTACTGAATTTACGTCAGGTCTCTGCTTATATACACGCATATGCATTTTGATTTCGGAAGAGGGCTTGAATCCGGGGTTAGCTTGAATAACCTGACCGTTAGCATCTACCTTACAAATGTATTCAGGAGTCATAAAGCCCTTGCTTACGCCGGTAGGTGTGCAAAGGAACTCATTGTCGTTGAGCTTAACGGAGATGTTACCGTCGTTAGCTGCAACCATTCCCTGATCGTAGATTCTCTTGCCGATGTCGCAAATTTGTTTTTTGATTTCGTATTCTGTCATAATGTTTTCTCCTTTTTTGTGGTTTTCACATTTTTTATAACATAATAATATCATAAACACAGATTTTCGTCAACGTTTTTTATTGGTTTTTGTTTGTTTTTTGTTTGTTTTTACCAACTTTTGTTGACTTTTTTCTGTTTTTAGACCGAATTTGGATATTTTAACCTTCTTATGTATTCCTTTTGCTTTGCTTTTTCAGCCTTTGCATCGAAATCACTCAGAAAGGTTTTTAATTCTTCAACGCCTTCGCCGGTAACGCCCGACAGGTAAAAAATGCGTTTAACGCCCGTTTGCTTTAACCAATTTGTTACCCGTGGAATATTGGCGTCGGGCCTGTCAATACCTGTTATAATTCCTATAACTTCGCGGTTACACATACTTACTATATTAGGCGCGAACAAGCTATAGGGTTCGTTGGCGCTCATAAGCAAGCCTACTATATCTGATTCATATACGAACACGGCTACTGCGCCGCCTAAATGACGTTCCTGTATGTATTCGCCCGGAGTATCAATTATAAACTCGCCGTTTTTAACGTCCTGAGTTTTTGCATAGTGCACGCCCTGCCCCGTAAGCGCTTGAGTAAGCGTTGTTTTCCCTGCGCCGCTGCGACCGATGAAAATAACCTTATTCATGTTTTTGTTATTTGGCAAACTGTGTATCCAAGAGTATTCTTAACGTATTCATTTACGGCTACGATAGAAGCCTCTACTTCCGAAACCGTGCCCGTAACTATAAGCGTACCGGAGAACCTATCTACAAATCCAAGCTCTGCACCCGAAGCCTTTGTGGCAATATCCGCCGCAATAATTGCTGTTTCCGCGGGGCTTACCGTAATGATGCCGATTGCGCCGGAATGGTCGTCCGCAGGGTCAAGCCCAAGCTTGACGTAAATCTCCGGATCGGGATTAGCAATTATATGTGCTAATGTGATTTGCTTGCCCGGAACAAGCTCCTGAATTATTCTTGTTTTTCCGTTATTGTTATCCTGATAAACTGACATTTTTGACCTCGTATAAGGCAGAATCCATACCACCCTACTATTTCAACTATTATTTTATTACATTTATATCATAATGTCAATACAAAAAACAGAAAAAAACAGTAAAATTTAACTAAAAACAAACAAAAAACAATTTAAAAGCTCATAAATTACTTATAAAACAAATTGTTTTTTGCTTGTTTTGCGATTTTTTA
>JAZNXV010000011.1:0-47530 GCA_045594045.1 Clostridia bacterium
AAATAGCTTTTTTATTCTATAGTTTTTCTGCTTCTGCATCTTGTAAAATCTCCTCGTTTTCTTTTATCGTTAATTTCTTCCATGAATCTATAATTGTTTTTTTATTTGCAAGCAAATATATTCCTGTCCAAGCAATAACCAATCCTATCGATATTGCTATAGAAATATTTCTATCATTGCTTTCAAAAACATAATGCTTTATAAGATAGAAAATCATTCCTAAAACAACAGTTTGCAACATAAAGAACCCTAAATTTTTCCATGGGAAAATTTTCTTTATAGAGATTTTAAGCAACTTGCATGTAACAAACAATTGTGCAAACCCCATAATAGATATAACCAACAAACTAGAAATAGCAGGGCCAACAAAACCCAAAATATGATAGCAAACAATATTGCCTATACAATTTGCCACGAGCGTTGCAATAGAGCTATAAAAAATAAATCTTGTTTTGCCCAACGCATTCAAAACAATGCCCCAGTAAGTTATTCTGAACAACAGCATCAAGGTGTATATTCTAAACACCGCAACACCTTCAGGTGTCACATATTTTTCCGAATAAAACAAGAACATAATATCCGGTGCAAATACAAAGAAACCGCCCACAATTAAAAACATTATACACGCAGAAATTTTAATCGAATCCCCCCAAAGCGATACAGCGTTATGGGTTTCTCCTTTTTTTAATAATCTTACAAACTTAGGTAATAAAACAGTTGTAAGAGATGTTGATAGCATTGTTACCGGCAAGCTTTTTGCAGCATTTGTAAATATTGCATATTCCTCCGTTGTAAAAAAAGCTCCTATCAAAAGCTTATCTAACTCTCCATTAAGTGTTCCTACCGCAGAAGCAAGACCTATAGGAACGGCAAAAAGAAAAATGCTTTTTAATAGCTGTATATCAAAAGAAAATATTAATCCTTGAGCAATATGTCTTATCCATAAAACAGAAAACACGGCAAAAGCAAGCATCGTTCCCATATATATAGCAGTATATGTTTGAAAGTCCCATTTAAAAAGCTGCGTTATAAGCAATATTGCTAAATTCGTAGTAACATGAACAAAATTAAACAAGAGCAGTTTGTTTGTTTTTCCATAGGCAACACAAACATTACTTAAACTGTTTATCATAATTGATGCCCACGGATAAATAGCAAAAACATAGGTAAATACGGAAATATAAGGATTATCAAAGTATTCTATAATTAACGGTAAACTCATAAATAGAATCGTCCCGATAATAGCGGTTAACATAGTGCTTATTACCAAATACAACATTAAAAATTTCTGTTTTTCTTCTTTTGTATCGGATTTTGCAACAAAATAATTAACACTGCCAGGAAGCCCTAAAAGCAAGATTGTCGATACCAAATCTGTCACCATTATTATTTGGGAATATGTACCGTATTCGTTTAATGTTCTAAAGCGCGCCAACAACATAGACATTACAACGCCTATTACCGAAACCATAAAATTTGAAATTGTTAGCATTAAAGCGTCTTTCCCAACAGAAGACTTTCCTTTGCCCATTTATTGTATCCCCTTAATAACATTAATCCACCTTTTTTTCCAAACATCAAAGGAAAAGGCTTCCGCAACCGTTTTGTAACCGTTTGCCGCCATTGTAGCAGTTCGATTTTTATCTTCTATCAATTTCTCTATCTGCGAAGCAAGAGATTCTGCATTAGGCTCGCAAAAGACGCCGTTATATCCATCAAGTACTATATTAGAAAGTCCGCCTACATCCGTACAAATAACTGCACATTGAGCCGACATCGCCTCTAGCAAAGATAACGAAGTGCCCTCAGAATGTATTGTTGGGACTATAGCTATATGTTGATT
This sequence comes from Clostridia bacterium, assembly GCA_045594045.1. Classification (GTDB taxonomy): domain Bacteria; phylum Bacillota; class Clostridia; order Christensenellales; family QALW01; genus UMGS1322. Next base: position 1,844 of record JAZNXV010000011.1, read on the forward strand.
TGAATGAACCTGCATACTTTCATCTGCTAAATACGTAATATATTTTACTCTGCCTTCAAATTCATCAAGCATATTATGGATAAATTCTTCATCAGGACCGCTTCCGGCAACAGTAAAGCAAACATTTTTATGCTTTTTTAAAATGCTTGCCGCCGCCGGCGCGAAAATTCTCGTTCCTCTATAATCGAAAAATCTCCTTGCAAAAACAACATTAACAACATCGTCAGGCTTTTTGTACAAGGGTGCAATTTGTGCAAAATTGGGAATAACCTCCATAGAAACCGGAGCAACGATTGCCGTTGAACGCAACCAATTAGGAAAATTATGGTCAACACAAACGAGTTTTTTTACGTTTTTCAAATTCTCTAATATTCGATAAGCGTCCATTGCTTTTCGTGTAAAATGATATATGTTTCTTATTTTTGATAAATTACCGTTATATAAAGAATCCCAAGATATTCCGTGCTGGATTGCTATACTTCTCGATGCGATATTTTCGCTTGCAAGCTCGTTTGCCATAAATACCAATATATCTTCATCATCATTATAGCTTTCCATAATTTTTTTTACCATTGTAACAGATTTTTCCCTAAGTGTTTTCAGAGAGCATCCGCCACACTGAACTATCTCAACATCGTTTAGATTGACTTTTTCATTACTTTCTCCTGCCTGATATATCTTGCATATATAACCTAACTCTAAAAAAACATTATATAGCGCTGTAAGATACGTCTGTGCACCGCCTACCGTAAGTTTTCCTTGTTCAAAATCATAATATTTCGTGTAAATAAAATAAGCAGTTTTCATATAAATCTCCGTCTTACAATTTATAAACTTTTTTATCCTTGCATATATTCCTCGTATCAAGTACGATTTTACTGTTAAGCTTATCCAAATTTTCTTTAATTTCGGAATGTCCGACCATAATTACTACCATATCAACGTCGTTTAAAAATTCGTCAAGGTTATGGTATTGGTTTTTAACAACGTCTCCTGTTATGAAGGGGTCATATACCTTTAAGCCTGTTGCCAAATGTCTTTCCTGACTTTCTAAAAGCTGCAAGGTAGGAGATTCACGCATATCGTCAACGTTTTCTTTATACGTTAAGCCGTAAAGGCCTACGCGGGTAATATCGGTCATATTATTTTCTTTCATAATATCGTAAATTCGGTTAAGAACAAAGTCGGGCATAGCGTCGTTTGTTCTCATAGATTCATCAATAACCTTAGCCAAGCTGGGATAATCGCCAACCAAGAACCAAGGGTCAACGGAAATGCAATGTCCACCAACGCCGGGACCGGGCTGAAGAATATTTACTCTGGGGTGCATATTGCAGATTTTGATGATTTCGTACACGTCCATATTGTCGTGACGGCAAATTTTTGCAAGCTCGTTAGCAAAGGCAATATTAACTGCGCGGAAGGTATTTTCAACTACCTTCGTCATTTCGGCAGTCTTAATGTCAGTTACAACGATTTCACCCTGGCAGAAGGAAGCGTAAATTTCCTTGATTTTTTCGCCGATTGCCCTATCATCAGCGCCTATTGTGCGGTTGTTATGTAATAATTCGTGCACCATATTGCCCGGAATAATTCTTTCGGGAGCGTGAATAAGATGAATATCCTTGCCCAATTCAAAACCGCCTTCGGCAATAACAGGACGAATAAATTTATCAATAGTTCCGGGAGAAACGGTTGACTCAACAACCACTATAGCGCCCTTATTGCAAACGTCCATAACAGTTTTTACGGCAGATGCAACGTAAGAAGCATCAACCTTTTTAGAAAACTTATCGTAAGGCGTAGGAACAGATACGATATAAATATCCGTTTTTTGATATTCTGTGCTGAACTTAATGCCCGCATTTAAAGCGTCCTGAAAAAGCTCATCCAACCCGTCTTCCTTAAAAGTTGTTTTTCCTGCGTTAAGCGTTGCAACAAGCTCCTTGTTGTAGTCTGTACCAACAACCTCTACCCCGTGAGATGCAAGCATTAATGCCGTAGGCAATCCGATGTATCCTAATCCTATTACGTTAATCATTTTTGTTCTCCTTTTTTGAAATATGTTGAATTTTCGAAAAAATTTTTTGAAAAAAGACAGCGTCCCATCATTTATGTTTTTTATACACAAAACAAACAAAAAATCATTACTATTGTTTATTTTTTCTTTTCTCGCACCATAGGAGACCATAATTTTTCTTTGAGCCACAGATACGGCTTCCCACCTATTTTTTCTATACTGTGAGATATATTGGATAAGGGGGTTATTATGTTCTTCCACCACCAAGAGCTCTCTCTTTTCTTTGTTTTTTCGCTTTTCCATGAACCATCAAAATAATGAATTGTATAAGCGTGCTCTTTATGTTCTTTTTTCCCCCAACTTGACAATTTAGGGCAGAAAACATTCTGGGGATATATTGCCAAGCCGTCTATTTCCTGATATTCGTTGTTAAGCTGAACACCTAATTTTTCGAATTCTTTTGTAATTGTTACTACGTTTGTTGTTATATCTAATGTTCCGTCTTCTTTAATAAAACATCTCTGTGAATAACCGTTTAACAAACGTAAAACAACAGAGTTTTCTTTTTCGCAACCTATAATTCCCGTCCCTATACTTGTTTTGTTTTCAAACCCCATAAACGCTTTATGCTTTAAAAATTCGTCTAAATTCTTTTTTGTTTCAACGTCCGTATCCATATATATACCGCCTTGAGTATATATAGCGTAAAGACGAACGTAGTCGGATACAAAGGCAAATTTTCTTGCTTCGTATGCTTCTTTTACATATGTATTGCCGTTTATGTCAAAATTATCTTCGTTCCACTCAACTATTTCGTAATCGGGACAAAGTCTTTTCCAGCTTTCAATGCAGTTTTTAGCAAGCTCGGGCATTTCTCCCCGACCAAACCAACAATAGTGAATTTTTTTAGGTATCATTTTTTATTTTCCTTACTCAAATTTAGATAAGAACTTCTTTTTATATAAAATCGCAGGCAGCCACGCTAACAAAAGCCACAGCTTTTTCTTTTCTATATTTATCTGCTTTTTGTCTTCTGACAGCGACGCATAAATCTGCGTCAACATAGCATATTTTAACGCTTGCTTTAGTTTTTTTGCCATACACAACTGCAAATAATACGAATATGCAGTGCCGTTAGGATTTTTTCTTAATAAAGAATGGTATTTTGCCGTTAATCCATCAGACAAATATTCTGTCAAATACAAAACCTTATTTACAAGAAGCATCTCTCCATATGTGTCTATCTTACAGTACAATGCTGTTTCAGGAATAAAGTTTTCGTTTTGAAAAACTTCAAACTTTTCTGTTTTCAGTATTTTTGTTTTAAAAAACAATGCTGTATCACCGCTAAACCCATACTTGTTGTAAAGGTCGTACATTGTTGCGCTTAATAAGCCTTCTTTCCACTCACCGCAAATGGGAAGTTCGTCTTGAATTCCGCCTCGTTTAGCCAAAATTCCTACTGTTTTTTCTGTTTTGTTTTTCTCCCAAAACTCTTTGGCGAACGCTATAGCGTCCTGTGTTAATTGGTCATCAGAATCCAGACACAAAAACAATTCGCCTTGCGCCATAAGAGCCCCTTTGTTATGTGCAACGTGCTTTCCGCCGTTAAGCTGTTTAACGTATTTAATATCTACTTTGCCTTCAGCAATAAAAGATTTGACCAATTGTTCAGTATCGTCGCTTGAACCGTCATCAACGATAATCCATTCAAAATCTTTACAGGTCTGCGCAATTAAGCTCTCGTAACACTTGGGAAGAATATATGCTCGGTTATACGCAGGCGTTACAACGCTAAGAAACATTACTTTGCTTCCTCCGTCTGTTTGTATTGTTTTTTACCTTCTACCATCCACTTGTATGCGGTATATAAAGGTGTTTCTTTAAATAAGATGCGTTTTTTTAATATTATAAATCCTATGGCGAACAACAAAAACCATTTCCTGTAAATGCAATAAAATGCTGCTCCTTTGGTTAAGAGATATTGTTTTGTTTCTTCACTGCTCTGCAAACAATGGGCCTCTACAGCAAGACAGATGGTCTTGGGATAGTAATAAATTTTTAAACCCGCACGCAAGGCGTCTGCTAAAAAGGCGTTTTCTTCACCTGACGGAAACTTTGCGCCTAATCCCAAATTATTATTAAAATTAATTCCCGCATTTATTATGCTCTTGCGTTTGAACGTAATTTCCACCGAAGCGACCTTGCTAATATTCCAAAGCCTTAATCTTTTTATTTTTGAGTATTTTGCGCGAGTTTCCTTGCCCTTTTCGTGCGTAAACCGAAACGCTATAATATCGGCATCGGGAAGGCTTTTGTAAGCCGTTTCAATTTCTGCCAAATATCCAGGCAAATATTCCACATCGTCGTCGCAAATAATACATATGTCACCGACGGCATTTTGAAGAAGCTTGTTTCGACTGCGACTCAAACCGGTTTCGGGTGTGCAAAGAATTCTGGCTTCTACGCCTTTTAGTTGATACTGTTTTTCTTCTTCGTTTTGATTTTGATTTACAACCAAACAAGATGTTTTCAAGTTTAAGTTTTCTAAAAACGAAAATTCGCTTCTGTTCATGGTTGATATAATATGTTCGATTTTCATATTGCTTATATTCCTAAATTTTATTTTATGCATTCTAACGGGTCACCCCAACAATGCCCCGCATCTACGCATAAATAACCTTTTTTTGATATGCGATAAACCAACACCTTTCCTGCAGGTCCTGCAGAAATAGCAATGATTACATCTTTTATTGTCCTGTTGTTGGCTTTTCAAGCAAACATCGGGTTATACCAACAAATCTCTAATTTTCGGTATTTTTTTTATTATTGCGGTAATTGCTGCCGAAATAGCAAATGCACTAACAACGCTGGCAACAGACATTACTAAATTGTATTCTTCGGGAATTTTATCAAAGATTGTTTGAAGCGCGAACAGCACCAAACAATGCACGTAATAAACACCTAAAGTAAGCCCCGAAAGGCTCTCAACGTTTTTTTGATATTTTTCTTTTACGCTACACTCGGACATCACTAAAAACAGACCGACTGCCGCCATCGCAGCTCCCGGCAGAAGATATGCTGAATAAACGTGCCCATAGTACCTTAAAGGATCTGTGAAGAAATACTCAATAACGGAACAGATTCCCGTTACCGCAACGCCTGCCGCAGCAAGAATTGCACCGATTTTCTTTCCGTTTACTATAGGATATTTTCTTAAATAACCGCCAAGGAAGAAATATCCCCAATAGCCTTCAAGGAAGCCGAATTCAAAATGGCTTGATATTTTAAAACCGGGAATATATCTTAGCGCAGTAGGCAAAATCACCGACAATAGAACCCACAATGCTATTATGTATTGCAATAATCTCTTATCTGCCTTTTCAAGAATTAATTGAAAAACAGGAATGCATATATATAATCCAAGCAAGGTATACATAAACCAGAATTGATAATATGCAGGTTCCCAGATAATTGACGCAAAACTACTAAATGACAAAGGAATTTTGTTTAATGCTATTCTTGCAACAATATAAATAGCGCTCCAAATTAAAAAGGGAATGAATTGCTTCGGTATTTTTTTAGTATATAAGCTTTTTATCTCTATAGGCTCTCTGCAAAGGTTTGTTGCCCCCGAAACCATAAAAAACAAAGGAACAGCCACAACGCAAAGGGCAGTAAGCTCCATAATAACAAACCAGCTAAAAGACCCTATTCGGTCGTAAAGATAGCAAGCGTTACTGTGTATCGCCACAACCATAAACGCAGAAATTATTCTAATTACATCGTATCCGATTATTCTGGTTTTTCCCATTGTTTTCTCCTTAATTTAACTAAAGCGTATGCTGTAATATATGCATAGCACTAAAGCCCATTTTTTTTGAATCAAGCCATAGATGATTTTTCTTCTTCTGTTTTTTACTGAAACGTTTTTAAACGCTTCTACTACCGCAGGATCTTTTACAACCTGCTTAATCTCACCCATTCCTGCAAGAAATCCCTTTTCTTTTACAAGGCGCGCTGCATTGCCTACACACTCGTGAAAATAACAACGCTGACTCGTCTTAAACCGTTTCATTAAATCGCCGCTTTTATCAATAGGCAAGACAACTTCTGCAATATAATTGATAAGCTTTATTCGTTCATCGAACATTGCGGGCTGATACGCTATATAACTATTCATAAGAGATTCTTTGTTAAACGTATAGTGATACATCACTTGATTTAAAGCCATTGCTTTTTTACAATGGGCAATGTATCTGACGTTAAAAACCAAATCCTCGGCAAAATATATGTCCTCAGGAAAGATTATGTTATATTTGTCGAGAATTGTCTTTGAGTATAATGATCGAACAGAACTTCCCCAAACGGGAATACCCGTGTCATCTTCAGATGCGTTACCAAGCATTGAAGCCATTAAGCCGTCAACACATTCTTCTTCCACAAAAAGCCTGTCCTCTTTCCATGGAAAGCCAAAGCTTTTACCGTCCCGCTCAGAAAACATATCACACAAGCAAAGATCTAACTTGTTTTCTTCCATATTTTTCAATAAAGTTGCGTACATATTTTCGTCAGGAATATCGTCGGCATCGCAAAAGCCGATATACTGTCCCTTTGCAACACTTATCCCCGTGTTGCGTGCATGGCCCGGTCCGCCGTTTACCGTATGCACACACCTGATATTGCTGTGTTCTTTTTCAAAAGCATCGCATATAGCGGGCGAGCCGTCAGGCGAGCCATCGTCAACCAAGATTATTTCCATATCCTTTAACGATTGACTAAGCAACGCATTAACTGTTCTGGCTATGTACTTTTCCGATTTATAAACCGGTACGATTACACTAATTTTACACACAATTAACTCTCCAAGGGATCGTCCCAGCAATGACCTGCATCTATACAATGATAGCCTTGCATGGAAAGCCCATATGCAAGCACCTTGCCTGCAGGACCTGCCGAAACAACTATTTGTACTTGTTCCTTTTTTAATGAATTTTTCGCAATAATATTAAGCACGTCACTCTGCAAGCGTTCAAGCTCTTCAAACGCGTTTTTACTCGGGCATTGAACGAAGAAACATTTTCTTAAATACTTTTCCTCAAACTGCCGCGCGTATTCTTCGTTATTGTGAATAAAAATTACGCTTTTTTTATTTAAATCGCTGTTCCACAATCTACTGTATATTTGGTTGTTTATCTTTTCAAACAAAAAAGCATCTCCGTAGCAAAGAGAAAGGTTGAAATTCTTTTTAAAAAACCTGCGCGCCTCCGACCAAGATGAAACAAGCACTCTTTTTTTGCACAACTCGAAGCCTGAGCATTGCATATATTTTTTAGGCACAGCGAGCAAAAAGGGACAGTTAACGTTTGTTTCTTCAAAGGTCTCTTTAATTTTTATAAACGCCTTTTCCAATTCTGCCGAGTGCTTTTGATAGTGTATATCCTTACCTTTATATATGCCGAATTCACCATCGCCAAAGCGAATAAGCGAACGGTTATTTTTTAATATTTCTTCAACGGTTTCCTCTGCCGAAAGAATATTGCTTTTTACGCCGCCAAAGGTAAGAATTAACGAAAAAATAACTCGTAACCAAATTTTTATTCTAAACAAGCTTATATCCCTTATTTCTTTGTCGCAGACACAGTATCCTTTATAATCTCCAAATACTTTGCCGCAAGATTTTTATACTGATATTTTTCTACTGCTTCTAAGTTGATGCTTTTGCTTTCTTTTGCTTCAAAGGCTTTAATAAGCCCCAGCACGTACGCCTTCAACGCGATAATATCCTGCGGAGCAGCCTGCTCGCAGGCACAACCCAAATTATCTTCTCTGATCATATTTGCGGTTTCGCTGTTAGGCTCGTTACCCATAATCAATGCGCAAATCTGATTTTGCGATGCCATATACTCGTATATTTTTCCCGGAATAACCCCCGTGTAATTGTCCTGATTCCAATTTAAAAGCAATACCACACTGGCTTCCTTTTGCATTGAAAGAGATTCTTTTCTTGTTACAAAGCCGTGGTCAACAGCTATATCTTCTAACCCGAAGGGCTTAAGCTGTGCCTCCAGTTCGCTAAAATCAGAGCCGGCATAATGGAGCGCAAGCATTTCTTTTTTTATGCTTCCTTCATAAGCAAGCTCTGCCAAAACCTTGCCTAACATTTCAACGGATCTCCGCCCGTTATACAAAGCCCCCGTATAAACAAAGTTAAACTTATCCTTTGGCAAAAGATTTAAGTTTTCAAAGGCATTGTCGTCTAAATCAAAGCCGTTGTTTATAACCTTAACGGGAGATATTCTTTCTTTTGCGTATTGCCCTTTGAGCGTTTGCGCCATTCCTTTTGATACGCATACGATGCAATCCGCCGAGCGAACCGCCATATCTTGAATTCTTTTGTCGTGAGCCGCTTCTATCTTGTTGCCTCTTCCGCCGGGATTGTATGCGGGATCGCGGTAATCGGCAATAAAGCTTTTTGTCTTTTTATGCTTTTTCATCCACACGCCCGCTCTGTGTGCGCCAGCACCGGGATACGTAGCGATAACGCAATCAAAGTTGTTAAGTTCGCTTCTTTTTATTTCTTGAACAAAGCCTAAATACAAAAACCTGTTTTCAAGTCTGTCGCAGGAATAATAGTAAAGCCACGAAATAAATTTTTTAACCTTTACCTTTAAGTTTTCCTTTGTCTTTTTGTCGGTGGTTTGTTCGGACGCATTATCAGCATTGCTTTCACACGTTGCTTCCGTCGCTTTTGCTTGCTCTTCCTTAACGCGCTGCATTTTTTTATCGCCCCGCGCCTTTGCAAGCTTGTTTATTTTTCTTAAAAAATCCATTCCCTTGTATTCAGGAGCATAGATTTCGCGAACATTTTTATCCTCCTCGGGTTTAACCTCTTGCTTGCACCAGTTATCCTTTTGCATTGAAGCTAAAACCGTTACGTCCTGACCCAGCAAAGAAAAATACTTTGCAAGCTTTATTGCACGAACAGATGCCATTGCGTTTTTGTGCTTATAATAATGCGAAATAATCAATATCTTCATTTTTGCACCTTTGCTTCTGTTTTTTCATTTTTTGATTCATTAAATACTCTGTAGCGTTGCAAAATAATGCCCGCAGGAAGAAGCGCAATTATCATAGCCGTCTCTACTCCTAACATATACACCTCTCCGATTTGCATTAAAAAATGACCGATTATAACAATGCAGCATCCGAGAGAAATTCTGTCGTTTTGCTCTCTGAAAAGCTTGTGGCCCGCTTCTAATATAGCAATATAGACGCCGTAAATTATCGTTGTGCCCACGTAGCCGTAGGATAATAAGCATTGATAAAACAAATTGTGAGAATGTGAAACCAATACTCCTTGCCCAAATAATTTTTCAAAAATTGGCAGTGCCGAAACTTTATTTTTTACATAAAGCAAAATTTCTAAATGGCCTTCCATTCCCCAAGCTTTTTCGCTAAACGATTCTGTAAAATCTGTCAGATACCTCATTATTGAATTATTGCTAAACACTATATCCATAAATTCTGCTGCAAACACCGTTAACAGCATAGCAGCAATATAAACTGTTCTATACGCCGTTTTGTTTTTCCAGAATTTGTCCGATAACAACAACAAAACAAAGCAAGAAAGTAAAACTAACGCTGCATTTCTGCTCCCGGTTGTTAATACCAAATATGTTGTAATGGCAAAAAAGATAATGGATAATATTTTCGAGTTCACGCTATCATTTAATTTAAAAATTACAAAACAAAAAGAAAGACAAGAAAACAAAATCGTTCCCAACGAATTGGAATTCCAACCGCTCGGATTTAACGCCATCACAAACGCTATTATAAGCATAATTAAGCAAAAGAATTTTAACTGTTTTTCTTCGTTACAAAAATCAATATTTAACAAAGATACCGTCAACGGAAAGATAAGAGATACATTTATTAAAATCATACTTTTTATTGCTTCGTTATTACCGTTAATGAAACTAATCGCAGAAGTAATTATCGATATAATAACACATGTTAAAACAGCACTTTCTAATCGGTTAAACTTAAGCGGTTTTCTGTTTAAAAACGTTATATAAGAAAAAATGCCTACGCCTACACCTGTAAAAAGATAAGCATAATAACTATTACCATAACTCCAGTTTATGACAATACTTAAAATGCTCGTTATAAGCAAAATCCATTTGAGTTGTAATGGCTTTTCTCTGAATTTTTGTTTTTTTTGTAACTGTGGCATTGTTTTTCCTTCTATTTTTCTTTCTTGCAGAATTTATTAAAGCTTTTATTGTGGTTTAATTGCAATGTCTTTTTTAAGTTCCTTTTCTCTTATCGTTGCACCATAGAAACTTTCTTTCAGCCTTTTTGTTGTATTACATCGACTATATCTAAATAACTCGTTTTTCTGTCAAACAATTTTTCTCCCATAGAACGAGAATTTTTGCCAAGCTCTCTTCTTAATTCTTCGTTATTTATTAATTTTAAAATTGCTTCGGCAACATCTTCAGAATTACCGCACTCGCAATTTATACCGCAATTGTAAGAAGAAACGAGGCTTCTGTATTCAGGGCATTCCTGGGTATTTATTACCGGCAAGCCCGCCATAGCATAGTCCATATGCTTGTTGATTATACTTTGAGCCGCACCTGGCATAATTGGATTAACTGCAATATCGCATTTAGATAACAGCCAAACCATATTGGGATAATTTAATCTGCCCATAAACGTAACGGGAAGATCTTTTGCCGCCTGCTGAAACTCTTCCTTCTTTGGACCGTCGCCCATTACTATGAGTTGAATTTTTTGCAAAATCTCTTTATCAAGCTTTTTCATAGCATCAAAAACCACGTGCAAGTCATAGCTGTGGCCAAGGGTTCCTGCATATCCGATTTTTATTTTATGTTCTGCTATGGGCAGTGCATTTTCGTCGTTGTTTTTATTTTTATCGAAGGTATCCTTATCCGTACCTAAATAAACTACCATACCTTTTGCTTTGTTGTTCACTTGAAGTCCACGGTTAACGTAGGTTTGTGAAACGCCAACAATCTCGTCCGCACTTGAATAAATATAATCTGCCTGTTTTTTCATCGGGAAAAACACAATATCGCTGATAACCGGCACGTTAAACACCATCTTAAACGCTTCTGGCCAAATATCCTGAATATCGATTACGAATTTAATACCGTTTTCTTTGCAATATTTAGCTGCGGCAACTGCTACGCTTAACGACGGAACTGCGCAATACACAACGTCGGGCTTTTTTCTGGATTTTAAATATTTTTTAACTTGGTTGCCAAAAATTCCGTGGCTATAAAACCGTTTAAAACAAACGTTTTTAGGATAAGACGGTTCTTTTAAAAGTGTGATTTTTGTTTTTAAAGTATACTCCTGCTCTTTTCGCTGTTTTTTCTTTATGTGGTCAAATTGAGAAGTCAGTATCTCCACGTTGTGCGTTTTACTTAACTCTTCAGCCATATAAACAAATCGGCTTGTACCGTCTTTAGCGAATTCTGTTATGAAATGCGCAATTATTACAATATCCAAAGTCTTGTCCTCAATCTTTTTTCTTCACCGGAACGCCAACGTAGGTTCCTGCTTCCTTTATATCCTTTACTACAACGGCACCCGCACCTATTAAACAGTCCTGACAAATGGACAGATTATTGCTTACGCTTGCGCCGATGCCGATCCACGTATATTTTCCCACCGAAACAGTGCCTGCAAGGTGGCTTCCTACGGAAACGTGAGCATAATCTGCCACGGTGCAATCGTGATCAACGGAGGCAGAAGTATTTATAACACAGCCATTTCCGATAACCGCATCGGTATTTATAACGGCGCCCGCCATAACTATTGTGCCTTTACCTATTTTTACATTTTTTCCTATAGAAGTAAACGGATGAATAAGAGTTGCAATGCTGTAACCATTAGCTGACAGCCTGTTTTGAATTTTTTCTCTCGTTTTCGCGTTTCCGATAGCTACAAAGAAATCCCAATCCTTGTAATTATCTGTTTTCTCTGACGTTCCCGCAACGCAAAAACCCAAGCATTCCTTTGCTGACGGATCATCGTCAAGAAAGACTATTTCGTTGTAACCCGCCTTTGATGCAACGTCTGCGGCAACCTTGCCCTGACCGCCTGCGCCTATAATAACAAGCTTATTCATAAGTTAAGTTTTCTCCGATTCTTTCGTTCCCATAAATTTTTCCATAGTAACGTTGGCTTCTGAAGAGATTCCCTCTCTTTTTAAAACCACCCTTACCGTATCGAATATCACCTTTACGTCAGTACGCAACGAAACGTTTTCCACGTACCACACGTCCATGTCAAATTTTTCTTCCCAGGAAATTGCATTTCTTCCGTTTACCTGGGCATATCCTGTTAACCCTGGAAGAACTTCGTGCCGCCTTTTTTGATGTGCGTTATATCTTTTCAAATATTCCACCAACAGCGGCCGTGGGCCGACAATGCTCATTTGACCGATTAAAATATTCAATAGCTCGGGCAGCTCGTCCAAAGACGTGCTGCGCAAAAACTTGCCGTAGGCGTTAAGCCGAACCTCGTCGGGCAGGAGATTGCCGTTTTTATCCTTTTGATTGCTCATTGTGCGAAATTTTATAAGCTTAAATATTTTTTCGTTTTTGCCGGGACGCTCCTGGGTGAAAAACGGATTGCCCTTCATCATAACGGCACCCACTATTATCAGGATAACAAACACCGGTGATAAAACGGACAGTGCCAGCAGGCTTAATAAAAAATCTAACGCACGTTTTACAAATTTAGCGTACATAAAACCTCAAATTTAATATTTAATACTTAAAAATTATTTTTCATCTGCAGAAAGCCCTGTAACTGCGTTCCTTACCTAAAACAGCTTTTTACAATTTCGATAATTTGGTCTTGCTCCTCTTGCGTCATCTTGTTATCGCTTGGCAAGCAAAGACCGCGTTCAAAAATATCCATACCCACGTCCAACCCGTCAACGGAAACAAATCCGTTGTTCTTGTAGATAGGCTGGGCGTGCATAGGCTTCCAGATAGGTCTGCCCTCGGCATTATAAAGAGCCAGTTTTTCTAAAATCTCCGTTGGGCAAGATTTGCCGGTTTCGGAAACGTACGAAGCTTTCAAATCGGTACGGACTTGCTTGCACATAGCGTCTTTATCAATAATCAAGCAGGAAAGCCAAAAATTAGGCTTACAGATGCTCTCATCATAAGGGTTCATTTGAACGGGCAAATCCTTAAAGCCTTCTTTATAGCGCATATAGATTGCCTTTTTCTGTGCAATATGCTCTTCCAAATATGGCATCTGACCGCGAACAACACCTGCGATAACATTACTCATACGGTAGTTGTAGCCGATTTCCTCATGCTGATACCAAGGTGCATTTTCTCTTGATTGAGTTGACCATTTACGCGCTTTAGCGGCGGCTTCCTCGTCGTCAGTCAAAAGCATACCGCCGGAGGAGCCGGTGATTATCTTGTTTCCGTTAAAGGAAATGCAGTTATATTTGCCAAAGGAGCCCGTTTGCTTTCCCTTGTACGTAGCGCCCAAGGATTCAGCCGCATCTTCAACTAAAACGGCGTTGTGCTTTTCGCAAACGGATAAAATCGCGTCCATATCGCAAGGCGTGCCGTAAAGATTAGCAAGAACTACTACCTTTACGTCGGGATACTGCTCAAACGCCTTTTCAAGAGCCTTGGGACACATATTCCAGGACTCGTATTCCGTGTCAATAAAAACAGGCTCGCCGCCCTCGTACACCACGGGGTTAAGAGTTGCCGCAAAGGTCATATCCGAGCAGAAAACCTTGTGGCCGCGCTTTACGCCTGCAAGCTTGATAGCAAGATGCAACGCCGACGTACCGCAAGACAGCGCAACGGCATATTTACAGCCTATCTTTGCGCAAATTTGCCTTTCAATTTCGTTTATGTTTTCACCAACGGTGCTCATCCAGTTGGTTTCGTAAGCCTCTTGAACGTATTTAATTTCTTCTCCATGCATTGTAGGGGAGGAAAGCCAAACTCTTTTTTCAAACTGTTTCATTTTTCACAAACTTTCTTGTTATTTTCTATGTATACACGCACGTACGCAGAATAATTATAACACTATATATAATTAAAGTCAAACAAAACGAAAATTTTGCTAAAAAATTGTACACAATTTAGCATATTTTTTGTGGGTTTTAGGCTTTTTGTCGGCTTTTGCCGATATTGCAGGCAAAAAAAATAACGGTTGTTTTGCGCGTTTTACAAAATTATTTCTCAATATTTTGCGCGATTGTCGAAATTACTTCGCAACTGTTTTTAGTTTACAAAAGGCACTCTGATTTTCGTGTGTTTCGAGCTTATAATTGCAAAAATCAGCGGTTCATTTTTCTCCTTTTATTAAAATCACACGGGGCTTTTTGCGGGGTTAACAATATCGCACCTCGAATACTTTAAAAAGCTTTGTAACAAAGACTTTTTTATTCCGTTGTTATTTTTTGTTTGTTGTGTTATAATAAACGGAGAATAGCGCGTCATTTTACGTTTCAACAAAACACCGTCATTCCAATGATTATCGGTGAAATCCGCAGATTCTTGCGGGATAACAACAGTATTCGTGTCAGCCGTTCCATGCGTGATTTAGCTTATAAGGCGATGCAGACTAAGGAGAGGCTTTCTCAAGAGGGAAACAGAGAAATCTCCAACGAAGAAATTGCAAAGGCGTTGGGCGTTTCTGTTTTTGAGGTGGAAAATGCTTTGGAAGCAGTTTCCGAGCCCGTTTCGATTTTTGAGCCCGTTTTTAAGGACGGAAACGACCAGGTTTTTATTTTAGATCAGATAAAAGACCCTTCGGACAGCGCTTCTAATTGGACTGAGCGCATTGCTTTGCAAGAGGCATTGACAAAATTAGACAAAAGAGAATATAATATAATAAAAATGCGCTATTTTTTAGGGAAAACTCAAATGGAAATTGCAGGTAGCATCGGTATTTCTCAAGCGCAGGTTTCACGGCTTGAAAAAGGCGCTCTTGAGCATATAAAGAAAATGATGTAGCCTTTTTAGGCTTTTTGCTATGAATTTAAAAAATTTTTATAAAGCACCACCGTTTTAGGAGATTTTTATGAAGCACGTACCAAATATTTTATCGTTTTTAAGGCTGATTTTGTGTCCCGTTTTTGTTTGGGCATTTTTTTCTGTTTCGCCCGAAATTGCCTTTGTAATTTTTGCCGTTGCATCTATATTGGACGTGCTTGACGGCTATATTGCAAGAAAGTATCAATGCATATCTTCCCTTGGAAAAATAATAGACCCTGTCGCCGATAAAGCTCTTCAAGGTTCTGCTTTGGTTTGCTTTTTAATTAAGGGCTCTCTGCCTTGGTGGATGCTCGCTTTTACCGCATTAAAGGAGGTTTTAACCCTCGTGGGCGGTGCTATTGCATCTAAAAAATTAGGCTCTGTTGTTATTTCAAATTATTTGGGCAAGTTTTCTTCTTTTTTTGTAACCTTTACAATGTGCCTGCTGTTTTTTATAGACGGTGTGCTTTCGCCCTTAAAATCTTATATGTACATATTCTTTATCGTTTCCCTTGTTTTAAGCTATGCGGCGTTTGTAAGCTACACCGTTATTGCCCTTAAGCAGTTAAAAAACAAGGACAAAAGCGAATAACGCTTGCATTTTTATTTAGTTTATAGTATAATTCAAGAAAATAATATTCTGCGCTGTGAAAAAGAGGAGTAGCAAGTTAATCATACGCGTTTTGCGTTTTCTTGTGCTTAAAGAGAGCGCCCCTTGGCTGAAAGGGCGCAGCACGAGCCTTGTGAAGTAGCTTTGGAGCGCTTTGGGTGAACCCTTTGTTTTAGGAAAGTAGCTCAAACGGTAAGGCGACCGTTATATCCCGCTTAAGTGCCGAATGCTTTTGCCTTCGGAATAAAGGTGGTACCACGTTTGATTTTTAACGTCCTTTTTTAAGGGCGTTTATTTTTTATTATGGATTTTTAAGGAGATTTTGCTATGAAAGAAATCGCAAAGCAGTATGACCCCAAAGCCGTTGAGGACAGGCTGTACAAAACTTGGATGGAAAAAGGTTATTTTCACGCTGAGCCCGATGAAAACAAAAAGCCTTATTCAATAGTTATGCCCCCACCGAATATTACAGGTCAGCTTCACATGGGTCACGCTCTTGACAATATGATGCAGGACGCTATTATTCGTTTTAAGCGTATGCAGGGATATTCTGCCCTTTGGCTGCCGGGTACTGACCATGCAAGTATTGCAACGGAAGTTAAAATTGTTGATGCTCTTGCAAAGGAAGGCATCAAAAAAGAAGATTTAGGCAGAGAAAAGTTCTTGGAGCGCGCTTGGCAATGGAAAGAACAGTACGGCGGAAGAATCGTTGAACAGCTTAAAAAGTTAGGCTCCTCTTGCGATTGGGACAGAGAACGCTTTACTATGGACGAAGGCTGTTCAAAGGCCGTTACGGAAGTTTTCGTTAAACTTTATAAAAAAGGCTTAATTTATCACGGCAGCAGAATTATCAACTGGTGCCCTGAATGCCGCACTGCCCTTTCAGATGCAGAGGTTGAATACGAAGAACAAGCTTCACATCTTTGGCATTTGCGCTATTACACACCCGATAAAAGCAGATTTATAACTGTTGCCACCACCCGTCCCGAAACGTATATGGGCGATACTGCCGTTGCAGTTCACCCGCGCGACGAGCGTTATAAGGATTTAGTTGGCAAAACAGTCGTTCTTCCTTTAATGAACAGAGAAATTCCTATCGTTGCCGACGAGTACGTTGAAATGGATTTCGGTAGCGGTGCTGTTAAAATCACCCCTGCCCACGACCCCAACGACTTTGAAGTTTCTCTCCGCCATAGCTTACCCGTTATCCGCGTTATGAATGACGACGGTACCATCAATGCCGAAGGCGGTCCTTTTGAAGGATTAAAGCGTGAAGACGCCCGCAAGGCAGTTGTTGATGCATTAACTGAATGCGGTTGCTTAATTAAAACGGAAGATTACACCCACAACGTAGGTACTTGCTACCGTTGCCACAGCGCTGTTGAACCTATTATTTCAAAGCAGTGGTTCGTTAAAATGGAAAGCCTTGCCGCACCTGCACTTGAAGCAGTTCGCAAGGGCGAAACAAACTTTGTTCCCGACAGATTTTCTAAAATTTATTATAACTGGCTTGAAAATATCCGCGATTGGTGTGTTTCCCGTCAGCTTTGGTGGGGCCACAGAATTCCCGCTTATTACTGCACCGAGTGCGGCGAAACTCACGTTGAAAAGGAAATGCCCGCAAAGTGCTCCAAGTGCGGCTGTACTACTCTCGTTCAGGATGAAGACGTGCTTGACACCTGGTTCTCATCAGCTCTTTGGCCTTTTTCCACTCTTGGTTGGCCTGAAAAAACAAAGGAGCTTGAATATTACTATCCTACAAACGCTTTGATTACGGGTTATGATATTATTTTCTTCTGGGTAGCAAGAATGATGTTCTCAGGTATTGAGCAAATGGGCGAAGTTCCCTTTAAAACAGTACTTATTCACGGTATCGTTCGCGATTCCCAAGGAAGAAAAATGAGCAAGAGCCTTGGTAACGGCATTGACCCCCTTGAAGTTATTGATAAATACGGTGCCGACGCTTTAAGATTTTCTTTAGCTGCAGGCAACTCTCCCGGAAACGATATGCGTTTTTATTGGGAGCGTGTTGAAGCTTACCGCAACTTTGCAAACAAGATTTGGAATGCTTCCCGTTTTGTTAAAATGAACGTTGACGGCTTGGATTTGCCTGATATTTTCTCATTAGACCTTGAAGAAAGCGATAAGTGGATTTTAAAGAAATTTAACGCACTTGTTGAAAATATTACAAAGAGCTTTGATTCCTATGAGCTTGGTATTGCCGCGCAAAATCTTTACGACTTTATTTGGTCAGAGTACTGCGACTGGTACATTGAGCTTACAAAACCCCGTCTTTACGGCTCCGACGAAAAGGCAAAAACCTGCGCTTGCACGGTTCTTAACTACGTTTTGTCCAACACCTTAAAGCTTCTTCATCCCCTTATGCCCTTTATTACCGAAGAAATCTGGACTTCGCTTCCCGGAAACGAAGAAAGCATTATGATTTCTTCCTGGCCCGAAACAGATGCTCGCTTAAACTTCGATACCACCGCTTTTGAAGCAGTTGTTGACATTATTAAGGGTGTTAGAAATATCCGTACGGAGATGAACGTTCCTCAAAACAAGAAAACAGAAATTCTCGTGCTTTCACAAATGGATTTAAGCTTTAGCGCGCCTATTTTAGAAAAGCTTGCTAACTGCTCAAAGGCAGAATTTATTACCTCTGCTCCTGAAAATCAGGACTCCTTTGCTTCCGTTGTTTTAGCTTCTGCTCAATGTTTTATTCCTATGGGCGAGCTTGTTGACACGAAAAAGGAGCTTGAACGCTTAATTAAGGAAAAGGCTACCGTTGAAAGCGAAATCAAACGCGCTTCGGGCAAGCTTAACAATGAAGGCTTTGTGGCAAAAGCGCCTCAAAAGCTCATTGACGAAGAAAAAGCTAAGCTTGAAAAATATACCGAAATGCTTAAAAAGGTTGACGAGCGCATAAGTGCTTTAAAGGGTGAAAACTAATGGGTTTACTTCCCTTTGCCCGACGCAAAAGAATTTATGATATTGACCTTGAGTTTTTATTAAAAAACAATATTTCTCATATTTTTGTTGATTTAGATAATACTCTTGCTCCCTGGCACAGTTTGGACGTGCCCGAAGAAACTTTTTCTTGGGTAGAAAAAGTAAAGAAGCAAGGCATAAAAATTATCATTTTAACAAACAGTCGCAAAAAAAATGCCGATATTATAGCCGATAAGCTCGGCATCGGCGTTTATAAGGACGCCCGCAAGCCCTTTAAGGCGGCTACAAAAAAGCTTATGAAGCGTGAAAACATATGCTCTGATAACGTTTTGTTCGTTGGCGACCAGCTTTTTACCGATATTGCGCTTGCAAATTCTCTAAACGCAAAAAGCGTTTTAACCGAGCCTCTTTCAAAAAAAGAATGGTGGTGCACAAAGGTGTTTAACCGTTCCCGTGAAAAGCTTGTTTGGAACTTTTTGTTTAAGGATTAGTTCATTTAGCAAGCTCTCGTTTGGCGGTTTTGTTTAAAAACTGATTGCTCTGTTATTAATAATTACAAATAAGTTTTCAGGTTTTTTATCGAAAATACGGGTTTTTATCCTTCGACCTTGCTTTTTTGCAACAGATATTTATTGTTTTTTAACTGTTTTTATTGAACATTTGAGTATTTTTTTGCAATAATTATATACAAAATAAAAAAAATATGATATTATAGGAGTGTGTGTTATGTTTAACACAATGTTAAAGCAGTTTCCGTCTGTTGACGGGTTTGTGCTTTCTAACCCTGCGGATATTTGCTATATCACAGGCTTTTACTGTGTTGACAGCCTTGTGCTTTTTTCAAATGACACCTGTCTTATAACTGACAGCCGCTATACCGTTGCTTCAAAGGAGGCAAGGTGCAAAACAAATATCGTTTCAGGCTCGTATATCGCAGGTATTATTGATGAAGCTAAAGCTCAAAATGCTAAAACCTTGGGCATACAGGAAGATTATCTTTCGGCGGCAGATTATATTACTCTCACCGAAGCAGGCTTTACATTAGTTGAAACAAAAGGCGCTTTTACCGCCTTACGCAGCGCAAAAAACCAAGTAGAAATTGACAAAATCAAGGCCGCTCAAGCTATTACCGACAAGGCTTTTTTAGAAATTTTAAATGATATTAAGCCCGGCGCAACCGAAAAACAAATTCGCGCTAAATTAGAGTACTTAATGTTTGCCTTTGGCGCTGACGGCATCGCTTTTGAAACCATTATTGCAAGCGGTTTTAACGGAGCAAAGCCCCACGCCGTTCCCAGCGACAAAATTATTCAAAAGGGCGAGTTCGTTACCCTTGACTTTGGCGCAAGGCTTAATAACTACGACTCCGATATGACCCGCACCGTTGCTGTTGGCGATATTACGGAAGAAATGGAAAAAATTTATTATTCCGTTCTTGCCGCTCACGAAGCTGGTGCAAAAGCATTAAAATCAGGTGTTTCAGGCTTTGATGCAGATAAAGCCGCGCGTGACGTTCTTGTTAGCGCAGGCTACGGCGAATATTTTTCCCATTCTCTCGGTCACGGCGTTGGCATTGAAATTCACGAATCTCCCCGTCTTTCGCAAAAAAGCACCGATATTTTAAAGGTTGGCGACATCGTTACCGTTGAGCCCGGTGTTTACATTGAAGGCTTCTGCGGTGTGAGAATCGAAAATATGTACGCGATTACCCGTAACGGTTGCGAAAATTTGACCGTTTCGGATAAAAATTTAATAAAATTATAATAATATTATAGGAGGAAACTCAAATGATTCAAGCAGGTGATTTCAGAAAGGGCATTACAGTAGAAATTGACGGCAACGTTTATGTTATTGTTGACTTTTTACACGTTAAACCCGGTAAAGGAGCTGCTTTCGTACGCACAAAGCTTAAAAACGTTATGACAGGTCAGGTGCTTGAGCGCACATTTAACCCCAACGAAAAATATCCTTTAGCACACATCGAGCGCAAGGATATGCAGTATCTTTATAACGATGACGAGCTTTATTACTTTATGGACAACGAAACTTATGAGCAAACTGCACTTAACAAAGACCAGGTTGACTCTGCTCTTCCTTACCTTAAGGACAGCCTTGTTGTTACCATTAAGTTCTATAAGGGCTCCGCTTTCTCTGTAGAAGCTCCTAACTTTGTTGAGTTCGAAATCATTGATGCCGAACCCGGCGTTAAGGGCGATACTGCTACAAACGTTACAAAGAAAGCAAAAATCGAAACAGGCTATGAAGTTAACGTTCCCTTGTTCGTTAACGTTGGCGACCGTATCAGAATTGACACCCGTACGGGCGAGTACATGGACCGCGTTTAATTAGTTTGCAGATATTCTGCTAAAAAACACTTTATTAAACCGAGTTTTCATTTTAAAATTAAGGAGGAAAATTCCCATGTCAGTTGAAAAGAAAGTTGCTTATTTAAAGGGCCTTGCAGAAGGTCTTGATATTAAGGCAGATACAAATGAAGGTAAGCTTTTGCTTGCTATTATTGATACTCTTGATTACATCGCTTGCGACCTTGAGGGCTTCGATGAGGAGCTTACTCAGCTTGGCGAATACGTTGAAGAGCTTGACAGCGACTTATTAGAGGTTGAAGAGCTTATCTTTGACGATGAGGACGACGATTGTGACTGTGATTGCTGCTGTGACGATGATTACGATTGCGATTGCTGCTGCGACGACGACGACTGTGACTGTGATTGCTGCTGCGATGACGACTGTGATTGCGACTGCTGCTGTGATGACGACGATTGTGATTGCTGTGACGATTTTGAGTACGAAGAGTACGATTGCCCCAATTGCAAGGAAACAATCTCTTTCTCCGGCGAATTTGCTGAAGATGAGCTTGTTTGCCCCAACTGCGGCGAAAAGCTTGCTAAAAAGTAATTAAAGCTATTTAGCTTAAAACATTTTAAAGTTTAAAAGAACGGCTGAAATCTGCCGTTCTTTTTTTACGCTTTTCTGCGAAACACCGCTTTTTAAGCCTTTTTATTCTGTATAAGTTTTTGCGTAGTTTTATAAATAAAGCGCACCCTTTAACGAGGGTGCGCTTTATTTTGCTGATTTTCGCTATTTACCGCGTCTTTTAAATATTTTGTTTTTTCTTTTTTATAATTATAACCGTTGCTGTAGCACCTATAACCGCAACTGCGCAAACGACCGTTATAATAACTGTTTCGCTAAAATTGTTTTTATCGTGCTCAGGATTTTCCAATATTCCTTCCGTTGCGCTTGGATTTGCTTCGGGAGTCTCAGTATGGGGCACAGCAGTAGGTGTTGCCGTTGGGATTGGTGTTGCCATCGATGAATAAAATTCTTCTGTTTCGTAAATGCCGATATCCTTAAACTTTAAGGCTACAAATCTATCATAAAACTCTGGCGGATTCTGATGCAGGCCTCCAAGGCAGTCCAGCCCAAACATCCAATCATAAGCAGTATATTCACTGAAAACCTGTGCTCTTTCAAGATAAATATCGGTACTGTATTCAACCCATTCGCTATCCTTTATGGCAACAGCTTCGCTAATATTTACGTATCTTGTAGTATCAAGGTTATTTTTAGCAAAAAATGCTTCTGCACCTAATAAAGAATCTGCGTATTTTTCGTTCCATTCTTCAGCGGGAATTTTGCTTGTTTCCATACACCTGAATATTGTTCGGGCGCTTGTTACGTATTCCTTATTTGAAAAACTCAACTGAAACTGCGCTTTAACCTTAAAGGTTATTGTAATTTCAACGCTATCGCCGTCGCCCATAATTTCCATTATTGCAGGACGAATATTTTTTATAAAGGGCGAACTGTAACGGGCGTCAATACCGTATGCAACGTAAACTGTTTCACTGTTTTCTGTTGTTTTTTCTATGCTCTTGTTCTCACCTAAATAAACGTCACTCCAGACGAGCTTGTCTTCGGTTAAATAATTGTGCGCCTTTTCTTGCTGAGCAAAAATCGGCAGGCTTGCCGCCGATAACGCAAGCAACGCACTTATAAGCAAAGTTGCAATAAATCTTTTCATATATTTCACCTTTTTTTCTTCCTTAAAAACTACACACCTCTTGCAAAAAGAGGTGTGTAGTAAAAAGAAGGATATTTCTATATTAACTGTCTTTAGCAGACAATTAACGATTATTATTCTTCGGTTTTCTCTTCAGCTTCGGGTTCAGCTTCTGCTGTAGCAGCAGCCTTTTTCTTGTTAACAACGATAACTACCACAACGATAGCGGCAACTACTACAACGGCTGCAGCGGCAATACCAATAATTAAGCCTGTGTTATCTGCACCTTTATTGTCGTTGTTAGGCGCTACTGTTGCTTTATCTCCGTCAGGAGCAGCTGTTGTTTTATCTCCGTCAGGAGCAGCTGTTGTATCAGGAGCCTTGGTGGGTTCAGGTTTTGCAGTAGGAGTAGGTGTAGGCGCCGGTGTTGCTGTGGGTTCGGGTGTAGGTGTTGCGTTAGCAGCGTGATAAGCTTCTGTATCGTAGATACCTAAATCTTTAATCTGGAAGGACTTATATCTTTCAAAGTGAGAAGCTTCGTCCTGCTGAAGACCGTTAAGTCTGTCAAAGCCTAACTGCCAAGCACCTGTGGTCATTTCGCTTAAAATCTGCTCTTTTTCAAGATAAAGGTCAACAAAATAGGTGGTCCACTCATTTTCCTTTAATGCGAACATATTGTATCCGTCAGGATACCAAATTACGTGTACGCCGTCTTTTTTAAACAAGGCTTCACATCCGCCAAGAGAATCCTCATAGTCGATATTCCAAATATCAGCAGCCTTACCGCTGGTATCCTTACATCTGAAGTGAAGGAGTGCGCGAGAAGTAAGGTCCTTGCCCTTATATTCATCTTGGAACTCAATACGAACCTTAAAAGCAATAGTAACTTCGGCATAATCCTTATCTCCCAATGCGGCAACGAATGCAGCACGAACGTCCTGAAGGTGAGGTAATCCGTATTTGCTCTTCATACCGCCGCCTGCGGAGTACATATACTCGTCGCCTTCTTCATCTGTGCCTGTTTCAAAGGTAACATCCTTGCCCATATACTCGTTGGTCCAAACCATCATATCGGGAGTTATGTAGTTGTGAAGCTCTTCTTCGGCACTTACGGGTACGCTTGCAAACATCACGGAAAGTACCATTACTGTAGCAAGCATTAATGTGATAAGCTTTTTCATTTTTATCTTCCTTTCAAAAACACTTAATTATAAACACGATTATTTATAGTGTTTACAATTAAAATATATCATAATTTTTGTGCATTTGTCAATAAATTAAATTTTTCACATTAACACTTATTAAACCTGTTGTAAACACTTTATTCTTGTTTTCAAAAACGCCGAAAACGCCTGATATAACGGGGTTTTTGCGTTTTTTGTTTTTTGGTGGTGCTTTCATCCTTGTCGTTTTTTGTGACAAAATATGCGTATTTTATGCACAACTTTTTACCCTTTTATTGCCAAAAAACTCTTTTTTGTCCGCTTGTAATAACTGCCTGTTAAAATTTACAATAACCGCCTGTAAAATAACACTTTATAAACAGCGGTTACCAAAACAAAAAACGCTCTGCCAACTACTGTCAGCAGAGCGCATAAGCTTTTTGTTTTTAGCTTATTTTACAATATAGCCTTCCTTTACGCCAAAGGCAGCATTGCTTTCATCGGTATCAATATGCATTGCAAGAGCGAACTTTTCGCTTACACGTACAACAACGTCTTCAAAAATACAGCTGCGTTCAGCGCTTTCTGCCTTAACTGCAACGATTTCCTTATCGCAAACGCCAAGCTTTTCAGCGTCGGCAGGAGTCATATGAATATGTCTTTTTGCAACGATAACGCCTTCCTTGATTTCAACTTCGCCGCAAGGACCAACAAGCTTACAGCCGGGCGTACCTGCAACGTCACCGGACTCTTTAATTGCAATACCTACGCCGATGGAGCGAGCGTCTGTTGCGGAAAGCTCAACCTGTGTTGCGGGACGGATAGGACCTAAAATTGATACGCCTGCAAGCTCCTTTTTAGCGCCAACAACAGTTACTCTTTCTTCGCAAGCGAACTGACCGGGCTGTGAAAGGTCTTTTTTAGGGGTAAGCTGATAGCCTGCGCCGAATAAAACCTCAAGATCTTCCTTTGATACGTGCACGTGGCGTGCGCTTGTTTCAATAATAAATTTTTCCATTTTATAAAATTCCTTTCAAGAATTATTTTTTCCTTTATATTCTACACCACTTGACTCTTTTTTGCAACGGAAATTTAGCTTCTTTTACTTTTTGCCGGTCTTCTCTTGACGTTTATGGCTTACATTTGCCGCAAGGAGTGTATCCGTTAGTAAGTGCATCATCACGCAAGGCAAAGAACACGCGATTTTCTTCCTTGGGCAAGCTTGCGCAAGCAGGCAAATGAAATACTTTTGAATTTTTATTGCCGATATAGGTAAAATCTTCAAGCGCCGCATCCGACGGGTCAGGCGTGAACTCTGTAAGCCCACCTTTTTCAAGGACGTAAACCGCAGAGCCGTCGGAATACGTAGAAACCGTACCGAGCAAATCCGTGCGGTAAATTTTTGCTTCCGCCTGGGTCAAGCGTTCGATAATTTCTGTATGAGGGTGATTATAGCTGTTGTTTTCACCGCAGGAAATTACCGCAATCTGCGGCAAAACCGCGCGCAAGAACAAATAGCTTGTGCTGGTGTTGGAGCCGTGATGACCTACCTTTAAAACGTCCGCCCTCAAATCAGCATTGTTTTGAACAAGAGCAACCTCACCGTCGTGCTCAAGGTCGCCCATAAAAAGATACGCTGTGTTTAAATACGTTATTTTTGTTACTATACTCGTGTTGTTTGTTTCTTCCGAAGAAAAATCACCTAAAGAAAGCAGCGTCACTTTTACTTCGCCCAAAGAAAACGTAACTTCTCCTTCAGGCACGCTTATTCCGCTTTGCTTTGCTGCCGCAGAAAAAAGCGAGTCAAAACTGTTGCTCTCATATTCTGCAACGGGCGAAAATATCTGCCCTACGGGAAATTTACTGATAACTGCACCAAGGCCGCCGATATGGTCTTCGTGAGGGTGGGTGGCAATAACCGCAGTAAGCTGTTTAATGCCTAAATTCTTTATGAAATTTATAACAAAGCCGCTATCTCCAACGTTACCGCCGTCAATAAGCACCGCGTCTTCCTGATATACTGCCAAAGCGCAGTCCGCCTGCCCTACGTCTAAAAAATAAACGTAGAGCTTATCTGCCTCTTCGGGCTGAATAACCGAGGGCGAAGCTTGATTGCAACCGCATACAAGCATAAGGGTGGCTATTAAGATTATACTGATTATGCTCTTTAGCTTCATTTTACTACCCCTTACGTTCTTTTTTTTATATAAAAGGCTTATTTGCAACAGTCTGTTTTTCTGCAAGAAACAGTTATTTACAATAGTCTGTTTTTTTCGCAAAACAGTTTTTGCAATAGTCTGTTTTTGCGTAAAACGCTCTGCAAGTTTTTAAAATTTTTGTGCATAATAGGGATAACCCTTTGTGGAAATTGTGGATAACCCCTTAAACACACGCATTTTACTGTGCTCTTTAAAAAAAGTTATTCACTTCTCCCTTGCACGATAATTTTTTACTCTGCCTTTATGGAAAAATCTTTGGTGTTTTTATGCTTTGATGTAAGCTGAATTTTGCCCGTCTTTAATACTGTGCCGAGCCTTGATTTTGAATTTTCTGCGCAAGGGCAACATTCGCGCGAAAGTTTTCGAGGGAAAAGTTTTGTATTTTCAGCAAGCGCTCCTGTTCCTTTTCTTCGGGCAAAAACTCTTTGATTTTTTCGTGAAACTGCTTTGAATGGTTGTGGTGAGCTATGTGCGCAAGCTCGTGCACAACCACGTATTCAATGGCTTTTATGGGGTAAAACATCAATAAATACGAAAAACATATAGCGTTTTCGCTTGAACAGCTACCAAACCGCTTTTGCGCCGAAGTTATTTTTACACTTTTAGGGGTTAACCCCATAATTGCACTTTTTTCCGCAACCATTTTTGTTAAAATTATTTTAGCGCACTTTTTTGCAAGAAGTATCTCTTCTTTTGTGAGGGCTTCTAAAATACTGTTTTTATTTAATATTCCCGGGCGGTGCTTTTCCACCCACGCAAGATTTTTCTCTATAAAGGCTTCAGCTTCCTTTTTAGAATAGCCCTTGGGCGCCCTGACAAGCAAGGTGCCGTCAGGCATAATTTCAAGGGCAACGGTTTTACGAAAAGAGTTTTTAAGCCGAAAGCTTTGTTGTGTATGTTGCAAAATTTTCTCCTTGCTCCCAAGGCACAAACGTGCTTTGCTATTATGTTCTTTCCTTGGGCTGATGCTTACGCACTTTGCCATTATATGTTTTCCTTATGGCTGATGCTTGCGCTCTTTGCCTTCAGGTGTTTTCCTTATAGCAAATACAACAGTTTGTTATGCCTTGGCTAATAATCTGCTATAAAAAATCAATGTTTTTGCTGTTTTAACCAAATTTTAATTACTAAACTGTGAGGCAGAAGCTTAACAAGCAGAACCTGCCCTTTTATGCGAAGCCCGTGAATTGATACCTGCTTGTTTTTGAGCATATCTTTATATGCCGTATCAATAACGTCCTTGGCTTTATAGATTTTATTAAAATAGGTAACTGCATCGGTCTGGGTTGTTTCGGCGCGGGCAAAAAACTCTGTTTCAACCCAACCGGGACACACAGCCATAACGTGAATTCCCCTTGATTTTAACTCCGCGTTAAGACCGCGGGAATAGGAAAGCACGAACGCCTTTGTAGAAGCGTAAACGTTCAAGTAGGGCACCGGCTGAAAGGACGAAAGAGAGCAAAGCTGTACGATATGACTGCCTTTAGCCATAAAATCAAGGGAAAGCTGTGTTACGCTTACAAGAGCCTTGCAGTTTAAATCAATCATTCCCATGGAATCTTCTAAGGAAACCACGTCGGTATGCCCGAATTTGCCGTAGCCTGAGCAGTTAACGAGAATTTTAATCTCGGGCTGTTCCTTTTCAAGCAAGTTGCGGTAATCTTTTAAGCTGTTTTCGTCAGTTAAATCGCAACCGATTACCCTGATGGGTGTTTTGATTTCGTTTTTTAACTCTTCAAGGCGTGACGTGCGCCTTGCAAGCACCCAGATTTCGTCTAACTTCTCATTTTTGTCTAACTTTTTTACAAACTCCCTGCCCATACCCGAGGAAGCGCCCGTTACGATTGCTATCATAAAAATACCTCTTATAATACCCTTTTTTTGTAATCTGAAAAACCTATACCTTAAAATATCTTTTTGGATTTATTCCTGCCCCACCGGTGCAAGCAGTATGAGCATTTCCTGCGCCTTTTCGTACTCGCCGAAAAGCTCAATTAAGTCTTCTAAAAATACTCTTGCTCCCGAATAATTTTTTGCGTCAATAAGCACTTGTGCCTTATCAAGCTGGCTTTGCCCCCAGCCCTTTTTACATTCTTCAAGTGCTTGGTGGGCAAGATTATAGCGGGCTGTATCAAGAGCAGAAACTTTTCTGAACGCCTTGACCGCGTCTTCAAAGTTGCCTGAATTATAGAGCGTTACCCCTTCTTCGTAAGCCTTTTTTGAAGTGTCGCGCTTTCCGATTTCTTCACTGCAGAGAGTAACCTTCTCTTTGGCAAAGCTGAATTTTCCTACACGGGAAACGTACGTTTTTGCGTCTTGCTCAGAAAATTCGCCCGAATAGAACCGAGAAACAATTTCGTCAAGCTTACTAAGCACCTTTGGGGAAATATGCTCGTTAAACACTTCAACGCCTCTGTACGTTGTCCACGTACTGCTTTCGTATTTATCGCTGAAGCAAAGGGTAAAATATCCGTCCAGATGGGCTTCCAAAGCTTCGAGCTCGCCTGTTTTATCGCCCGTATTTGAAAAAACGGTGTACGCCGCCTGATAGTTATTTTCGTTTAACGCCTGCTCAAAGCGGCTTGCCTTGCCTATATCTATTTTAGGCAGAGTTATGTACCCCGCCATATTCAAAACGTAACCGAGAACCCCTACAAGCCCGATAATTACTACCGTTAAGAGTATTGTTACAAAGGGCGACGAACCTATGGAATTTTCTTTTTTAGAAAGCTCTTTCCTTTTTATTAAAACCACCCCCTAAATTATAAAGTCGGTTTGTAAAAGCCGACTTATAAAAAAAGCAGCGTTTGAAACGCTGCTGTTGTTTTATTGCTTTTTGCCTTTCTTTATAAGCAGCTTGTTAATCTTTGTTGCAGGGTCAAGCAATGCGCTTATGGAAGCATCATGATTAAGTGTATCAACGATATATGCAATATATTTAGAAAGGTCTACCGGGCAGAACCATTCTCTTTCTTTAAGTTCAGGTGTTACGCAAACGGAGTTTGTGGTGAAAACCTTGCTGATATAGCCCTTTTCGTAAGCTTCGTCAAAATTCTGCAATCCTTCGCAGAAAATACCGAAGGTGGTGCAAACGTAAATGTTATTTGCTTTAAGCTCTTTAAGCTTTACAGCCAAATCAATAACACTGTCGCCTGAAGAAATCATATCGTCAACAATAATAAGGTCTTTGCCTGCAACGTCAGCACCTAAATATTCGTGGGCGATAATGGGGTTGCGACCGTTGATAACAACTGAATAGTCGCGGCGCTTATAGAACATACCAAGGTCAACGCCTAAAACTGACGAGAAGTAAATACCGCGTGCCATTGCGCCTTCATCAGGGCTGATAATCATAAGATGATTTTTGTCGATATTTATATCGGGAACGGCATTAATCAAAGCCTTTATCATTTGGTACGTGGGCATTACGTTTTCAAATCCGCTAACGGGAATTGCGTTCTGAACCCGAGGATCGTGAGCGTCAAAGGTAATGATGTTATCAACACCCATACCAACAAGTTCCTGAAGTGCTGTTGCGCAGTCAAGAGATTCTCTGCCGGTACGTCTGTGCTGACGGCCTTCGTAAAGCATAGGCATAATAACGGTAATTCTTCTTGCCTTGCCTCCGATAGCGGTAATGATTCTCTTTAAATCTGCATAGTGATCGTCAGGGCTCATAGGCACCTGCTGACCGTACATTTTATATGTAAGCAAATGGTTGAAAACGTCACAAATAATATAAATATCAAGGCCGCGAACAGACTGACGAACAATACCTTTCGCTTCACCGCTGCCAAAACGAGGGCAGGAAACTTCAATCATATAAGTATCGCGCTCATAAGCGATAAAGGAAGCGTCTGCCTTGTAATCACTATCTCTTTCCTTGCGCCATTTTGTAAGATAAAAGTCAATCTTTTTGCCGATTTCCTCGCAACCGGGCATCGCAATAATACCTAAAGGTGCAAAGGGAAGTGTTGTGAGATTTTCAAGATAATCAGCCATTAAAAATTCCTCCGTAAGTGATATGTACGCCTTAGAAAACCGCTGTTGCTTTTTCTCCAGGGCTATGTGTTTATATTATACTATTATTTCTGTTTTTTGTAAACACTTTATGGCATAATTTTAGCGGAAAAACACGAAAAAAAGGACTCGTTTTTTACGCGGTTTTTTATGCGGTTTTTTGCGTGCTTTGCTCGCCGTTGTTTTTGTTTTTTTTGCCCGAATCCTTCTGCCGATTTTTGTTTTTTTGCGTTCATCTTTTTTTCGGGAACACAAATATGCCTTTACTAATATAATATTTTGTGATAAAATCAAAGTGGGTTTTTTGTTTCTATTTTGCACGGAATTTGTCCGAACAAAAGCCCGTTAAATGCATTACGCTACGTTATTTTTAATATGCTTTTATTTCGTTATGGAGGGTGAATATGGACGAAAAACAGATTTTAGAGGGCATTAGCCGTAAATTAAAGGGTAATTTTGGTGTAGGTGTCGAAAATGCTTCCCGCCTGCAGCTTTACAAGGCAGTTTCTATGGTTGCCAGAGATCAAATTATGGAAAAGTGGATTGAAACCAACAAAAAAGCCGAAAAGCAAAAAAACAAGGTTATTTATTATCTTTCCCTTGAATTTTTAATGGGCAAGTTTTTAGGCGCAAATCTTATTGCGTTAAACGAATACGACAACTTTAAAAACGCCCTTAAAAAGCTTGGAGTTGAGTTAGATGATTTAGAAGAAATCGAGCAGGACGCAGGTCTTGGTAACGGTGGCTTGGGCCGCCTTGCCGCTTGCTTTTTAGAATCGCTTTCGGCTCTTTCCCTTCCCGCCATCGGCTGTGGCATTAGATACGATTACGGTTTGTTCAGGCAGAAGATTGTTGACGGTATGCAAATCGAAATGCCTGATAATTGGTTAAAGGACGGCTGTGCTTGGGAAATTCCCCACGCAGAAGAGCAATATGAAATTTGCTTTAACGGCAACGTTGTGGAATATTTTGACGAATTTGGTAAAATGTGTCATCGCACAGAAAACTGCACCAAGGTTTTAGCTGTGCCCTATGATATTCCCATTTGCGGCGGCGAAGGCGGTATTGTCAACACCTTAAAGATATGGTCTGCCCGTTCCCCCGTTTATTTTGATATGTCCTTTTTCGGTCAGGGCGATTACATCAGAGCGAGCCAGGAAAAAGAGCTTGCGGA
The DNA here is from genome assembly GCA_045594045.1 of Clostridia bacterium. Taxonomy (GTDB): domain Bacteria; phylum Bacillota; class Clostridia; order Christensenellales; family QALW01; genus UMGS1322. Next base: position 33,084 of record JAZNXV010000011.1, read on the forward strand.
AACCATTTCCCGCGTGCTTTATCCCAACGATTCACACAACAACGGCAAAAGCCTGCGCCTTAAGCAACAGTACTTTTTTACTTCGGCAACCTTGCAGTATATGCTTGCCCGCCATAAGCGGTTAGGCTTAAAAATCGAAGATTTGCCCAAGTACGTTGCCGTACAGATTAACGATACTCACCCTGCCATCGCTATTGCAGAGCTTATGCGCCTGCTTGTTGATATTGAAGGTATGGGCTGGGACGAAGCCTGGAGCATCTGTCAGCAGGTGTTCTCCTACACCAACCACACTATTATGTGGGAAGCTTTGGAAAAATGGCCCACTTATTTAATGGAAAACCTTTTGCCGCGAATTTATCAGATTATTTGCGAAATTGACCGTCGCGCCCGAGCAAGATATTATGACGCTTATCCTTGGCAAAACGAGCTTGTTGACAATATGGCTCCCATCGCCTATTCCCAAATAAATATGGCAAATCTTTGCCTTAGCTGCTGTCATAAGGTCAACGGCGTTTCAGCGCTTCATACGGAAATCTTAAAAAACAGCTTGTTTAAAAACTTCGTTCCCCTTAATCCTGAGCAACTTGTAAACGTAACCAACGGTGTTACACCGAGAAGATGGCTTCTTCAGGCAAATCCTTCTTTGAGCCGTTTAATCACAAAGACCTTGAAAACAGATAAATGGCCTACTGATTTTTCGCTTATTTCCGCCCTTGAAGAAAAGGCTGAAAACGAGAAATTTACCGCGCAGTTTATGTCGATTAAGCGCGAAAACAAGCTTCGTCTTGCCCAATATATCAAAAAGCATAACAATATTGACGTTGACCCCGATTCTATTTTCGACATTCAGGTTAAGCGTCTGCACGAATATAAGCGTCAGATGCTCAACGTTATGAAGATTTTGTATTTGTATTTCGATATTAAGGAAAACCGTAACGAGCATACCCCCGCCACCTTTATTTTCGGCGCAAAGGCTTCCCCGGGATACGTACGCGCAAAGCAGATTATCACTCTTATAAACGCCGTTGCCGACCTTGTAAACAACGACCCCGACGTAAACAAAATTTTAAAGGTTGTGTTTATCGAAAACTACTGTGTTTCCAACGCACAGCTTTTAATGCCCGCAGCTGACATAAGCGAACAGATTTCTATGGCAGGCAAGGAAGCTTCGGGCACAGGCAATATGAAATTTATGATGAACGGCGCTCTTACATTGGGCACTCTTGACGGCGCAAACGTTGAAATGCACGATATTTTAGGCGACGAAAACATCTATATCTTCGGTCTTCGCGCTCACGAAACAGAAGGTCTTTCGTCCTCGGGCATCTACTGTCCTATGGATTACTACAACCAGAACGCTATGCTTAAGCGCGTTGTTGACGCCTTTGACGACGGTACCCTTCGCAGCGACGTTGCAAGCATCAAACGCTATTTGTTAGACGGTGACGGCGGAACCCCCGACCCCTACTTGTGTATGGCTGACTTTGCTTCATACGTTCAAGCCTATGAAGCTATGGAACTTCTTTATCGTGACAAAGCCGCTTGGAGTAAAAAAGCGGTTATAAATACTGCGCGGTCCCACTTCTTCTCAAGTGACCGTAGCATTGAGGAGTATAATAAAAACATATGGAAGCTTTCCAAGGTATAATTTTTAATTCCCATTCTTCTCACTTTCGCTCGCCTCAAGGGGCGATAAAAAAGGGCGATAAGCTTTCTTTGCGCATTTTAGTAAGCAAAGGACTTTCCGCCTATGGCGTTACTTTACGCCTTTGGGAAAACGAAAACGAAAAACTGCTTAATATGACGCGCACCAACGTGTTTTCTCATACCCCCTACGGCGATTTTTTAGAAGAATATTCCATAAATGTTTCATGTGAAACATTGGGGCTTGTGTGGTATCAGTTTATTATCAACACCCCCACAAAACCCTATTTTTGCGTTAATTGCGACCAAATGCTTGGCGGAAGAGGCGTAATAAAAGAATACCAGGACCTTGGCCACAGCTTTCAGATTACAGTTTATGATGCGTCCTTTTCCGTACCCAAATGGGCTAAGGGCGCAATTATGTATCAAATTTTTCCTGATAGGTTCAATAAAAAAGGCGAGTTTGGCGACCTGTCGCAAAGACGCGTTCACGAAAATTGGACCGATTCCCCCGACTACTTAATCGACGAAGCCTTGGGTTATTACCCCGCAAACGACTTTTTCGGCGGAAATTTAAAGGGAATCGAGGATAGGCTTGACTATTTGAAAAGCCTGAACGTTGACGTTATTTATTTAAACCCCGTTTTTGAGGCGCATTCAAATCATCGCTACGATACGGGCGATTACGAAAAAATCGACCGCGTCTTAGGCACAAATCAGGATTTTGAGGTGTTTTGCGCCAAAGCAAAGGAAAAGGGTATTCGCGTTATTTTAGACGGTGTTTTTTCCCACACGGGCAGTAACAGCAAATATTTTAACCGTAACGGCGAATATGATTCTCTTGGCGCTTATCAAAGCACTGAGTCCCCATATTATTCCTGGTACGATTTTGAGGAGTTTCCCGATAAATATGACTGTTGGTGGGATATTTGGTCCTTGCCTTGCGTAAAGGAAACGGAGGAATCCTATCAAAATTATATTTTAACAGACGCAAACAGTATTGCTAAACGGTGGTTGCGCGCAGGTGCTTCAGGCTGGCGGCTTGACGTTGCCGACGAACTTCCCGACAGCTTTTTGCGCACTTTGCGCTCAAGTGTAAAGGAACAAGACCCCGACGCTCTCATTTTAGGTGAGGTTTGGGAGGACGCCAGCAACAAAATAAGCTACGACACCCAAAGAGAGTTTTTGTTCGGCCAAGAGCTTGATACCGTTATGAACTATCCTCTGCGCAACGCTATTTTAGACTTTTTATTACAAGATTGCTCGGCAGAAGAGTTTTGCCTGCGCGTGCTTTCTTTAAGAGAAAACTATCCCAAGGACACCTTTGAGTGCCTGATGAATTTTTTGTCCACCCACGATTTAGAACGTTTTACCACGCGCCTGACTAAAAACTGCGTAGGACTTTCACGTGAGGCTCAAGCAGGTTATTCGCCCGACGAGCACGAGCTTTTAACTGCGAAGGCTCTGCACAAAATCGGTGCTATGCTCATTTTTGCTTTGCCCGGAATGCCTTGTATTTATTACGGTGACGAGGCAGGCTTAACCGGCTGTAAGGACCCCTTTAACCGCAAGCCTTACCCCTGGGGTCAGGAAGACAAGGAGCTTCTTAATTGGTACCGCACCGTTACAAATATGCGTGATGAGGTTTTCCGTTACGGCAAGCTTTATCTTGAAAGCGCAGGCTGCTTGCTCAGCGTGCGCAGAGAGCTTGGCTCTTCTTACCGCTACGTTTTAGCCAACCCCTTGGACGAAGCCGTAGAAACGCTTTTTGATACGTCTTACTTTAAAGACGAGCCCGAAATAATTTGCCAAACAGATGCGGGTGTACAGCTTTCCTTGAGAGAGAACGGCTGGTATTTGCTTGTGCCGCCGCGCTGTGCAGTTGCTTTGAGCTGTGACTAACTTATCTGCGCTTAACGCAAATATTTTCGGTTATCAGCACTTTATCTCTGTGCTTAACGCAAAATGTTTCACGTGAAACAAACCAATTGTTCACTATCATATGCAAATTTACGCATATGATAGTGTTTTTTTCTTTTCTCCTTTTGAAATCAATATATGAATATATATTAATATATTACTTATTGTATATTGACATTTTCACTTTTTTAGTGTATAATACTTTCAGTGTTGGTATTTTCAATTTTGTTTGTTTAAATATCTTTAAATTCCTATGCTAAAAATTTAATAACAAGGAGGTGCTTTTATGGAACCATGGATATGGATACTCATTGCCGTTGCAGCCCTTATTATCGGGCTTGTTATAGGCAGTTTTATTCAAAAACGGACAATCGAATCACGTATGGGTCGGGCTGAAGAAGCCGCCAACCGTCTTTTAGAGGATGCTAAAAACAGAGCCGAGGTTTTGTCTAAGGAACGTATTTCCGAAGCAAAAGAGGAGGTTCACAGACTGCGCAGCGAATGCGATGCAGATTGCAGAGAGCGCAGAAGCGAGGTTACAAAATTAGAAAAGCGTGTTCTTTTAAGAGAAGAACAAATTGACAAAAAAACAGCTTCACTGGAAGCAAAAGAGGAGCGCTTTGTTAAGCGCGAAAAGGAGCTTGACGAGAGTCTTGCCGCCGCAGAGGAGCTTAACAGACGCAGAATTGAAGCTTTGGAGAAGGTAGCAGGTCTTTCCTCGGAGGAAGCAAAGGAAGCTTTGGTTGAATCCATCGAGCAGGAGGCTCGCCATGATGCCGCCCTTAAGGTTAAGGACATTGAAGCCCAGGCTAAAGCTGAGGGTGACAAGCTTGCAAGAAACATCATCACTATGGCAATTCAGCGTTGCGCCGCTGACCACGTTGCCGAAACAACAGTTTCCGTTGTAGCTCTTCCTAACGACGAAATGAAGGGCCGCATTATCGGCAGAGAAGGCCGTAACATCAAGGCTATCGAAACAGCAACGGGCGTTGAGCTTATTATTGACGATACTCCCGAAGCAGTTATTCTTTCTTCCTTTGACCCCGTTCGCAGAGATATTGCGCGTATCGCTCTTGAACGCTTAATTGTTGACGGAAGAATTCATCCCACCAGAATTGAAGATATGGTAGAAAAAGCTCGTAAAGAGGTTGAGCAACAAATCAAGGAAGCCGGTGAGGCTACTGTTTTTGATGCGGGTATTCACAACATTCACCCTGAGCTTGTTAAGATTTTAGGTCGCTTAAAATACAGGACAAGCTACGGTCAGAACGTATTAAAGCATTCCCTTGAGGTTTCCTATATTGCCGGCTTGCTTGCAGGCGAGGTTGGGGCTGATATAGCTCTTGCAAAGCGCGCAGGCTTGCTGCACGATATCGGTAAGGCTGTTGACCACGAAATTGAAGGTACACACATTCAAATCGGTGTTGACCTTGCTAAAAAGTACCGTGAAAACAACGAGGTTGTTCATTGTATTGCCGCCCACCACAACGATATTGAGCCGCAGACAATCGAAGCCGTGCTCGTTCAGGCCGCCGATGCCATTTCCGGTGCTCGCCCGGGCGCAAGAAGAGAAACTCTTGAAGCTTACATCAAGCGTCTTGAGCAGCTTGAAGAAATTGCAAACTCCTTTAACGGTGTTGAAAAATCCTTCGCTGTTCAGGCAGGCAGAGAGATAAGAATTATCGTTAAGCCCGAGGTTGTTTCAGAAGAAGCCACCGTTCTTATGGCAAAGGATATTGCCAAGCGTATCGAAACCGATATGGTTTACCCCGGTCAAATCAAGGTAAACGTTGTTCGCGAAACACGCAAGGTAGAATACGCAAAATAAATAATTTTAGGGGTACTTTCTGTGCTTAACGTCTTTAGGCACAGTCTGCCCCTTTATTTTTTCAGTATAAAATCACACTGTATGGGCAAAACCCGTACTCAACAGGACAAAAAATGACAGTTATCGACATTAACAACTTAACCTGCGCCTTTGGCGATAAAGAAGTTTTTTCTTCCGTTACCCTGCAAATACAAAAGGGTCAATGTATCGGCTTAACGGGGCTCAACGGTGCCGGCAAAAGCACCTTGATGAAGGTTATAGTTGGCGAAAATGAAAAATACACAGGCTCCGTTTCCATTTTAAAGGGCGCAAAAATCGGCTATCTTGCCCAGCACCACAACGCTTTGGGCAACGGCACCGTTTTTGAAGAGGCGCGCTCAAGCTTCAACGCGCTCTTTGCCGTTGAAGACCGTATGCACGCCATAGAAAACCAAATGGCAGACGAAAACGCAGATATTTCTGCCTTGGGCGAAAAATATGCTCTTGCCCAGCACGAATTTGAGCTTTTGGGCGGCTACGCCTGGGAAAGCAGACTCTGCGGCGTATTAAAGGGTCTTGGTTTAACGGAAGAATTCTGGGATAAGCCCGTACAAGTTCTTTCGGGGGGCGAAAAAACACGTCTTGCGCTGGCAAAAATGCTTCTTTCCTACAACGATATTCTCTTATTGGACGAGCCTACCAACCATTTGGATATTGAAGCGTCCCAGTGGCTTACCGATTTTCTTTCGCGCTTTGAAGGCACGATTTTGCTTATTTCCCACGATAGATATATGATGGACAAGCTCTGTGACGGCGTTGCCCAAATTGATAACGGCAAGCTTCACTTTTACAAGGGCAACTATACCGAATATTGCGAAAAATGGGAAGAAGAGCTAAAAGCTAACCAACGCCTTTACGATAAACAGCAGGACGAAATTAAGCGTCAGCGAGCAATTATCGCCCGTTTTCGTCAGTTTAACAGAGAAAAATCTATTCGCGCCGCCGAATCAAGAGAAAAAGTTCTGGCTAAAATGGAACTTGTGGAAAAATACGAAGACCACTCAAATATGCGCCTTAACTTTAATTTGAACAGGCTTTCGGGCGGCGACGTTTTTAAAATCAAAAACATTTCTAAAGCCTTTGACGGAAAAACTCTTTTTTCAGATTTTTCTGCCGAAATAAAGCAGGGTCAAAAAATCGTTTTAATAGGACCTAACGGCGCGGGAAAAACTACCCTTATGGAGCTGCTTTTAGGAGCCAAACGGCAGGACGGCGGCGAAATTATAAAAGGCGTCAACGTAGATATTGGCTACTACGAGCAGGGTCACAAGGACTTTATGCAACCTGAAACCGTGCTTGACCTCGTTTGGATGGGTAACAGAAAGCTCTCTCAAACCGAGGTGCGTTCAAAATGCGCTTCAATGCTGTTCTTTGGGGAAGACGTTTTTAAAACGGGCGACGTTTTATCGGGCGGCGAGCGCGCTCGAGCGGCTCTTTGTAAGCTTTCACTTGAAGGCGCCAACACTCTTTTTCTTGACGAGCCTACCAACCACTTGGATATGGACTCCCGTGAAATTTTAGAAGACGCCCTTGAACGCTTTGAAGGCACCCTTATCACCGTTTCTCACGACAGATACTTTATAAACCGCATTGCTGACGTTCTTTGGATTGTTAAAGACGGACGCGTTGAAGTTTTTACGGGAAGCTATGATGATTATATAAATTCTCAAAAACAAAACCTTCAGGCAGAGGCCGTAACGGTTAATAAAACTCAGCTTGCAAAGGAACGGGCAAAGGAACGCCTCGGAAAAGAAGAAGAAAAAAAGAAACGGGCGCGTATTCGTGAAATTGAAAAAAGCATGGAAAACAAGGAAGCTCAAAAAAAGGAGCTTGAAGAACTTTTTTCAGGCGCGGAAATTTATACCGATAATAAAAAATTATTAGAAGCGCAAACAAAATACGAAGCCGTAAAACAAGAGCTTGACTCTCTTTTGGAAGAATGGATGGAACTGAACTAATGATAGAAAAACTTACGGGCAACGTTTTAAAAGAAATTTTAAATTCCGCAGGGTTTGGGTTTTCCAAATCCTTAGGGCAAAATTTTCTTTGTGACGAGCGTATTTTAAATTTAATAGCCGATGACGCTTTAATTGACAAAAATCAAGTGGTGCTTGAAATCGGCACAGGCGCAGGCACCTTAACCCGCGTTCTTGCAAAACGCGCAAAAAGGGTTGTTTCGGTAGAAGTGGACAAATCTCTTTTGCCCGTACACGAAAAAACTCTTGACGGGTTTGATAACATTAAAGTAATAAACGAAGATTTTCTTGCACTTGACATAAAAAAGTTTTATAATGATGAATTAGAAGAAAACTTTGCCGTTGCCGCAAATCTTCCCTACTATATAACAACACCCATCATTATGAATCTTTTAGAAAGCGGCGTTAAATTTAAGAGCATTACCGTTTTAGTGCAAAAAGAAGTTGCCTCGCGTATGGCGGCAAAGGAAAATACCGCTGAATACGGCGCATTAACATGTGCGGTACAGTTTTACACCAAAGCAACTCTCTGCTCAAAAATACCTGCTTCCTGCTTTTACCCCGCACCCAAAGTTGCTTCTCAGGTTATTCGCCTTGAACGCCTTGAAAAGCCAAGAGTAGACGTAAAAAGCGAAAAGCTGTTCTTTAAAGTAGTAAAAGCCGCTTTTGCTATGCGCCGCAAAACCTTGGCAAATAATTTGATTTCGTCTTTTTCCTTATCAAGAGAAGAAGCCGAGTCCGTTATTTGCGCCTGCGGTTTAGATAAAAACGTGCGAGGCGAAGCTTTGTCTATTGAAAAACTTGCTCTCGTTGCTGATGAGCTTTATAAAATAAAAGGAGATATTTAAAATGGAAAACGCTAAAGATTTAAGAAAAAAATTATTCTATGAACCTGAAAACGCTTTTAAGAAAATGAGTGACGAAGAAATTAACGTTGCTTTTAATTACTGCGAAGGCTACAAAACATATTTGAACGACGCTAAAACAGAGCGCGAAGCCACCGTTGCCGCCATTAAAATAGCTGAAGCAAACGGCTTTGAGCCCTACGACAAAACAAAAAAATACGCTCCCGGTGACAAGTATTACGTAAACAACCGCGGTAAATCTGCCGCTTTTGTTGTTATCGGTACAGAAAGCGCCGAGCGCGGTGTAAAAATCGGTGCGGCTCATATTGATTCGCCCCGCCTTGATTTAAAACCCAATCCCCTTTATGAAGAAATCGAGCTTGGTATGCTTAAAACCCACTATTACGGCGGTATCAGAAAATATCAGTGGGCAGCAATTCCCCTTGCCCTTCACGGTGTTTTTGCTAAAAAGGACGGCACAGTAATAAACGTTTGCATCGGCGAAGACGAATCCGACCCCTGCTTTGTTGTAAACGACTTGCTTCCCCATATTGCCGCAGAGCAAAACAAGCGCACCCTTGCTGACGGTATTCGCGGAGAAGAGCTTAACATTTTAATCGGCAGCCGTCCCTTTAAGGACGACGAAGCAAGTGAGCTTGTTAAGTTAAATCTTTTAACCCTCTTGTTTGAAAAATACGGCGTAACGGAAGAAGATTTCCTTTCTGCCGAGCTTGAAGCAGTACCTGCCTTTAAGTCCCGCGACCTTGGTCTTGACAGATCCTTAATCGGCTCCTACGGTCACGACGACAGAGTTTGCGCATATCCGACGTTAACAGCTCTTATTTCTGTTAAGAACCCCACAAAAACTGCTATTTGCATTTTAGCGGATAAAGAAGAAATCGGCTCTGTTGGCAACACAGGTCTTGATTCTGATTTCCTTCGTCATATCATTAACGATATCGCCCGTAATCAAGGCGTTGTTGCCGACGACGTTATGCGCGCTTCCAAGTGCCTTTCTGCTGACGTTAACGCCGCTGTTGACCCCACATTCCAAGACGCTTTTGAAAGAAGAAACGCTTCCTACTTAAACAAGGGCGTTGTTATTACAAAGTACACGGGCGCCCGCGGAAAGAGCGGTTCAAACGATGCTTCTGCCGAATATATGGCTGAAATTCGCGCTATGCTTGATAAAAACAACGTTGTTTGGCAAATAGGCGAGCTTGGCAAGGTTGATTTAGGTGGCGGCGGAACAGTTGCCCTTTATATTGCAGGCCTTGGCATCGACACCGTTGACTTAGGCGTTCCCGTGCTTTCAATGCACGCTCCCTTTGAAACAGTTTCAAAGCTTGACGTTTACTCTGCTTACCGCGCAATGCAGGAGTTCTTTAAATAATATACTAAATAAAACAAGAACCTATCGGGCAAAGCTCGGTAGGTTTTTTCTTTTTCGTTATGTTTTTTATTGTACTTAAAAAAGATATATGGTATAATATTATAAAGTAGTTTTATAAAATATAAATCGCTTTTTCCTTGTTTTCTTTACTTTCTTTGCGAAAGGTTGATTTTATGAAAAAGAAAAATATTCTGTTTGTAACTTCCGAAGCCGTGCCTTTTATAAAAACGGGCGGTCTGGCTGACGTTGCAGGCACGCTTCCTAAATATTTTAACAAAAAAGAGTTCGACGTGCGTGTTATTCTGCCCAAATACGCTTGTATGAAAGAGGATTTAAAAACAACGCTTGAATATAAATTCAACACCACCGTTAATTTAGCTTGGCGCAACCAATACGTTGGCGTGCTTGAAGCAAAAATTGATAACATCACCTTTTATTTTATTGATAACGAATTTTATTTTTCGTCCGAAACGCCTTACGGCGAAGTTAGGGGCGATATTGAAAAGTTTGCTTATTTCTGCAGAGCTGTTTTAACGGTTCTTCCGATGCTTGATTTTTGCCCCCATATTATTCACTGCCACGATTGGCAAAGCGCATTGATTCCCGTTTATCTGTTCGACGAATTTAAAAAACAGGATTTTTATAAAAATATAAAAACCGTTTTAACCATACATAACCTTAAATTTCAAGGTATTTACAGCAGAGAAATCGTTGAAGATGTGCTCGGTCTTTCCTTTGAATACTTTTTGTCCGGCATAATCGAAGCCCATGGAGACGTAAACCTTTTAAAAAGCGGGCTTATGCTTTGTGACAGAATTACAACCGTAAGCAACACCTATAGTGAAGAAATTAAAACTGACTTTTACGGAGAAGGTCTTGACAGCTTAATTTGTATGCGCCAAGACGTGCTTTCGGGCATTGTAAACGGCATTGACTACGAAAGCTTTAACCCCGAAAACGATAAATGCATTTTTAAAACCTTTTCAAAGGACGATTTTATTTTAGGAAAAAGGGAAAACAAGCTCGCTCTTCAAAAAGAGCTTAATCTTCCCCAAGATGAAAACATATTTATGCTCGGCATAGTTTCACGCCTTACCGACCAAAAGGGCTTTGATTTAATTGACTGCGTCCTTGACGAAATCTGTCAAGAACAGCTTCAGCTTGTGGTGCTTGGCACGGGCGAGAAAAAATATGAGAATATGTTTGCGTATTTTGCCCAAAAATATCCAAACAAGGTTGCTGTGCGCCTTTGTTATTCAGAAGAGCTTTCTCACAAAATTTACGCTTCCTGCGATGCCTTTTTAATGCCGTCGCTGTTTGAGCCCTGCGGACTTTCACAGCTTATGAGTCTGCGCTACGGCACACTTCCCATTGTTCGCCAAACGGGCGGACTCAAGGATACGGTTATTTCCTTTAACAAAGAGGCTTCCTTGTCTACGGGCTTTAGCTTTGAAAATTATAACGCTCACGATATGCTGTTTACTCTTAAAGATGCTGAAAAGCTGTATTATTCCCATAAAAATACGTGGAACGAAATAGTTGCCCGCGCAATGAGTGCAGATTTTTCCTGGAACGCTTCGGCAATGGAATACGAAAAGCTCTACCGCGAGCTTGTGTAAACTGCGTTATACACTTTAAAAATTCGTTAGCTTAAAAATTTTTTATCTTTTTAAAGGGGGTGCCTGAAATAAAAAAGCTTTCCGTTCTTTTAATTTTAATTCTTTTGTTTTCAGGCTGTTTCTTTTCTCAAGAAAAAACCCCTTTAGAAGAAACCAGCCACGAATTTTCCTTTAGGGAAAGTCCCCTTTTCCCCTTTTACTGTGTTGGGCAGGACAATATGCTGTGGCGAATAGAAAACAACGGCTCCTTTTCGTTAAATCACAAGGTAAACTATTCCTTGGGTTCAGGAGATCAAAGCTTTATATGCTATTTAAGAGAAAAGGATAAAATTTATTTTGCCACCGATATAACGGTTAAAAACGGCGTAACCCTCTGTTCTGTTTTTAGTGCCGTCGGGCGCGAAACTCCTCAAATTTTTGCGCAAAACGTACAGCTTAGCTCTATCCGCGTCAGCCCTAACGGTGACGTTCTGTTTATTGACGAAGCTTGTGTTCTGTTTTATATGCGCAACGGCATTATCAGCAAAATTGAAGAAAACGTTGCCCAAGGTGAATTTGTAAGCGAAAGTTCTTTTCTTTTTAGGTTAAAAAACGGAAAATATAACGGTACGGAATTTGAATATCCCATATATTCCGCCACCGCCGACTACCGTAACTATTTAACCGACGCCCTTTCCATTATTTGTGCAGACAGTGAAAACGGTAAGGCATACATTATTAAAAACAAACATACCGTTCAAAAACGCGCTTCATCAGTTGAGGTTGCCGACTGCTTCGTTTATGCCGACGGTGAAATTTTATTTGATATTTCTTCTGTTGTGCTATCTCAATTTGAAAACGAAACAAAGCACACGTTCCTGCTGTCCTGCTCGGAAACAAGCACCGTTTTAAAATACGATATTTACCGAATAGACTCAAGCGAGCCCGTATTAAAGGCTTCAAACGTAATATCCGCAAAATATATTTCCTCGTCACGAGATGCGTTGGCATACGAATATAAAAATCAAAGCGAAATTATCACAACCGTTATTTTTTCCGATAACCGTACCGTTTCTCTTTCTCTTGGAAAAAACGTTTCCTTAAATAACGTTTACTATCAAGCTCCTGATTTATACGTTTTTTCGCAAAATGAGCTTTTTGTGGTAGAAAATAATCAGCTTTTGTCTGTTTTTAAGGGCTTTGAAAGCGTTTATCCCTGCTCTTCGGGGCTTATTTGCTTCCGAGAAGCCTCTCCCCCCTACAGCGCATATGCTTGCATAAATAAAAACGTGACTTTTCTTGCAAGTAATATTGCCTCTTCTTCACCCGTATTTGATAACGGCTTTCTGTATTTCTATACTAACGAAAGCAACGATTTAAGTCTTTCTACTCTCCAAGGAGGATATACTGCATATATAAGTAACGTTGACGTTTTTATTGGCTTCGTTTTTAACGGCGAAACCGTTGCCGCTGTAAAAAGCGACGATAAAAGTCTTTTTTTAGCTGATAAAAACGGTATTACAGATACAAAAATCAAGGTTAAAAGATTTATAAAAAATAAGGAGGTTATTTAATGTTTATTCCCATTGAAATTGCCGTTTGTGCTCTGCTTGCAGGCGTTGCGCTTATAGCTCTTGAGTGTTTTCTTCCCGGTGTCGGCTTGCCCGGTTTTTTGGGCGGCGCTTTAAGCTTATTCGGCATAATTTTCTTAATACCTTACATTGGCTGGTATATAATTATCGTTATTCTTTCTGTTGCGGCAATTATATTATTATGCATTTATCTCTTTGCAAAAACTGCCGAGGAAGGTAAAAATCCCCTTGTTTTATCTGCAAAAGCAGATAAAAAATCAGGCTTCTCCGCAAATGAAGATTTAAGCTCTCTTATTTCTAAGGAAGGCGAAGCCGTTACTCCTCTGCGCCCCGCAGGAATTGCGCTTGTTGATTCAAAGCGCGTTGACGTTGTAACTGACGGCGAATTTATTGAAGCAGGTGAAAAACTCACTATTGTTGATATTCAAGGTCGCCGTATTATAGTTAAAAAGATTTAATTAAAAGGAGGTAACAAAAAATGTTACAAAATGTTTTGTTAAGTGCTACTGTTTTTCCCGAGTTTCTTATTCCCCTTTTAGTAATTGGCGGAATCGCGCTTATTTTGTTGATTATTTTTCTGCGCATATTCCCCATCGGCTTATGGATGACAGCACTTTTTTCAGGTGTAAAGGTTGGTATTTTTCAGCTTACCACAATGCGTTTCAGACGTGTAAACCCACAACGTATTGTTTATCCCATGATTCAGGCTACAAAAGCAGGCCTTAACCTTGATATGAGCAAATTAGAAGCTCACCTTTTAGCAAAGGGCAACGTTGAAAAAGTTGTTAATGCTCTTATTGCTGCTCAAAGAGCAGATATTCCCCTTAACTTTGAACGCGCTGCCGCTATTGACCTTGCCGGACGTGACGTTTTAACTGCAGTACAGATGAGCGTTAATCCCAAGGTTATTGAAACTCCCGTTATTGCCGCTATTGCAAAGGACGGTATTGAACTTCGTGCAAAGGCACGTGTCACCGTTAGAGCAAATATTGACCGTCTTGTAGGCGGTGCAGGCGAAGAAACTATTATTGCTCGTGTTGGCGAAGGTATTGTTACTACCGCAGGTAGTGCCGAAAGCCACAAGGCAGTTTTAGAAAACCCCGACCTTATTTCACGCACAGTTTTAGGTAAAGGCTTAGATGCAGGTACTGCATTTGAAATTCTTTCCATTGATATTGCCGACGTTGACGTAGGAAGAAATATCGGTGCACAGCTTCAAATGGATCAGGCGGAAGCCGATAAGAAAATTGCTCAGGCAAAAGCTGAAGAAAGACGTGCTATGGCTGTTGCAAGAGAGCAGGAAATGAAGGCTCAGGTTCAGGAAATGCGCGCAAAGGTTGTTGAAGCCGAGGCACAGGTTCCAAAGGCTATGGCAGAAGCATTATCTTCGGGTAAATTAGGCGTAATGGATTATTACCGTATGGAAAATATGCTTGCCGATACTAATATGCGTTCTTCCTTAGCAGACTCCCAACAAAAAAATAAAACAGAGTAATTTATGGAAATAATAATTTTTATAATTTTTATAGTTGCCTTTATAATAAAACAAAAAGCTGCTATGGAAAAGAAGCAGGAAAATAAAAATTCTCAAAATAAAGGCATTTCAAGTTCA
>JAZNXV010000012.1:0-1734 GCA_045594045.1 Clostridia bacterium
CAAGAACGGAAATAATCGAGAACCCTTGCACGAAGGTCATCGCTTAAGTAGTCACCGCCACTGAGAATAACCTTAACACTGCTGAAGGAATCGGGACCAAGATTTTTATTATTGGTAATTGCTTTAAGCATTGTAGGAACAGCAGGAACGATCGTGGGCTTAGTCTTTTTAATCGTTTCGTTAAGCTTTTTAACGTCAATTTTAGGAAGAAGAATACACTTCATACCTAACATAAGCGGAGCGTGAATAGCAACGCAAAGACCGAAGCCGTGGAAAATGGGAAGACCCGAAAGCATTGATGCACCCGGTCTTGCCTCGGGACAAACGTCAAAGCACTGAGTAGCAAGGGCGTTAAAGCAAAGGTTTGAAAGCACGATACCCTTTGATTTACCCGTTGTACCACCGCTGTAGATAAGCACTGCAGCATCGTTTTTATCTCTTTTAACAGTAGGAACAGTTTCTTTTACGTCTTTAATAATATTTTTCCATCTTATTGTGTCAGATTCATACTTCATCTGCTTACGGCTTTTAAGATTATAAGCCATTTTAAGAATGGGATTCATACTGTTGCTTACTTCGCAAACAACAATTCTGTCAATCCCGACGCCTTTAACGGTAGCATAAGATACGTCGGTTGTGAAAATAATTGTTGAATTTGTAAGCTCAACGGCGTTTTTGATTTCACCCTCGTCGCTTAAGGGATGAATAACGTTACAAACCGCACCGATTTTATTCAAAGCATAAATAAGGAAAATTGATTCGGGCATATTAGGCATACAAACAGTTACACTTTCATCCTCAACAATGCCTAATTTTAAAAGAGCTTTAGCAACGTTGTTTACCTTTTTGTCAAACTCTTTAAAAGTAAATCTGACGTCAAAAAACTCAAGTGCAGGAAGATTCGGATATTTGTCGGCAGTTTCTTTAAACATATCGTAGATAGAGCCCTGACAATACTCCATATGCTCACGCATATTTCCGTAATGCTTCAACCATCCCTTTTCTTCTACGGGAATATCAATGAGCTTCATTGCTTCCATTGTAGAAAAATATTCACAAGCTTTTCCCATAAAAACCTCCGCCGTTTTCAACGGCATTTTTTAAAAATTTGCAGTCTACCACTGCACGAAAAAGTTAATCACATTTTAAATGATATATGTTTTTTCCGACAAAGTCAAGGAAAAGTGTGTAAAAACTCACCTTTTTCGAAACATTAAACAGGTGTTTAATAACTATTACTTTTTATTTCGGTTTTATACAACACCCGACACCCGACTGTTTAATAAAATTCTTTCACGCAACTTTCTTTGTTGACACCCGTTTTTATATATGTTAGAATAACTATCGCTTTCAGAAAATAAAATTGCATATTTGCAGGGATGGCGGAATTGGCAGACGCGTTAGATTCAGGTTCTAATGAATGCAAATTCATGTGGGTTCAAGTCCCATTCTCTGCACCAAAACGACGGAATCACTTATTGTGGTTCCGTTATTTTTGTTATATAGTTTTGTATAGGGGACTTGAACCCTTCTCGGCGAAGCCGAACACAATCGGGAATTCGCAAGAAGCTTGCGAATGATGGGCAGAGCCCATCAAGTCCCATTCTCTGCACCACTAAACCAAAACACCCGCCGATTTTACTCGACGAGTGTTTTGGTTTTTATATTTTTTGGAGAAATTGAAAATGCTTAATATTTTATTTCACATTAAGAAGCGCTTTATCCGCATCATTT
>JAZNXV010000013.1:0-41642 GCA_045594045.1 Clostridia bacterium
GGGCGCTTGCAACCGAACAGATGAGCCAAACGTGACTTTTTGCAAAAAAGGAGACGCAGCGTCAAAGGCATTGCGGTATTTTTTTACAAAAAAAATGCCGCAAGCCTTTTTTAGCTTGCGGCGACGTGGTCGAGGCGACAGGATTTGAACCTGCGGCCTTTGCGTCCCGAACGCAACGCGCTACCAAACTGCGCTACGCCTCGAACTTTTTATAATGACGCTTTGTGCCCATATTATTCTATCAAGCCGCGCCAAATATTTCTTAATAAGTATATACAAAAACAATCGTTTTGTCAAATAAAAAAGGTGTTTTATTTTTATTAAAACACCTTATATTTTTTGTTTTACACAAATATCTTATTATTAAAATTATTTAATAAAATCTGCAAGTGCCTTTGTATCAAGAAGAGGATATTGCTCAAGCACAGGATACAGCTTTTCTGCAATAATCTTACTTCCGCAAATGGAATTGCTTTCGATATTAAGGGGCATTAACGGCTCGTGCAAGGACAGCCTTAACAAGAACCAACCGTCACCGCAATTTTCGCCAAAGGAAATACGTACGCCCTCGTAATTATCAGGAGCAAGTTCCCATTCTTCCTGCTCGGAAGCAAAAGCAGTAAGCTCATCAATTATATTTTGACCGTATGCTTTAAAATCTTCGGTTAAAATGTTCATTCTGAACTCAACACTCTCTTTAGGCTCTTCAAGACCCAGAAGCATATCGTCGAGCTTTTTGCCTTCCTTGCGAAGCTGCGCTGCCTTAATTAAAAGCTTTGTAACAAGGTAAGCGCCGTCGTCAAGGAAATAGTTTTCCTTAAGTGCCGCATGCCCGCTTGTTTCAATGGCTATGGGGCAATATTTGCCTTCTTTATTAAGCCTTATAGCCTCATTAATAACATTTTTATAGCCGCGCTTAAAGCGATGATGCATTCCACCGTGATTTTCTATGAACTTTTTAAGTCCGCTTGACGTAATTGAGTCTGTTACGATAACCGCAGGTTTTTTTTCTTCAAGTAAAATTGCCGAAATAAGCGCAATAAGCTTGTTACGGTTAATTTCGTTACCCTTGGAATCTACCGCCCCTGCCCTATCAACGTCGGTATCGAAAATGATACCCAAATCAGCCTTGGCATTAAGCACAGCTTTTGTTACGTACGCCATAGCCTCTTTGTTTTCAGGATTGGGAATATGGTTTGGGAACGTTCCGTCAGGCTCTAAAAACTGACTTCCGTTTATATCGGCGCCCAATGGCTTTAACACCTTTTCGGCATAAAAACCGCCTGCGCCGTTACCTGCATCTATAACAACCTTGAAGCCCTTTAAAGGTTCTTCAAAATTGTCTGTGCTGTTAACCGTATTACGAACTTTTTCTACTAAAATGTTGCAGTAATCAGATAAAAAGTCGTATTCTTCTACTGTGCCTTCCTTTTCGGGCGCGCTTTCGCCATTTTGGGCAAGCTCTAAAATAGCTTCAATATCTGCACTTTCAAGTCCGCCGCCTTTTGTAAAGAATTTTAAGCCGTTACGGTCAAAAGGCAAATGGCTTGCAGTTATTTGAATTGAACCGTCACAATTAAGATTAGGTACAACACAAGTCATAAACATTGCGGGGGTACTGATTAAGCCGCAATCCACAACGTTGAAACCCGTTGATTTTAATGCATTGATAACTGCCGTTTTAATTCGATTGGCAGAAATACGCGAATCATTACCTATTGCAATCTTTATATCCTCAGGTGATTTTTCGCATACCTTTGAGAGCCAAAGACCGAATGCCTTACCAATCGAAAATACAACCTCATCGGTAAGATTTATTTTTCCTTTTTCTGTTTCAACGGCTATGCCGCGAATATCAGAGCCGTTTTTTAATGCTTTCCAATTATTGTTTAACATAGAAGTTTTCCTTTAATATGATTTTGCAAAATAAATTCTTGTTTTAGCCTTTTTGCCACAATGAACACAAGTGCAGCCTTCAGCACTTTCTGCATCAAAGGGAACGTTACGGGTTGTTGCGCCCGTTTCCTTCTTTATAGCATCTTCACATTCTTCATCACAGCACCAAGGAGCGTAAACGAAGTTTTTATTTTCGATTGCTTGCTTGAACTCATCCCAATTCTCTGCATTGCAGGTGTGCGCATCTCTGTGCTCACGAGCCTTTTGAAGCATATCTGTTTGAATTTGTGCAAGAAGCTTTTCGATAGTTTCTTCAATATTGTCAAGGGAAACAAAAAGTTTTTCAAAAGTATCTCTGCGCACAAGAACTGCCTGATTCTTTTCAATATCCTTAGGTCCGATTTCAAGACGAACGGGAACACCCTTCATTTCCCACTCATTGAACTTCCATCCGGGTGAAGCGTCACGATCATCAAGCTTAACGCGAATACCATGCTTCTTCAAAAGTGCATAAATTTCTTCTGCTTTTTCTGTTACGCCCTCTTTATGTGCCGCAACGGGAATAATAACCGTTTGAACGGGTGCAACTGCAGGAGGAAGTTTAAGACCGCGTTCATCACCGTGAACCATTACGATTCCGCCGATAAGCCTTGTGGAAACACCCCAGCTTGTTTGATAAACGTATTTTAATTCGCCGTCTTTATCAAGGAAATTAATATCAAATACTTTTGAGAAATGGTCGCCTAAGAAATGTGACGTACCTGCCTGAAGAGCTTTGCCGTCAAGCATCATAGCTTCGATAGAATAGGTTGCCGAAGCACCTGCAAACTTTTCCTGCTCGCTCTTTTTGCCGCAGAAAACGGGAATTGCCAGAACGTTTTCGGCAAATTCACGGTAAACCTCAAGCATTTCTTCGGTTACAAGCCGTGCTTCTTCTTCCGTTGCGTGTATGGTATGACCCTCTTGCCATAAAAATTCACTTGTTCTCAAAAAAGGTCTTGTGGACTTTTCCCAACGAACAACGTTGCACCATTGATTAAGTTTAAGGGGAAGATCACGCCAGGATTGTACCCATTTAGAGTACATATCGCAAATAATTGTTTCGCTTGTAGGTCTGACAACAAGGCGTTCTGCCAAGGGCTCGTTGCCGCCTTGGGTTACCCAAGCAACTTCAGGAGCAAAACCTTCAACGTGTTCTTCTTCCTTGCGCAAAAAGCTTTCGGGAATAAAAAGAGGGAAATATGCGTTTTGCACGTCCTTTTCCTTAAAGCGAGCGTCCATTTGTTTTTGGATAAGCTCCCATATCGCATAGCCGTAAGGTCGGATTACCATGGTGCCCTTTACCGGACCGTAGTCTACCATTTCGGTTTTTAAAACTACGTCAGTGTACCACTGAGAAAAATCTTCGTTAATGTCAGCTATCTGTGTAACAAATTGCTTTTGTGCCATAATAATCTCTCCTTAATCCTAAGTTAACATATATCTTAACTATTATAGTTTTTTAAGGTGATTTTGTCAAACAAAAAAGAATTTTAAAACGCTTTAACGCCATAAAACACTAATGTTTTCAAATTTTAATTGTGTATAAACAATATATATGATAGAATATCTTTCGTAATTTATATTTCACATACTTTCTTGCTTTTACAGATTTTTGCAAATGGGTAACATCACCCTTTTTTTAGGAGTTTTTATGAAGTTTGTTCGCCAAAACATTTTGCCCGTAATTGCCGCACTTATTTGGGGGTTAGCGTTTTCCGCACAGTCCCAATGCGCCGCCCTTGGTATTGAGCCTTTTACGTTTAATATGTCGCGCTCTTTGATTGCTGCGGTTGTTTTGTTTTTCGTTTGCGTCATCTTTGCAAAAGGTTTTAAAAATCTCGGTTTAAAATTAAAAGAAAAAAACTATTTTAAAAATTTGCTTTTAGGTGGTTTTTTATGTGGTCTTGCCCTTTTTTGCGCCGCAAACGCTCAACAGGCGGCTTTCTCTGACGAAACAGAAAGCGGCAAGGTAGGCTTTATAACCGTTTTATATATTGTGCTTGTACCCATATTCAGTATTGCTTTTAAAAAGAAAGCTTCTCTTACTGTTTGGATTAGCGTTTTTATCGCTTTAATAGGTATGTATTTTTTGTGTGTGGAAGGTGGCGAAAGCTTTACTATAAACACCCATGACCTGCTTGCCCTGCTGTGCGCGATAATATTTTCATTTCATATTTTGCTCATTGATAAATTTGCTCAAAAGGTTGACGGAGTACATCTTTCTTTTATGCAGTTTACCTTTGTAACCCTTTTTTCCTTTATATGTATGCTACTGTTTGAAAATCCTTCTTTTGCACTTATTAAAGAATGTTATCTGCAAATTTTATACGTAGGTGTATTTTCTTCAGGCGTTGCTTATACCCTGCAGATAATTGCACAAAAAGACTCCAACCCCACCGTTGTTTCCTTACTTTTAAGCCTTGAATCCGTTTTTGCAGTTTTAGGCGGCGTAGTATTTTTAAACGAACAAATGTCCGAGCGAGAATACATTGGTTGCGCAATTATGTTTTTAGCCGTAATATTCGCCCAACTGCCAAGCAAAAAGCAGAAAAAGGAGAATAACAATGAAGCCTAATTTTTTACGCATATTAAAAGTATTCTTATTTATTCTTGGCGTTGTGTTATTATGTCTTGTACTAACCCATTGGATTTTTGCTTTGGCAGGCGTGTGTACCATTATCACAGGAATTTTACTTAAGGCAAAGTAATCAAAAATTAAATCGCATAAAAAAGGCTTGCATTATGCAAGCCTTTTAACGTTTATATTATCTTTTTAATTTGCTTCTGTAATAATCTAATATATAATCAAGATTATCCTTATACAAAGGGTGGAAAGGGTTACCTATAGGCAAGCTCAAATCAAGTTCAACGTCATCTACTTCAAAGTATTTATCGCAAACGCCAAACATATCGGTGCATACGTGAAGCTCGGCTTTATTCTCACCTATTACACTTGGATAATCGCGTTCATAGCTTTCTTCCTGTTGCATCTGTTTAATTTCCTGTTCGCTTACATAACGAATGTAATTTTCATCAGACAATTTTTGGAAGAACAAATACGGACTGCCGTTATCAGCAAAATCTTCAATTAAAAAATGCAGATATACTTCATTCCAGCTATCATATTGAGGCGGATTTTCCTTATAGAAGAAATAAGAGCTGTTAGGACTTACAACCGTGCTTACAAATTCTCCTTTTTCGTTATAAAGGTACATATCGGTGTAATAATTGATTTTTTCGGGGCTCAAATAATTATTTTCGCCATCATTGCATTTAACTCCAAACCTGAACACTTTTACGGAATAGCCTTTATCGGTTAAAGTGTATTTTACGGGATTCAGCGGTGCATATACGGCATCAATATCTGTAATAGGTTCGAGATAATCCTGTTTGCAGAAGCCTACGGCTACGTATTCATTACCATCTAACGCTTTGTCTTTATTTACACAACACCAGCCGTCCTTGGCGTACAATACCTGAACTATTGCGCCTTTGGGCAAGGTTGCTACTACTTTTGAATTGCTATCAGGCTGAAAACGCATATTAAGCACGTTAGAAACGTTTACCCTTGCAAGATACGTTTTTTCAATATTGGGCAACTGTGTTGGTGACGGCGATGGTGCAGGCGCTTCCGTAGGCGTTGCGGTAATACTATCCTGCGAATTCCCATTAGGCGTCGGCGTTACGTTGTTTTGCCAATTATTACTGTTTGAAATAGGCGGATTAGTAGGCAGATTTTGAACGCTGTTCGGAGAACAAGCACACAAAAAGGCCAGTACAAGAACAAGTAATAAAGTAACAGTTTTTTTCATAGTTTTCTCTACCCCCCCCCGATTTTTTGGAAGGCTAAAATCCCCATAATATCGGGAGGTTTTAACTTTTTATTTTTATTTATTGTAGCATTTATGTTAAGCTGTGTCAATAAGCATTTTGCACGTTTAATGCGCTTATACGAGAACTTTTTACAGTTCTGTTCCGCTGTCTGTTTTCAAATGAAAGCAAAAAGCAAAAAATGACTAAAAAACAAAGGACCCAATCGAATTTCGGTCCTTTATTTAATCTTCTTCAATTAGTGACAAAAGCTGTTGCTTTGTTCTGTAGCCAACTATTGTCTTTTGAGGTTCGCCATTTACAAAAAGCATCATACAAGGAATATTGCTAATATTAAATCTTTCAGCCAAATTATTGTTTTCATCTACGTTAATTTTTGCAACAACAACCTTATCGCATTCTTTTGCAAGTGCCTCAAGTTCAGGTTGAACTGCCTTACAAGGCCCACACCAATCTGCATAGAAATCAACTAAAACAGGTGTCGGGCTGGCTTCAACCGTAGTGTGAAAATCATTTTCACACACGTGCTTAATTTCTGCCATTTTTTAACCTACTTATCTGCCGTAAAGGCTTGTAATATGTTTAAATTATCATACAAAAAGCACTTTCTGTCAAACACTTTCACCCATATATAAATTTAATTTACAATTTGTACATTTTTATGTCTATTTTTTATTTAATGTACGCAAAAAAACAATTGATAATTACGCAAAAATATGTTATACTTTATTTCGTTAGTTAAATCCTTATTTTTATTGCACTTGTGCGGAAGGAGTTTTTTATGAAGAAAGTTTATGAAGGAAAAACAAAAGACGTTTACAGCCTTGACAACGGCAACGTTATGCTCAAATTTAAGGACGATTGCACCGGTAAAGACGGTGTTTTTGATCCGGGCGAAAATTCAGTAGGACTTACTATTGAAGGCATCGGCAAGGCAAATTTACAAACATCTGTTTATTATTTTGAAATGCTTAAAGCAGCAGGTATTAAAACACACTATGTAAGTGCTGACGTCGAAAATGCTACAATGGAAGTTCTTCCCGGCAAGGTGTTTGGTCACGGTTTAGAAGTTATCTGCCGCCTTGTTGCAACGGGTAGTTTCATTCGCAGATACGGCGAATATATTGCCGACGGTACTCCTTTAGAGGGTGGCTACGTTGAATGCACCTTTAAAAATGATGAAAAAGGTGATCCGTTAGTTACAGGTGAAGGTCTTGCCGCACTTAACGTTATGAGCCTTGAAATGTTTGAAAGCATGAAGGAGCAGACCCTTAAAATCACAAAAATCGTTGCTGACGATTTAAAGACTATCGGTCTTGACCTTTGGGATATTAAATTCGAGTTCGGCTATAACAACGGCGAGGTTATTCTTATTGACGAAATTGCTTCCGGCAATATGCGTGTTTATAAGGGTGACAAGATTGTTGAGCCCGTTGAGCTTACAAAACTTATTTTAAACAGATAATTTATTTTATCTTTCAACTTCTTATTTACAAAAAAAGCACTTATGACTTAAATCATAAGTGCTTTTTATTTATTTTGCTGAATTTATGTTTAATCTCGCTCTACTTTTACTTAAACTGCAAAACGCAAATTTAATGACAGCAACGATTAATTTACCTTTATTTTACCGATAAGCTTGTTAGCCTTTGAAGGCTCCTTTGTGCAAACGCAAGGCATATGAGCGTCCTGAGGCAGAACAATCATAAAATAGCCTTCCTTAACGGTTACAAGGTCAACTTCACCTTCATAAAAGTCAGTATCATCGTTATCAAATTCTGTTTTTTTAAGGGTGTCGATATCCGCATAGCCTATTTTTTCTTCACCTTCAAGCATAAAATGCACATCAGCATACTGTCTGTGCGCTTCAATTCTGCATTTTTCCACAGGCGCTGTAGCAACGGTCCTTGCGCGAATAAAAGCATTATTACCGTCAATATCAACGTCCTCAACCTTAAAGCCTTCCTTGGTTGCATTTGCGCAATATTCGAGTGCTTTTTTGAAATTTTCGCCTAAAAAATAATAGTTTTTTCTGTTACGAATGTGGTCAATAATCATTTGTTTTCTCCTTATTTTTAATTTTAAAAGCTTAACAGATAAAATAACTCTGTACAGTTTTTACATAAACCCTTACACACAAAGCCCATCGCCTCATAAAGTGTTTGAGCGCGCAGGTTAGCAGTATGAGTAGTAAGCTGAATTCCGCCTTTATTTGCCGCTTTCGCGTGTTCAATGGCAAAATTAACAAGTTCTCTACCCAAATGCTGCCCTTGCAGTTCATCACGTATAGCAATTCCCATTTCAGGTATCGACGTATTCCAATCCAAAAAGAACACATACCCTGCCATTTTGTCCTCTATGAGTGCAAGCCAATACTTACGGTTTTCATCCTTCTTGCCACAGTACTTAAGGACTCCTTTGCGGTTATAATCTCTACGGTTGAAAACAGCTCTGCTTTCACCGCCCAAGGAATCAAAAAACTCATTTATGTATCGTTCGTCACCGTAGCCCGCCTCGCGAAGCTCAATATTTAACACGTTTTTGTTCTCTATCATTTACTCACCGTTTATAACACGTTATTTATGCTTTCGGATACCCCACCGCTTTATAAATTACAACGTATCTGTTCCAAAAACCTGCCCGTAAAACACCCTTAGCGGTGTATTATACTGTATAAATTATATACCTACAATTTTGTTATGTCAAGGTTATTCCTTTAACTTTCGGGCTGACCGCCGCTTGTTTTAAGGGTAATTACGGCTAACGCAAGGAAACTTAAGTACAAAAAAAGTACGAGTGTTTTTTACACTCGTACCAATGGGATAAACCTTTTTATTACTGAATTTCCTTAACCTTTGCAGCCTTACCAACGCGGTCACGAAGATAATAAAGCTTAGCTCTACGAACACGACCACGACGAACAACTGTAATGCTGCCAAGTCTGGGTGAATGTACGGGGAAAGTACGCTCAACACCAACACCGTAAGCTACACGGCGTACAGTAAAGGTTTCATTAGTGCTACCGTTTTTACGGGCAATTACGGTTCCTTCGAAGGCCTGTAATCTTTCACGAGTACCTTCAACAACCTTAACCATTACCTTAACAGTATCACCAACATTAAAATCAGGGATGTCTGTACGAAGCTGTTCTGCTTCAATTGCTCTAATAAGTTCCATATCATTTCTCCTTAAAATAGATGTTCATTAACTCGAATTTACGGTTAAGCGGACCATCCGAATTTATCAAGCTTGTATAATATACCATAAAACGCAAATTATAGCAAGCACTTTTTATTCATTTTTGATTTTTTCAAGAATTTTAAGGTCTTCTTTACTTAAATCGGCAGTTTCTATTAAGTCTGGACGCTTTTTTAAGGTTACACGCAGTTGCATTTCCCTTTGCCAAGCGGCAATATGTGCGTGATTACCGTTCAAAAGCACCTCGGGCACCTTGTGCCCCATAAATTCTGCAGGACGCGTATATTGAGGGGCTTCCAGCAAGCCATCGGAAAAGCTGTCCTCGTGAGCGCTGTCAACACTGCCCAAAACGCCGTCAATAAATCGTGAAACGGCATCTATTACAACACAGCAGGCAAGCTCTCCACCTGTTAAAACGTAATCGCCGATAGATATTTCTCGGTCAATTAAATTATCAAGCACTCTTTGGTCAACGCCTTCGTAATGCCCGCACAGAATAATTAAGTGCTCGTTTTGAGCAAGCTCCTTAACTATATCGGTAGAAAGTGTTTCCCCCTGAGGTGACATATATACGCTTAAGCTATTTTCCTTTTTAACGCTTTCAAACGCAGAAAAAATAGGCTGAGGCATCATAAGCATACCTACACCGCCACCAAATGGATAATCATCGGTATTTTTGTGCTTCGACGTGCTAAAATCGCGAATATTTATAACTTCAACCTCTAAAATACCCTTTTTAATCGCTCTGCCTAAAATACTTGTAGCAAGCATAGGCTCAATCATTTCGGGAAAAATGGTTAAAACGCTAATCTTCATATACGGCAACCTCTTGCAACATATCGCCCTTTACGGTTATAAGTTTTTTATCAATATTAACGTCAAGCACAAAGCTATCAACAACGGGTATTAAAACCTCGCCATTTTTGCCTTGAACAACGTAAACGTCGTTTGCGCCAGGTTGCATAACCTCGGTTAGCTTACCGAGTTCTTCACCCGTATCAGTTACTACGTTACAGCCAATCAAATCAAATATAAAATATCTGCCTTCGGGTAGCTTTATAGCATTTTGCCTATCAACGCAAATATACTTGTTGCGCAACGCTTCCGCCTCATCGCGAGTATAAATCTTTTCAAGGAACAAAAAGGCACACCCATCGCCCAGACGGGTGCCTTTTACGTTGTATTTTAAATACTTTCCCTTATCTTCAACAAAAACGTATTTAAGCTCTAAAAAACGTTCAAGCCTATCGGACAGAGAATTAACCTTTATCTCGCCGCGAATTCCTTGAGGCTTCGCCACAAGACCGATTCTAACATAATCCATACTTAGATAATATCAACGATTACGCGCTTTTCTTCTTTTGAAGAAGCGGCCTTTACTACCGTGCGAATAGCCCTGGCAATTTTGCCTTGCTTGCCGATGATTTTGCCCATATCATCAGGTGCAACGCGCACCTCAATAACAGTAGCGTCATCACGGTCAATACGTGTAACGTTAACCTGGTCTTTGTCGTTAACGAGTTCTTTTACAATAAACTCTACTAATGATTCCACTTTAATCACCTAATTATTCAAGACCTGCGATTTTAAGAAGCTTCTTAACTGTTTCAGAGGGCTGTGCACCCTTGCCGATCCATTCTTTAGCAGCTTCAACATCAATTTTGATGTCAGCAGGCTCTGTCATAGGATTGTAGTAGCCGATGTTAGCAATTGATTTGCCACCACGAGCGTTACGGCTTTCGGAAACTACCACACGATAGAAGGGAGCCTTCTTTGCACCAAGTCTTTTAAGTCTGATCTTTACCATTTTGAAAATCCTCCAATAAAAAAATTATTAAATATTTAAGCAATGAATTTTATTCTTGCTAATTTACCTTGTTATCTGAATCTGGGGAAGCCGCCCCTGCCTTTTTTTGAGAACATACCCATCTGCTTCATCATATTTTTAGCCTGTTCAAAGTGCTTAACAAGCTGATTAACCTCTTGAACAGACGTGCCACTGCCTGCGGCAATTCTGCGGCGGCGGGAAGCATTCAGAATGTCGGGGTTTTTGCGTTCCTTTTTAGTCATAGAAAGCATTATGGCTTCAAGCCTATCAATGCGTTTTTCATCAATTTCCTGCTGAGAAAGCTTTTGCGTATCAATACCGGGAATTTGAGGAAGCGATTTCATTATATCCTGCATTGAACCCATCTTGCGCATTTGCTTAAACTGCTCCAAGAAATCCTGCATATCAAACTTATTCTGTTTGATTTTATCAACAAGTTTTAAGCTCTCTGCTTCGTCAAAATTTTCCTGCGCTTTTTCAATTAAGGAAAGCACGTCACCCATGCCGAGAATTCTCGATGCCATTCTGTCGGGGTGGAACACTTCAATATCCGTAAGCTTTTCGCCGACACCTGCGAATTTGATGGGCTTACCGCACACTGCTTTAACGCTCATTGCGGCACCGCCTCTTGCGTCGCCGTCAAGCTTTGTTAAAATAACGCCGTCGATACCAAGCTTTTCATTAAAGCTTTGAGCAACGTTGACAGCGTCCTGACCCGTCATAGCATCTACCGTAAGTAAAATTTCCGTAGGTCTGACAGATTTTTTAATATCAACAAGCTCATTCATCAGGGCTTCGTCAATATGCAGACGACCTGCTGTATCTAAAATGACAGTATCGTAAAGATAGCTTTTTGCATATTTAATTGCTTCTTCAGCCGTTTTTATAGGATTTTGAGTACCTTTTTCAAACACTGCAACGTCAACCTGTGTTCCTACCACCTTTAACTGTTCAATGGCGGCAGGGCGATAAATATCGCACCCTACAAGCAACGGCTTTTTGCCTTGCTTTTTTAAAAGTGCACCGAGCTTAGCGCACATAGTGGTTTTACCTGCACCCTGAAGACCGCAGAGCATATATACGCTTGGCGGTGCTGATGAAACAGTAAGTTTTGAATGGGTTGAGCCCATAAGTGCAGTTAACTCTTCATTAACTATTTTAATAACCTGCTGACCGGGTGTTAAGCTGTTTAGAACCTCTTCCCCTACCGCCTTTTCGGTTACCTTTTTAACAAAATCACGTGCAACTGCAAAGTTAACGTCAGCTTCTAAAAGAGCCATACGAACTTCGCGCATTGCCTCCTTAACGTCGCTTTCGGAAAGCTTGCCGTGGCTTCTAAGCCCTTTAAATACTTTTTGAAGTTTTTCAGTTAAGCCTTCAAAAGCCATTATTGCTCCTCCAAAATACTCTTTAACAGTTCTGCATATTCCAGGCTATTTTCAGTATTAGCCTGTTCCAACTCGTTTATAACACGAGAAAGTTCTCTTTCTCTTTTTGCAACCTTAAGGGTCTGTTCATAAAACAAAAGCTTTTGTTCGCCCTTGACAATAGCATCACGCACAGCCTGGCGGGAAATTCCGCAAAGCTCACCTATCTCGCCTAAAGAAAGGTCCTCATCAAAGCGCATACGCAAGATCCTTGATTGAGTTTCGGTTAAAAGTTTTTCATAAGTGTCCAGCAGAATTACAAATTCAATGTTTTTTTCCACCGAAGCACCTCCAAAAAATTAAGGACTGTAAAGCAAATTTGTTTTACAGTCCATATAATATACCCATTTTATTTTTTTGTCAAGCGAAAATTAAATAATATTTGCGGCAAAATCCTTTGCATCAAAGGGGCGTAAATCCTCAATTCCTTCGCCAACGCCAACGTACATAATAGGAATATTCATTTCCTTAGCGATAGCAACTGCAACGCCGCCCTTGGCAGTACCGTCAAGCTTATTCAGAATAATTCCATCAATTCCAACGGCTTCGGAAAAGCCTTTTGCCTGAACAAGCGCATTTTGACCGCAAGTAGCATCAAGCACAAGCATATTTTGGCGTTTAGCCTCAGGAAATTCCCTGGCAATAACTCTTCCGATTTTGGCAAGCTCTTCCATTAGATTTTTCTTATTATGCAGTCTTCCGGCAGTATCACAAATAAGCACGTCTGTCTTTTTTGCCTTTGCGCTTTGAATAGCATCATAAACCACGGCAGAAGGGTCAGTACCCTCGGCACCTTTAATTATAGAAGCACCGCTGCGCTTTGCCCAAAGCTCAAGTTGTTCTGCCGCCGCCGCCCTGAAGGTGTCTGCCGCGGCAACGGTAACGGTTTTGCCTTGCTTAATATAAAAATCGGAAAGCTTACCGATTGCCGTAGTTTTACCAACGCCGTTAACTCCTGTAACGAGTATTAACAGCGGGTATTCTTCTACCTCTTCGTTCATAGCCGAAAGCAAAACGTCTTCAATGCTTTGGCGCAGAAGCGAATGAATTTGCTCACTGCTGCCGATTTTTTCTGCCTTGACCTTTGCCTTAAGTGCACTTAAAACTTCTTCGGTTGCGCTTACGCCAATATCGGCAGAAATCAAAACCATTTCAAGCTCTTCAAAAAACTCATCGTCGATCTCCTTGTAATATTTTACAAGCTCTTCGATTTTGTTTGAAATGTTTTCCTTTGTTTTTGAAAGACCGCCCGCAAGCTTTGTAAGCCAACTGTCCTTATTAAACAATCCCATAAATACCTCTTTAATCAGTCACGTTACTGAAAAACACATATTGCCGTGTTAATTATGTAAGCTTAACGGAAACGATTTTCGAAATGCCCTTTTCTTCCATAGCTACACCGTACAAGCTGTCGGCTTCTTCCATAGTGGGCTTACGGTGGGTAATTACAACGAACTGCGTCTTTTTAGAGAACTTACGCAAATATGAAGCGAAGTTACCAACGTTTGCCTCATCCAGCGCAGCTTCAATTTCGTCCAAGATACAGAACGGAGTAGGCTTAAGCTTTAACATAGCGAACAAAATTGCAATAGCTGTTAACGCTCTTTCGCCACCTGAAAGCAGACTTAAAAGCTGAAGGTTCTTTCCCGGAGGCTGTGCAACGATTTCAATATCCGCATCAAGAGAATTTTCACCGTCTTGCAGCTTAAGTTCTGCCCTACCGCCGCCAAACAGTTCGCTGAAGGTTTTTGTAAAATGCTTGTTAATAAGCTCAAACTGTTCTCTGAACTGCTTGTCCATTTTCTTGGTAAGCTCGCCTATAATTTCTCTCAAATCGCTCTCAGCTTTTTGAAGGTCGTCACGCTGGCTTGAAAGTGCATCAAAGCGTTCCTTTGTTTCAACGTATTCATCAATAGCGTTTACGTTTACGTTTCCAAGTGCAGAAATAGCCTTTTTAAGCTTGTTAATTTCCGTTTGCGCACCTGTTTGCTTAAATTCGGGGTCACGGAACTCCTCCGCCGTAGCTTGTGTAAGCTCATATTCCTCCCAAATTCTGTTTTCCAAATATTCTAAATCATTGTCAACCTTGGAAACTGCAAGCTCAACCTTATGACGCCGTTCTCCCGCATCATAGATTTCTTGTTCGAAACGGCGGCGCTTTTCATCGTTTTCTTTAATAAGCGCAGTAATACCTTCTCTTTGAGTTTCGCTTACTCTTTGAAGCTCCGTTTGCTCTGAAAGCTCACCCTTTGTATCTTCGGTTTTTAATATGCTCGCTTCCTTTTCCTTCTTGGTTTCGGCAAGCTGCTTTTCAAGATCCAAGCCCTCTGCTACAAGCTTAACCTTAGCTTCCTCAAGGTTGGCAATCAGCTCGCCCATTCGCTGAGCGTTGTTTACAATGGCATCGAGCTCTTTTTCAAGCCCTGCACATTCAATACGCGCGTCCACAAGCCTTTGGTTAAGCTTTTCGCGCTCCAACTGCTTTTTATTATATTCTGCCATACGCGCGCTTATTGTCGCTTGAGCATCAGAATTTGAATTTTCCACACTGCCCTGCATATGTGCAATATTTGCAAGCTCGCCCTTAATTTCTGCCAAGGTATCGTCAAGCTGCTCGTTTTCAAGTAACAGCTCATTTTCAGCATCAATACTGCTTTGCATATCGGTTTTTAAGGAATTAAGCTTTTCAAAATCGTGTGCGAACTTAATATCCAGCTCGTGCATTTTCTGGTCAAGCACAGCTACCTGAGCTTCAAATTCCGTATTTTTTGCATCAAAATTCTCAATATCGTTTTTGATCTCGGCAATTTCCCGAAGCTTTTTATCTATAATTGCCTTAAGAGCATCAATCTCACGCTCGCGCCCAAGAATACTCGTGCTCTTTTGGCGGGTGCTACCACCGCTCATAGAACCGCCTGCGTTCATAACGTCGCCGTCTAACGTAACGATTTTAAGCGCGTGAGAAGTTTTGCGGGCAATACCAATACCCGTATCAAGATTATCAACAATAACGGTTCTGCCCAAAAGGCTTTTGATGACGTTATCGTATTTACTTTCGTAAGAAATAAGCTCGTTGGCCGCACCAAAGCAACCGCCCACCTTAATTGCCGCCTTTTCCTGTCCGTTTATTTCCCTTGCGGAAACAGCGGAAATAGGCAAGAACGTTGCTCTGCCCGAATCAGTTGCCCTCAAGAAATCAATCAAGGCCTTTGCGTCTTCCTCGGTGGGTGTAACAATATTCTGCATAGCACCGCCTAAAGCCGCTTCAATAGCAACCTCGTACTTTTCAGGCACGGAAATAAGCTGTGCTATAACACCGCAGATATGCTTTTTAATCTGTGCGTCCTGCTCACCCTTAGAAAGTAAGCGTTTTACAGAATAATTAAAGCCCTCAAAATCGCGTTTTAAGTCCTCTAACACCCTTAAGCGTGACTGCGCACCGTTTACCTCGGCAGTTGCTTTTGAAAGCACTTCATCGGCATTTTCTTTCTTTAAATAAAGTTCCTGCCAAGCAGTTTTCACTTTATCCTTTTCACCTTGAAGCGCCGCCTTCTCGTTATCAAAAACCTCTGTATCCGATTTTTGTTCATTTAAAGCATCTTCAATGCTCGTTCTCTGCAAGCGAAGCTGTTCGACGGTAAGCAGAATTTTTTCTTTTCTTTGCTCGATGCTGGTTTGCATGGCTTCATATCGGCTAATGTTTGATTTTACGTCCGAAAGCTTGTTCATATTGGCAATCATTTCAGCCTTTAATGCTTCAAGCTCTTGATTTTCTTTTGCAAGAAGCTCGTCCTGATCAATTAAATTTTTATCAAGAAGCTCAATTTCTTGCTTTTTTGCTTCAATAGCGAGTCTTTTTTCGCCTTCAACACCGGTATCGCCGTTGATAGCGTCTTCCATTGACTTTTTACGTTGCTCGTTGCTTTCAAGCTCCGCCTTAACACGTTCGATCTGGTCGTTTATATTTTGTATGCGCTCGTCAAACACGCTGATCTGACCCAAAGTATTTTCGCTGGAAGCAGTAAGTTCCAAAAGCTTTGCGCGAATTAACGAAAGCTCCATTTCCTTTTGCGCAAGCTGCGCGTCAAGAGCTTCATTTTCAGCGGCAAGTTTACCAACGTACTCGGTTTTTTCGTTTCTCTCCTGGTCAATACCCTCAAGCTGAATATTATACGCTTCTCTTCTTTGGGCTGCCAGCTCATTTTGAACAAGATAATAGTTAACCTCTACCCTGCGCAGTTGCTCACGAAGCTGTAAATATTCTTTAGCAACCTCAGCCTGAGAAGCCAAGGGCTCAATGCGTTCTTCAAGGGTATCAATTATATCGTTAATTCTTACTAAATTATCGCAAGTATGCTCAAGCTTACGCTCTGCCTCGTTTTTACGGGTCTTATATTTAACAATACCTGCGGCTTCTTCAAAGACGGAGCGCCTCTCCTCTTGCTTTCCTGATAAAATGTTTTCAATTTTACCCTGACCTACGATTGAATAGCCTTCCTTACCAATACCGGTATCTTGAAAAAGTGCAACAATATCCTTAAGCCTGCAGCCGTTACGGTTTATGTAGTATTCACTTTCGCCGCTACGATAAAGCCTACGGGTAATAACAACCTCTGAATACTCAATGTCAAGTCCCTTATCTTCGTTGTCGAACACAAGAGAAACCTCACAGTAAGAAAGAGGCTTACGACTTTCCGTGCCCTTAAAGATAACGTCCGCCATATTGGCACCGCGCAGCTGTTTTGCGCTTTGCTCACCCAAAACCCAACGCACAGCATCACTTACGTTACTTTTACCGCTTCCGTTAGGACCTACAATGGCTGTTATTCCGTTTGAAAAGCTAATATCAAGTCGTTCGGCAAATGACTTAAAGCCGAACACTTCCAATCTTTTAAGAAACATTTATCCTCCAAGCCAACCGATAGGTTGCTTTTTTTAGAATTTTATTTTTGAGCTATTTGTTAATTTGCTCAAGGGCTTCCTTGGCAGCCGCCTGCTCTGCACGCTTTTTGCTCGAGCCGACACCTGTGCCAAGACGTTTGCCGTTACAGTAAACTTCCGACGTAAACACGCTGTTGTGTGACGGACCTACAACAGAAACAAGCTTATATTCAATATCAACGTTTCCATTGACGTAAAGCAATTCCTGCAGGGCAGTTTTGTAATCGAGAGGCTGTTCTTTAGCATTTTCGATAGCCTTTGCAAGCACAAAAAGAATTACCTTTTGTGCTTGTTCAAAGCCACCGTCTAAATAAACCGCCGCAAATACGGACTCCAGCGTATCCGAAAGCACGCTTGACTTTTTAGCGCCACCGCTTGCCTTCTCACCTATACCAAGCAAAACGTATTCAGGCAAGTTTATATCCTCTGCCGCCTTGGACAACGGTTCTTCCGAAACTATTGATGCCCGTAAGCGAGTCAATTTTCCTTCATCAAACTCGTTATATTTATGGTACAAATAATCGCTTATAACACTCTCCAAAACTGCATCGCCTAAAAACTCAAGCCGCTGATTATGCTTTGTTCCGTGTTCAGCCGAATAAGAGCAATGTGTAAGTGCCAAGGTCAATATATCCTTATTTTTAAAGGTATAACCTAAGTTTTCTTCTAATTCTTTCATAAAACAGCATAAGCACAGACCTTGACGGCGCGTAATTGCGTTACCGTTTCAGCCTGTGCATTACCTTATAATTAATTTTTGTGTGCTTCTATGTAAGCAACGATATCGCCTACAGTTTTAAGGGAATCAAGATCGTCCTCTGCAATTTCAATGCCGTAGGCATCTTCAACCTCTAAAAGCAAGGTTGCAATATCCATCGAATCTGCCTTAAGGTCTGTGATAAGATTACTTTCTGCTGTTATGATGCTTTCGTCAATATTAAGCATTTCAGCAATTTGGCTTTTGATTTCTTCAAACATAGAAAAATCCTCCTAAAAAATAATAAAGACATTTATTCATTAACGGTCATAGCAGAAATATTTTCCTTTATAATTCCCACAACGTCCGCTTGAACTATTTTTATGGCCTGGTCAATTGTTGACTGCATGGTTTTTGCCTTTGAAGATCCGTGACCTTTAATAACCACGCCGTCGATTCCAAGCAAAGGCGCGCCGCCGTATGCATTATAATCCATTGACTTTTTCAAGTCCTTAAGTGCCGGTTTTAACAAAAGAGCGCCTATTTTACATCTTAACGAAGACGTAAAGCTTTTTTTCATAACAGAAATTATATATTCGCCGAAGCCTTCGAGCCCTTTCATCATAAAATTACCTGCAAAGCCGTCGGCAACCATAACGTCAACACGGTCAACAATATCTCTGCCCTCTGCATTACCTACAAAGTTAACGAGATTTTGTTCTCTGATTAAAGCCAAGGCTTCCTTTGAAACCTCGTTGCCCTTGCCGTCCTCTGTGCCGACACTTGCAAGACCGACACGCGGATTTTCTACACCCACGACCTTTTCCATATAAATACTTCCCATAACTGCAAACTGTGCAAGGTTCGTTGCCTTACAATCCATATTAGCGCCGCAGTCAATGAGCATAACGCCTTTATTTTTGTTCGGAAGCACCGGTGCAAGTGCAGGACGGATTATACCCTTAATCCTGCCCACTCTAAGCTGAGCGCAAGCCAAGCAAGCACCCGTAGAGCCACAGGTAATAAACGCATCGCCTTTTTTCTCCTTTAAAAGAAGCTGACCTACTACCATGGAGGAATTCTTCTTTTTTCGGATTGCCTCAACGGGATGCTCGTCCATAGAGATAACCTCAGGAGCATCTACTATCTCAACTCTGTCTACAGGATATTTATATTTTTCAAGCTCTGCCTTGATTTTTTCTTCGTTACCCGTAAATATAACCGAAAAATCATCACGCTCGTTAAGGCTTGCTACCGTACCTTTAACAATTTCTTCAGGGGCATTATCGCCGCCGAAAGCATCAATAATAAGCTTCATATTTTTTCTCACTTTGCAAGAATTTCTGCAATATCGTATAAGCGCATATTTAACATCTTTTTCATATTGCAGGCTTCTGTAATATCCATATCAAAAACGCTATTATTCTTTATACCTACGCATCTGCCGCCAACGCCTTCAACAAGCAATTCGATAGCACGAGTACCGAAACGGCTTGCTAACAAAACGTCCGTTGCGCTGGGTGAGCCGCCGCGCTGAATATATCCTAAAACGGAAACTCTTGTATCCATACTTGTGCGTGCTTCAATTTCGTCAGCTATAGTGGCACCGCTTGCCGCACCTTCTGCAGTAATAACGATGCTTGAAGTTTTGCCAAGTTTCTTGCTGTGCTCAAGTTTTGCGCATATATCGTCAATATTCCATTCAACCTCAGGTAAAATTATATACTCTGCGCCACCGCACAAGCCTGCATAAAGAGCAAGATCGCCGCATTTATTACCCATAACCTCAATAACGCTTACTCTGTCGTGACTTGCCATAGTATCGCGAATCTTTGTGATTGCATCAAGAATAGTATTTGTTGCAGTATCAAAGCCCAACGTAAAATCTGTATACGCAAGATCGTTATCAATAGTTCCGGGAATACCGATGGCATTTACACCGTGCTGTGTAAGTGCGTTACAGCCTCTGAAAGAACCGTCGCCGCCGATAACTACAACGCCACAGATATTATTTTTCTTAATATTTTCAAGTGCCGCCGCCATACCTTCTTCTGTTTTAAACTCAAGGCAACGTGCTGTGCGAAGCATTGTACCGCCCTTGTTAATTATATTGCCAACCGAACGGTTATCAAGAGGAATCATATCGTTGTTAATTAAACCATTATAACCTCTTATAACGCCTACCATTTCGAAACCGTTATTTATACCGTTACGTACTACGGAACGAATACACGCATTCATACCCGGTGCATCGCCGCCACTTGTAAGTACTGCAATTTTTCTCTTTTCTGCCATAATTGTCACTCCTTTTTTACAATCGCAAATAA
Organism: Clostridia bacterium; assembly: GCA_045594045.1. Lineage (GTDB taxonomy): Bacteria > Bacillota > Clostridia > Christensenellales > QALW01 > UMGS1322. Next base: position 20,188 of record JAZNXV010000013.1, read on the forward strand.
ATCCTTTTAATTATAACATTTTTTCGTTTTTTTGACTATCAATTTGGGGAATTTTTACTCATTTTATAACAATTTTTATATTGTTTTCGCCAAAAATTTCCTTCAGCTTACTAATCTCTTCCTCTTGATTATTGATTTTCTTCATCAAGACTCTTTTTGCCTTCTGTGCTTCATAATAAAGCACAATGCTTCCCCTGCCGCTCATTCGTTCTACCTGCTCAATTTTTTCTTCGATATTATTTGAATTGGTGGTGTTAATCCTAATCCAAATTTCAAAATTTTCCTCGTTTAAATCTTCTGTTGCAGGAAATACCGAATTAACTAAAATAGTAGGCTGTTCTTCATCTCGAACGCTCAATTTGCCGCTTACAAGCACTACCGCATCTTCATAAATATACGAGCTGCATCTGGCAAGTGTTGCCGGAAAAACAAGCCCCACGATTGAAGAATATAAATCTTCGATTGTCAAAAAGGCCATCATCGAGCCGCTTTTTGTTGTCTTTTTACGAATACCCGTAACAATGCCTATAAACTTAACGTCCTTGTTGTCAAGCCTCATAAGCTCGTCAGAAATTATATTTTCGCCGCTTTCATCCTTTTCAAAAGCGATCTGTGACAAGTCAAAACCAAGTTTTTTGACCTGCTCACCGTATCTCTCCAAGGGATGTCCGCTTAAATATACGCCAAGCATTTCCTTTTCAAGCGCCAGGAATTGCAAGCGCGGATATTCGCCTATTTCTTTAATTGTTTGAGTGCTCAAGGTGCTTTTAACGCTTTCGTCGTCAAACAAAGAAATCTGACCCTCGATAACGTTTTTATTTCTGCTTGCAGCACCGTCAAGCACGGTTTCAAAGGAATTCAGGAGGCTGTGCCGCGAATAGCCCGTAAAATCAAAGGCGCCCGCCTTGATTAAGCTTTCTACCATACGCTTATTAACGTCACCCATATTGACGGTGCGCGTAGCAAAATCATCTAACGATTTAAAGGCGCCCTTGCTTTCGCGCTCCTTAATTATTGATTTTACGCCCGAAATTCCAACGTTTTTAACGGCGCTTAAACCAAACCTGATAGCTTTTTCGTTAACGGGAGCAAAGCCCGAAGCACTGCTGTTTAAATCGGGCGAAAGCACTTCAATATTGTGTTCTCTGCAATAGCCGATATACCTTGCCGTTTTTACTTCGTCACCGAGCAAGCTGTTTAATGTTGCCGCCATAAACTCAAGAGGATAATAACACTTTAAATATGCCGTTTGATATGCCACAACAGCGTAGGCTGCGGCGTGAGATTTGTTAAAGGCATATTGAGCAAACACGGTTATTTTATCGAAAATTTCGTTGGCTGTTTTCTCGTCAATTCCATTGCGAACAGCACCCGGAACGGTAACAACGCCGTCTTCTTCAAGACCGTGAATGAATACCTGGCGTTCAAATTCCATTGTGGCCTGGTCTTTTTTGCTCATTGCTCTGCGCATTATATCGCTTCGGCCCAAGGAATAGCCCGCAACGTCGCGCACGATTTGCATAACCTGCTCCTGATAAACCATACAACCGTAGGTAACCTCAAGAGTTTTTTTCATTATAGGATGCTGATATTCAACCTTTTCGGGATTTTCTTTTCCAAAAATATATTTTGGAATACTGTCCATCGGTCCGGGTCTGAAAAGCGCAATACCTGCTACAATATCTTCAAAGCAAGAAGGCTTTAATTCTTTCATAAACGAGCGCATTCCGTTGCTTTCCAGCTGGAAAATACCGTCGCACTCACCCGTGCCGATTAAATTATATACGTTGGTATCATTAAAGCCGATACTTGATAAATCGGGCTTAGTGCCTGTAGCCTTTTCTATAAAGTCAAGAGTGTCACGAATAACGGTAAGTGTACGAAGCCCCAAAAAGTCCATTTTTAATAAGCCCAACTGCTCCAGGTATTTGGCAACGTATTGGGTAGCAACCATTTCGCCGTTAACGCAAAGAGGCACGTAGGTATCAACGGGATTTTTTGATATAACTACACCTGCCGCGTGGGTAGATGCATTTCGCGGCAAGCCTTCAAGCTTTTTGGCAAAGAAAATAAGCTTTTCAATTTTAGGATCACTGCAAGCATCACGCAACTCGGGATTAACCTCAAGAGCTCTGTCAATATCCACACCCAGCTCTCTCGGAATCATTTTTGCAATTTTATCAACGTCGGCGTAAGGCAAATTCATAACCCTACCAACGTCACGAATAACAGCACGTGCCTTCATTGTACCGAAGGTTGCAATTTGTGCCACGTGGTCAACACCGTATTTGCGCTTAACGTATTCAATAACCTCGCCTCTGCGTTCAAAACAGAAATCAACGTCAAAGTCGGGCATACTTACACGCTCCGGGTTTAAAAAACGCTCAAACAGAAGATTATACTTTAACGGGTCGATATTCGTAATGCCAATAGCGTAGGCTACAAGGCTACCTGCTCCGCTTCCTCTGCCGGGCCCCACAACAATATCAACGCTTTTTGCATAATTGATATAATCCCAAACGATGAGATAATACTCCACGTATCCCATTCGTTTAATCATATTGAATTCATATTCAAAGCGTTCTTTAATTTCTTCTGTAACAACGGGATATTTTTTGTTTATTCCCTCAAGCCCAAGCTTATAGAGATATTCTGCCGCAGTTAAACCGTCGGGCACCTCGTAATACGGAATATGTGTGTTGCCGAATTCAAAATCAAAGTTGCAGGCATCGGCAATAACCTGCGTGTTTGAGATAGCTTCCGGAACAAAGCCGAAAAGCTCGGTCATTTCTTCTTCGGTTTTTAAGTAAAATTCAGGCGTTTCAAAGCGCATACGGTCAGGGTCATCAAGAGTTTTTCCCGTTTGAACGCACAAAAGCACGTCGTGCATTTCGGCATCTTCTCTGCGCACGTAATGAACGTCATTAGTAGCAACCAAGGGCAGTTCAAGCTCGCGTGCAAGCTTGATAAGAAGAGGTAAAATCTGCTTTTGCTCTTGAATATTATGGTCCTGCAATTCAATATAAAAACTATCGGGAAACATATTTTTCAAGCGCACGGCTAAAGTCTTTGCTTCATCGTATTTGCCGTTTAAAAGGTATTGGGGAATATCGCCTGCAAGGCAAGCAGAAAGGCAAACGAGCCCGCTTGAATACTTTTCAAGAAGATCGTAGTCTATTCTCGGCTTATAGTAATAGCCTTCGGTAAAGGCAAGAGAAACAAGCTTGATTAAGTTTTGGTATCCCTCTTCGTTTTTTACAAGCAAAAGAAGGTGGGCGTATTCCTTATCAGCCTTCCCCTGCTTATCGAAACGGCTTCTGGGGGCAACGTACACTTCACAGCCGATAATTGGCTTTACGCCGTATTTTTTTGCAGTTTTATAGAATTCAACGGCACCATACATTACACCGTGGTCAGTTATGGCCAAGGCGTTCATATTTGCTTCCTTGGCGGCTGAAACAATATCGTCAATTCGCGAAGCGCCGTCAAGAAGACTGTATTCAGTATGTGTGTGAAGATGTACAAATCCCATTATTCAACAAAAATTCCTTTAATTAAGGCAGCAGCCTTTTCTTGTTCTGATCCATCAGTTAAAATAGCGATGCTTTGACCTTTTACAAACTTAAATGCAATCATACCCATCAAACTGCGAGCATTTATTCTTTGGTTATTAATCTCAACGTATGCCGTACATTCAAGCTTAGAAAGCTTTTCACAAAGAAGTGCAATGTTTTCAGCAGTGATGTTTTCTTTGGTTATACAGATATTTTCTTTTTGCATATTACCCTACCTATTTTATAATTCTTCACGCATTTTACGAAGCTTTATAAAGCGTTTGTTAAGTGCGCTTTTTGTTGTGTTTCCGCTGATTTGGGCAAGTTCTGTTAAGGAAGCTTCAGGGTGGTTAAGTCTCAACTCGCAGGTTTCGAGCATAGTGTTTGAAAGCTTTACTCCCGCTGAAAGCAACACGTTTATGTCTTCAATTTGCTTTTGTGCCGCATCAGCTGCTTTGCCTATATTTGCAACAAGGCAGTTACCGCTACGGTTTAAGTTGTTTTTTACTTCCTTATTAACTCGGACGTTTTCAAATTCAAGCATTGTGTTTGCCGCGCCCGTTAAAATAAGCACGTCGGCAATACTTTCCATTTGCTTAATATAAATAACGTTGCGTTCGTTGCGCTTTACAAGTTTTGCCTGAATATCATGCTCTATAAGGCTTTGATGGAGATATTCGGCAAACTCATCGTGGGAAAGCACAAATTCAAGCTGATACGTTTTATACGGGTCACAAAGCACGCCACAGCCTAAAAAAGCGCCGCGCAACGCCGCTTCAAAGCAACCGTCAAAGGTAAAAATCTTCTCGTTAATCGTGCCGAAGCTGTATTCCTCTGCCGCCCCCTCAAGCAAGCCTATTTCGAACAGAAGCTGACCTTCGGGTGTTTCCGGGGCAATTTCTATTAAATAAACAGTATGCCGTTTGGGTTGATTTTTTTCAACAGCCCTGATTTGCACAAAGCACGAATATAAACGCTTAAGCATTGAAGCTATGCGCAAAATAATCTCTTCATTTTCGCTAAAAAGCTCAAGAGACAGACTGCCTCTGCCAAGCTTGATGTTGCCTGATGAAAAGCTAAAGCCCGCCAATTCTGCCAACAGCTGAAAATCCTTATTAAAACGCACCTTTGCAAGCTCAAGACGCGTTATTGTTGTGAAGGACTTTTCCATTTTTCGCCTTCCTGTTCAATATCCCTGTGCTCACACACAACGGATATTCCGTCTTGCATAAGCCTATCTGCAACCGATTGCGCAACGCGTACAGACCGGTGATAGCCGCCGGTACAGCCGATAGCATAGACAAGCTCGTACTTTCCCGCGTTGGAATATTGGGGAATAATATATTTAAGTTGATTGCAAATCATATCAACCGTATTATCAAAATCCTTAAAGCCGTATAAATATTCGCTTACCTCACGGGTCAATCCGCTTAACGAGCGAAGACTGCTTATGTTGTACGGGTTAGGCAAAAATCGCACGTCGAACACATAATCGGCATCCAAAGGAATACCGCGTTTAAACCCAAAGGAGCAAATATGCACCTTTATTGAAAGCTTGTCCTCAGCGTTATAACGGCGTTCAAGGGCGTGTTTTAAATCCTTTGCCTGCATTGATGAGGTATCAATCAAATTTGTAGCGTATTGTTTTATCCCCTTCATCAAAAGCGTTTCTTTTTCAATACATTCAAGAACGGTACCGCATTCCTCTGCAAGAGGGTGAATATGGCGTGTAAAATTGTAGCGATTAACAAGAACATCGGGTTTACACTGTAAAAACAGAACGTCCGCCTCATAGTTATTCGCTTCAAAATATCTTATACTTTCGGCAAACTTATCAAAATACTGTCTGCCGCGGGAATCAATACCCACCGCAACCTTAGGAAACTCCCCGTTTTTTTGGAAACAAAGGTCCGCAAATTTTTCAAGCAAAACAATAGGAAGATTATCAACGCAGAAAAAGCCCATATTTTCAAGTATTTTAAGCGCCGTAGTCTTACCTGCGCCCGAAATACCCGTAACAATTACAAATTTCATTTTGTCTCTCCCCCTTTTGTATTTTAAGTTGTCTGCTAAATAAGAACAATCGACAACAACGCTTTTGATGAAAGCTCAAGCCTATTTGCTATAATTATTGAATTTCCCGTAATTTTTTTGGAATATAAATTTTGTCAAGGTTTAAAATATTTTCTCTCTTAATGCCTGCTTCCATAGCAAGCTCAAGCATTTTTTCCACGTGCCCTACTTTTTCAGGGTCGTGAGCATCAGAATTAAGCAAAAACTTCACATTTGTGCTTGCCAAATATACAAGCTGATCCAAAGAAAGAGAACAATGCTTATTATTCAGCTCAATACAGGTGTCCGTTTCCTCTGCCACACGGGCAATTTGTACCAGGTCAAAATCAGGCATACTTGTCCCCAAGTGTGAAAGTGCATCAATGCGATATTTGCGCATTGCATTTACAAGAGCGCGAGTGTTTATTTCCTTTAATTTATCTCTGTTAGGAATAAAAATCCTGAATAAATTTCGCCAAACAATTCGCGTTATATTTCTAAACTTCGTACCCTTTACAAAATAGTGCATTCCCACAAGTACAACGTCAAAAACATCTTTATATCCTGCAGGAATATCAATTTCACCGTCGGGCGAAATCAAGTCGGCTTCAACGCCGAAATACATTTGCAAATTCGGGAAAAGGCTCTGTGCTCTGTCAAATTCCTCCCGTGCTTCTTTAAGCTCCTTTGCCTTTAAACCACCGGTGATAATAAACAAGCCGTGCTCGGTTATCGCAAGACTTTTTAAGCCCATTTTATTGGCAAAAGCCGCATTTTCCAAGGCACTGCCTTTGCCATGGCTGAAGCTGCCGTGTGTATGAAAATCCCCTGTAATCAAATTAAATCTCTCCAACTGTAATGATTTCCGGCTCTAAAACCGTTCCGTATGTATTTTGAACAACCGCCTGCACGTGTTCGAGCAGGCATGTAACGTCTTTAGCTGTGGCATTGCCCCTATTAACCAAGAAGCCCGCGTGCTTTTCTGAAATCTGTGCGTCGCCTATTGCATATCCCTTAAGACCGCAGGAATCAATCATCGCCGCCGCAAAACCGTCCTTGGGACGTTTAAAGGCACTTCCAGCGCTGGGAAACTCTAAAGGCTGAGTGGTTCTGCGTCTTTGGTTTAATTCGCTTATACGTGCTTTAATTTGCTCTTTATCTCCTTTAGTAAGCATAAGCTTTGCTTCAAGCACAAGCATATTAGTATTTGAAAAACAACTGTGACGGTATGAAAAGTCAAGCTCATCTTTAGTAAAAACCTTTATTTCGCCGTTTGGAAGAAGGGCTTTAACCTCAAATACAACGTCCTTAAGCTCGCCCTTGTACGCACCTGCGTTCATTACAATTCCGCCACCCAAGGTGCCGGGAATACCCGCCGCAAACTCAAAGCCTGTAAGAGAATTATCAGCCGCAACGCCTGCGAGGCGCGCCATTGAAATGCCGCACTCGGCAGTAATAACGTTACCCGAAACAAGCGCATTAGCCATATTTGCACCGAACTTTATAACAACGCCTCTTATGCCCTTATCGCGAACAAGAACGTTAGAGCCATTGCCCATAAACAAATAAGGAACGTTATACTTTTTTGCCGCACAAACAAGGCTTACAAGCTCATCAATAGAACGTGGCTGTACAAGCACATCGGCAGGTCCGCCGATTTTAAGAGTAGTAAATTCCTTCATTGAAGCATCAAGAATATAATCGAATTTACCACTTGCAACAAATTGCTTTATATCATCAATAGGCATAGTTTCACTCCTATAATATACTCCATTTTATTATACCTTAAAACGCCTTATTTTTCAATTGTTTTTTTATGTTTATGCTTGTTTTTGTAGCTTTTTCAATTCTTCCTTCCAGAGATTTTCCGAAAATCCGCCGTTAAACAAATAAGTTTCGGCGCAAAACTCCGCTTTTTTTATTTCTTCCCAAGCCTTTGACATATATGCATTGGCGTATTCGACTTCGTTGCATACGGTGACGGGAAACAAACCTATATCACTCAACCTGCTTTGTTGAGAATGTTCAAGCAAATACCCCACAAAATTTTGCATCATATACATTTTTTTAGCGTCGGTACATTTCAGAATACTTATATACTGAAACAAATCACTATAGTTTAAAAACGTGATTTCACTTTCGCGACCTTTGTTGTTGCTTTCAGCAGAAGCAAGCCGATAAAAATCACGTTGCGTTCCGACCATTCTAACGGTATTTTGGGAATAGTTATAGCCTTCAAAAATTTCTTGAGGACTACCTATTTTTAGCGCCAGCTCGCCCGAAAAATCGTTTTGTGTGTTATTTGCAAGCGCCTTTATAGCGCCGTAGCCCGTCTTTTGCCCCACTCCTACAGAATAAACATCCTTTTTCCCTACCTTTGCCCCATCTTGCCCCCACAGCGAAGTGTCAGAATTTCCAAGCATAAAATATGCACCCATACACCAGGGCACAGCATAATCAAGGGCAACGCTGTTTATGGGCTCAAGGAAAGTAAAGCTGCGCCCGTTTTTAATTGCCTGGGTTGTAAAAAATGCCTGCAGGTCAATTTTTTCAAGCTGATTTACGTCTAACGCTACGCCGCAACCGAATGAAATCATATCGGGCAGCTTTTGCCTTGTTGCTATCAATTTATTTGCAAGCTCAACAGGAACAGCTTCAACGTTAATATACACACCGTTATTGCGTTTTTCAAAGCCGCCACAAATTTTCTTCAGCCAATTTGCCCTACTTCCCGTGCCTCCCTCAAAGCAATCAATTTGCCAAACGTTTATAACTCCGTAATAATAGGCTTCCCTACGCCGATACATTTCATCAGTAATGATATCGGTGTTAAGTGCACTGTAAAGGGAAAACGGAACTGTTATAACCGCCGCAATAAGTACGAGAGAAACCAAAGCCTTAAAAACTATCCTCAAAACAATCACCGCTATATTATATGAATAGTTTTTTTAAAAAAGACCCTTATAGAAAACGCAAGCTCAATAATCAGATTATAGAAAAGTTCTGTGAAAGAATTAAATTGCAAAATAAGACACCATTAAAAAAGCACCTTTGCATTAAATAGCAAAGATGCTGAATGTGTTTAATTTATTTGCAAATTAAGCCTTAATAATCAGTTATGCTAAAAAATGAAGCGCACTTTGTTTAAAGCGCGCTTCAAATTTATCCTTTTAACAGGAATAATGCAATTAAATTACTGTTTAATAGCGTAGAATACGTAGTCTTGGCTGTGCTTATTGCCAAGCACATCGTACAGATTCTGGTCGTAAGGCTTATCGCCAATAGCGAACATACCGCCACTGTTTGCAACCTGTGTTGTTTCGCCCTCGAACTCACCTGTTACTACGTTAAACCAACCGCACTTATAGGTAGCACCTTCAACAAGGCCCTTAAGTGTACCAGTTTCAACAGAGTCAGCAATACCGCCATAGAAGGGATAATCACCAACAAAATCAGAGTGAGCCATAGACATTGCGGGGTTGTTAAAGCCACCGTTTCTAAGTACGAAGATATCAAATTTCTCTGCATCAGACAGATTTGCAGCTAATTTAGCGTTTAAGCTCTGAGTTGCGTCTGAGCTTGCAGCCATAATGTTAACGATATCTGTATTATACAAAGCGGTGCCGCCTGTAAGCATTGAGTTAGCTGCGTTATAGATAGCTCCGTCTTCTGCTGTTGAATAAGTAGGTGTATAGTTGTTATCACCAAAGTAAACAATAGCAATATCCTTAGCCAACGTTGGACCGTTGTACATTGCATTCCACAAGATTGAAGTATCCTTGTTGTCGCCCATATCGGGATTACCAGGATCAAATGTGTATGACCTATCACCAAACGCAGGAGTAAAGTCGGTAATATCAATATTCTTACCTGCTTTCTCCGCAAGACCGTCAAAGAACGTCTTAACGTAGTGCACCTGTGCACCGGAGTTAAAGTTAAGACCGTCAAGGTAGGTTGCATACTGCTTTTCGTGAGTCTTGATATAGCACTGCTCGTTGCCGTTATAGTGGAAATGGCAAGAATAGGAGTTGCCGTAAGCCCAGGTTTGCTGTGCGCCGTAGGCATAGCCTGCCTGACCGTTAAAGAATGCGTGCCATGCGCGATAACGTGCGGCATAGTTGTTTGCGCCCTGGTAAACGTAACCTGCTTCAAAGCTAACAACGGGCTTATTGCTGTTATAATAATAATCCTTGCTGTAATTAAGTACAGCTTCGCTATTACCGTTTATAGTAGTAGTCCAGAAGGAAGGACTAATCTGTGCTGCAACCCAAGAGTGAGCCGTTGTATTTAAGAATACAGACGGGTTACCTGTGGTAAGGTAAGAAGATGTTCTGTTAGAGGTTTCAAACACGCGGTCAGTAAAATGTGTACCGGGATCGCAAGCTTGATATACAACGTTTGTTGTAACACCGTTACCGTAGGTATGAGTGCCGCCCTCTTGGTGACAGGTTAAGGGAGAATTGTATGTATCGTACATACCGATATAATCGGCAACAAGAAGATACGGGTTGTTTACAAAGCTCCAATTATAACGTGCAGGAATCTGATATGCGGCAATGCCGTTTTGATCAACCGCACCTGTTTGGTTCATAGTTCTATAGCTGTAGTTATCCATATCAGCTTCCTGACCGAGTGTCCACATAACAGGATATGAGCCGTAACGGGCAACTGTAAGACGTGCTAAATTGTCAAGCTTTTCATAGAAAGCGTCAGTATAATCGTAAGCGATATAATATTCAACGTAATCGCCGTAGGAAGTGGAATCCTTCATTTCCTCCAAGGAAACACCGGTGTTAATCCATCTCTGGAATCCAAGGCCTGTGAAATTCTGGAATACCCAACCGTCATTTAAGTCGCTGTTGCAAACTGCTCCGGAAGGAGTAAATTCAAGCGAAGTAATACCAACCTCTGCCTTAAATTCGTCCCAGGAAACTACTGTCTGAGGTCTTGTATCGCTAACAACAGGTGTGCTCTTTATAACTGCAAGAGGCTTTGTTTTGTCAAGTTCAACAAACATATTTATATGACCTGCATTAGCCATAAATGAGTTTGCGTTTACAAGGCCAGCATCAGCAAGCTTACCGTAAGCCTGGTCAAGCTTGTTCCAATAGGCAAGGTCGCTTGTTGTAATGTATGAAAGTTCAGCAATACCGGACATAACGCCCTGGGGCTGATTCTGAATTACTGTGTAGCCCTGATTTTTACGTGCCGCAATAGTGGCATCAATAAGGTTTACCTTAAGGGTTTCGGAAGTACCTGTGTACTTATAGCCTGAAGCTGTACCGTTGGGGTTAGCTACGGCATCGTAGAAGCCTACGTATTCGTAGCCCTGGAAATTACCGTAAACCTCATTAATTTCGCCGCCGAAGTTCCAATGGGTATCACCGAAATAGTAGAAGGGTGTACCGTCATCATAGGTGAAATACTTGCCGTCTTCCTTTACGAAGCCATTTTTATAAATGTCTAATTCTTCAGCAGGGTCAACTGAGCAAACGATTTTGCCGCTGATTGTGCCGTTAATTAAAGCTGTGCCTTGAATTGTATAATTCCAAACACCTGCTTCGGGCAGAGCAACTCTTATTTTGTAATTGCTTTCGCCATCCCAGAAGCCCGGAACGGTTAAGGTTGTGTTACCCTTTGTAAGTACAGCATCAATTCTGAAATTATCGTACGTTGTAGCGGGCTTGCCAAAAACGTTAAACTCAACAGCGCGCCACTCGGTAGCGGTTTTGGGATAAACCTCATCAACAAAATTTGATTTTGTAATATAAATGTTATCAGTATAAATATACTGAACCTTGTTATTTTGGTTAGCAAGGTAGAAATAAATGGGTTTGCCGGCAACTGCATCTGCAATAGCCGCATCGTCAATATATAATTGAACAGTTACAAATTGCCAATTTTTGTCCTTTTTGTAAACGGAATTTTCAATTTCTAAAACGGAAGCTCCGCCCAAAATGGACTCATAACCCTCTGCAGCAGTTAAAGCGCCCGTTGCATAGGGCTCATTATAAGCAAGGGTAGCATCGCTCTTTTTAACAGCGGCGGTTGCATAACGTAAGTTATAAACGCCGGGTGTTTTAATTTTTGCGATTGATGCTGCTAAATTAAAAGAAAAGGAGTCTTCAAAGGTAGACAACCAATTGGAGCTGCTGTTAAGCAGCTCCTGTCTTATTGATATTGAATCTGTTTGTGCGTTACTTTCCTTATAGCCAAGGTCGGCTGACTGAAAAGAGATAGCATTTTCGTTGTTAGCTTCTGTACGGGCTACTGCGTTTTGGTTGCCGTAACCGTCATAAATGAAGAGGCTTGTTGTACCTTTGGTTAACGTAAAATCGTCGATACCTACTGTAGCAATAGCAGCTACCTTTACGTTATCAAAAGTAAAGTTAAAGGTTCCGGTTTGTGCAGTCGCAAGATTTTCCTCGCTTATGGTGAAGGTTCCGCTAAACTCTACCCATTCATTTAAGGTTCCGCCAATTGATGGAGAATTGGTAAGATAGAAGTTGCCTAAAGTACCACGGAACATAGGTCTTAATGTAGCACCTGCAGTTATGCCTTCTTCGGGAACAACCTTGTATCTGAAGCTGATTGTATAAGTACCTGCTTCAGTGATTTGATTAATGTAAGGTGACAAATTAAGATAAGGTGCACCCCATGTGTAGCCAGTATTTTTAGAATTACCGTCGGTAGATGTATATCCAAACTTAAGATAATTGCCGTTGCTATCAGCATCATTAGCAATTTCCGTACTAAATGTTACGTTGTACGTTGTACCGCTTGCAGCTGAAATTTGACTACCCATCTGACTAATATTGTTAACATTTTCAAAGCCTGCAAAAGTGCTGTCAAGCATATTTGCACCAAATGCCTTAAAATCGGTTGCTACGTATTCTTCGGAGCCGTTAACCTTATAGATAGCGGCAGTATAGTAATACTTTTCGGGGTTAGCTACACGCTTTGTAGCAACGAAGGTACCCTGTGAAGAATTCTTTTTAGCATACAAGGTATAAGTAACGTCAGCACCTTCAACTGCAGCAGTTGAAACTCTGAAGTTCATAATATCGTTTATCTGGTCTGCGGTAAGTTGCTGTGAAGCCTCAATAAGTCTGATACCGTGGCTTGTAAGAGTTTGTGTAACAAAGTTTCTTTCAGATACAACTGCAAGGGAAAGGTCACTGTTCTTTACAAAGTTTGAAATTTCAATATAGTCTTCCTGAACAGCCGCTTCTTCTAAGTACACAGCAGTAATATACGTATTGCCTGCAGGATAGAAAGCAATTGTCTTGTTATAGGAAATAGGCTTGCCTGCAGCATCTGCCCAGTATGCAAAGTTGTAATTATTTGCATCCATATCGGCTGCTGTAACGTGGAAGAGAGAAAATCTGTCAACAGCAACGCCTTCAGAACCGTTTACGAAAACATAAACAGTATCACTTGCTTTTTTAGCATAAACATAAGTAAAGTTAAACTGTGTTATGCCTGCGGCAACTAAACGTTCTGCCTCAGCTTTAGCATCAGCAAAGGTTGAATAAGCCGTACCGTTTACGTTATAGGTTGCGGTGTAGCCTACGCGAACTGTAGCTGATAAAAGCTTTGAGGTATCGTCAACAACGTCAAAGATAACATTGTCGAAGCCGATAACTGTAATACGTGTGCCGTTATATTCAGTATCTGCCCAAACAAGCTCAAGGTTTGCACTTGTACCAGGCATTACAAAGCTAACAACGCCGTCAACTGCAGGATAAATCTGTGAGTTACTACCTACGTACTTAACGCCTACAAGGGTCTTGCCTAAAATTTCATCAGCAGAAATTGTTACGGTTTGACCTGTGTAAACGGAAGCAGTAGAAGCATATTCGCCATCAATTATAACGTTACCTTCGCCACCTACAGTAAGCACTTGAGAGGTAGCTTTAGTAACCTGCATATCATCTACTAAATAGCTGTAGGGCTTAAGATTATTTGCGCTTGCGCCGTTATAACCGCCTGAAGTATTACCGTCGAAACGGATGAGAATTGCGGTGGGCACAGCAGTAGTTGTTAAGAATTCATCAGTAATTTCAAACTGATAAGTATAGTATTTCCACTCTTTTGTAAGTGTAATGGCGGATTGAATCGTAAATCTGTTTGCGCCACCTGCCTGTTGAGTGTATTCAAGAACCAAATTAGATTTGAAGCTGCTTAAGCTGGCGTTATCAGTATCATCGGGGTTAATACGTGCCCAGAAGCCTACGGTATAAATACCTGCGCCGCCGCCAAAATAGCCTGCGTCTTTATCAATATTAATGCTTGTAGAAACGTTAAAGTTTGCGCCACCCCAAGCAATAGAACCGTCTTGGTCGTAAGCAATAACGTCAGAAGCGCCTTTTATGCTGCTACCGGGATCGCTTACAATAGTAACACCGCCACCGCTAACGCCCCAACCGTCTGTTGTTGAGCCGTCACCGATAGCTTTTTCTAATACAGTTGCAAAGTCACCGTCAAACTTAGCAACAAGTACCTTGTCACCATAGGTTTGAATCTGAGCATCTGTAGAAACAAGTGTATTAGCACCGTAAATGCTGTCACCTGTGTACCAGCCCTTAAAGGTATAGCCTGAGTTTGCTGTAGCTTTTGCGGTAAAGCAACCGTCAACGTCACAATAATACCAAACGTTACCGCCTACAATCGTATCACTATAGATAGGCTGTGCAGGTTGAGCATATTTAATTGGTTTACCGTGAGCAATAACAGTAACCTTATTACCACTATTGCCGGTATCACCGTTTGAGATACCAAATGTATCCCAGTTAGTATGCCAAAGTGGGAAGCCGCCTAAATATTCAGCAGTGGTGCCGGTCAAAGCAGATCCTGCACTGGTACTGTTACGTGACGTATAAATATCATCGTTGAAACCAACGTTTTTACCCGTCCAATCAGCTAAAGTCGCCGTTCTGGTAACAGCTTGTTGAGGCAATGCTCTACCCTGCCAACCACCAAGGCCATTACCAGTCCATATGTTTAAAACTGCAGCATTAAAGTTATGTGTGGTGATGTAACCGGTTGTTCCGGCTTCATCCATACGCAAGCCTCTGCCATACTGTATAGCATAAGGTGAAACCCAACTCTTATTGGGTTCAACCTTAAATAACTGCATATAGTCATAGTCAACACCGTCAAGCTTAGTAAAGCGGATGCCGTCCATCAAATAAGCTGCGCCTTGGTTATAAGATTCAACAGAAATTATGGGGTTAGCATTTGTTTCAATAGCAGCAGCACATTCTGTTCCAATATAAATAGAAGCCTCAAAATACTGCCACTCTGTACTTCTTTCAATATAAGTTGCTTCACCAAACGATTTATTGTTTGTAGCTGAACCACTACCTACAATAACAACAGATGAACCGGGACGAATATTAAGCCTAAAGGCTTTGTCATTATTAATCGTAGGAGTCTCGATAAAAATCCAGAAAGATACAGTGTACCAGCCTGCACCGTCAACAACTGCCTTAAAGTTTTCAGCCGTTACGGGAACACCACCAACATAACGCTGATTGCTAGATGTAACAGCAGTACAGTCAAACCTAACTGCATTACCAATAGTTTTGCCCGTGGGTGTTTTTGCAGGAATGCCCGCAGCGGCAAGGTCACTTGCAGTTACAAGTGTTTTACCAACTAATGTAGAAGACATAGTTGATACCTTGTCAATATCACCCTCGCCTTCAAAGTCAATATAAGCATATTTACCTTCAACAGCTTCCGTAGCACTTGTTTCTGCTGAAACGGTAAACAGTGTTAACCCTGAGAACGCACCCATTACCATAGCAAGCGTTAACAAGATTACTAAAAGTTTTTTCATTGATATTCTCCTTCCAATACCAAATTTTTTTGTGCAAAATAAACACTTTTTTTTGATTATAGCACTTATCAAAATTTTCTTCAAGTATTTTTTGAACATTTTTTTAAATTTTTCTCAAAAAATTTTTTATTTGTTACAATTCTGTTAAATTCAAGTCGTTTTTTACAATTATTTACATTTTGTTTGGAAATTTTTTTACTTTTTATCTTTTCTCTTTAAATTTTATGTGTTTGTAACGGATTTGTTTACTCTTTTTATCTTTCTTTTCTGCGAGCGTTCTAAATTTTGCAAAAAAACACACCCCAAATCAAAAGCTTTAGAGTGTGTTTAAACCGTTAATGGTTATTTAGTTTTTTGTTGCAACAAGAACCCAATCACTTGTGCTCGGTTTTGCAGGAATTGAATAGCTACCCGAAGCGTTGGATTTAATTGCTGTGCCAACAGTTGTGTATTCATTCGTTTGCGGGTTGAACCACTTAACTGTGTAAGTTGCAGTTGCATCCATACCCTTAAGCGTACCGGAAACTGTTGAACCGTCATTGTACAGATAAAGCACGTATTTGTTGTTGCCGTTAGTTGCTATTGAATAACGGTTTTTAGCCAAGGTAGTGCTTTCGCCGGAAGCAAAGTAGTTACCATTATTAAAGTTAGGCACTAAGTTGTACCAATCGCCAATCTCGTTTTCGAAGAATTGCTTCATATAGGTAACTTGGTAACCTGATGCGGCTTCAACTGTGTCACCCCAGATTTGCGCCTGCTCTTCAACTGTTACTGTACTGTAACCGTCAGCAGAAACTTCTTCGTAAGTTGCCCATTTGTACATCCATATATCCTGGATACCGTAGCCGTAACCGTAGAAGCCGTTTAAGAAAGCAAGCCAGCCTTGTGCGCGGTTACCGAATTCTTCTGTCTGATGGAATTCGTATTTACCTTCGTACATAATGGCAACCTTGGTGCTGTTGTTCCAGTAATCTTTACCTACTGTGAATGCATCTGTAGGACTGTTATACTCGAAGCCCCACTGCGCTGCCCACCAATCGTGACCTGTTCTTTGAGTAACTGCATCGGAGTAGAATACCGAAGCGCCTTCAGCACAAATACCTGCTTCTGTACCTGAACCGGTAACCGAAACCTTGGGGTAGGTTTCCTGATGACCTGATGTTGGGTGATTGTATGCATCGTACTTATTAATAGCTTCGGCAACCTTTACCCAAATGTTGTTTGCAAGAGTTGTGTGAGTCTGACGGTCGCCATAATAAGCATCGTTGTCACATTCCTGACCCAAGGTCCACATTACAGGATATGCACCGTAGCGCGCTACCCAATAACGTGAAAGGTGTTCAACGGTTGTTGTTTCGCCTGCAGCTTCTTCTGCTTCAACCATAGCGATGAATGCCGCCATTACACCTGTGTTCTCCATGGGGAAGAAACCGAACTGGGTATGTGCATGCATAAGACCCTTTGAAGCAATATAGTTAAAGTAGCGGTCAACGTTCTTAAAGCCGTCAATATCGAAGCTGTTTACTGCGCCGTCATACAAATAGAATTTGTTTACCTGGTTAGCAGTTTCAACCTGTGACTGATATACTGTGTAGCCTTGGTTAACACGCTTATCAACAATGTACTTAAAGTGTGAGCTTGTATTGATTGAGCCTGCGCTATCGCCTGCAGAGTCAAACTCTTCACTAATCATACCCCAGTGAGTATCGCCTAAGTAGAAGAACGGAGTGCCGTTATCGTAAACGAAATACTTTTTGGTTGAATCAACTTTAACAAAGCCGTTCTGATAAAGGGCTAAATCGCCTGTGTATTCACTAACGTTTACGGTACCTGTTTTGCCGTTAAGGCTATTATCGGTTGCGCAAACTGTTCTGTAGGTCCATTTGCCCGGCTCCGTGGGAGTAAAGCGGAGTTTGAAGGAGTTGCCGCCATCCCAGTAGCCAGGAATTCTTAAGGTTTTTGTTCCGTCTTCATTGGTGAATTCACCAAAGAACTCAACCTTGAGCTGTTCGTTATTTGATGCGCTGTAGCTCTTTGCCGTTCTGAACGTAAGCTCTGTTACGTTCCATTCAACACCGTCAACCACTGCGGCGGGAGCATCGTTTTCAAGCTTAACGTTGTTGCTTACAATCTTTAAATTGTCAAGGCAAATTGCCGCAAGCTTTGTGGTTTGAACGCTGTCGAAATTAAGCACAAACGTTGTTGAAGGATTGTTCTTAATATATGCAATAGTTGCATCGGTAACAGAGAATTCAAACTGAACGTTCTGCCAGGAAGCAAAGTAGTTGCCAGATGGGTCAGCGTAATTGCTGTTCAAGATTGGCTGGAAAACACTGTTGTGAGAGAACATATAGTAACCAAAGGTTTGATTAGTATTAGCGTTGTGGTTAAAGTCATCTACCTTGGTGTTTGTTCTGATTAAGGGGCGAAGAGTTGCCGAAGTGTTTGTGCCACTGTATTCAAGCTTAAGGTCGAAGGTCAGGTAATATCTGCCTGCTTCGGTGATGTTCTTGAAAATATCTGTTAAGTCAATTTCATTTGCTGCAGTTGAAACATCACTAAGCCAAGCTGCATAACCGCCACTACCATACTCTGTACGGAAATACGTGTTGCCGTTTGCCTCTTTAGCAATAAGGTCTGTACGGGTAATGCCGTTTGTACCGTTATTATACTGATAGGAGTGACTTGCGGCACCTGTTTCCATAGCTGCAAACTGATCAATAGTATCAACGTTTTCAAAGGTTGAAATAGAAGTATCAAGAATATTCGGTGCAAATTCTTCAATATCAGAGATGTAAATCTCGTTGCCGCGCTCGTAGAAGGAAGCTACGTAATAGTATTTAAGCGGGTCAGCGGCTCTCTTTGTGCCTACAAAGGTTCCCTGAAGCGAATTCTTCTTTGCATACAGCGTATATGAAACACCTGCGTTTGCTACAGATGCAGTAGCAGTTTTGAACTCTAAAATGTTCTTAACGTCCTGAGTGTCAAGCTGTACCAAAGCCTCGATAAGCTTAATGCCGTGTCTGTCAAAGTCAGTAGTAAGCTCACGCTCGGATACAACGGTAATCGAAGAATCTCTGTTCTTAATAAAGGTTGTATTTATAACGTCTTGCTTTTCTGCCGCGCCTTCATAAACTGCAGTTAAATATATATTGTTTGCAGGATAGAAAGCAATTGTTCTGTTATAGGAAACGATATTTCCGTTTGCATCAATCCAATATGAGAATGCAGTTCCGCTTCCGTCTGTTGCGGCTGCAGTTTTATAATAGAAGGAAAGTCTGTCAACAGTTTCAACTGTATTGTTTACGTAAACGTTAACTTTATCGTTTGACTTTTTAGTATAAACGTAAGTAAAGTCAAACTGTGCTGTGCCTGCGGTAATTAAAGCGTCTGCCGCGGCTTTAGCTTCAGCAAAAGTGGAATAAGCTGTGCCGTTTACGTTATAGGTTGCGGTGTAGCCTACACGAACTGTAGCTGACATAAGCTTTGAGGTATCGTCAACAATATCAAAGATAACGTTGTCAAAGCCGATAACCGTAATGCGTGTGCCGCTGTAGTCAGTATCGCGCCATACAAGCTCAAGCTCTACATCACTTGCAGGCATTACAAAATTAACAACGCCGTCAACTGCAGGATAAATCTGTGAGTTGCTGTCTGCGTACTTAACGCCAACAAGTGTTTTGCCTATAACTTCCTGAGCAAGAATTTCAACTGTTGAGCCTTGTGTAACAGTAGCGGTGCTCTTGGGAAGACCGTTGATATATACAACGTCGGTTTCGCTGCCATTAACGGTAATATCAAACATTTGTTCTTCTTCAACGTAACCAACACGCTCAAAGGTTAAATCGTCGATAAGCCAATCGTACATATTGCCGGTGGGTGCAGCGCTTGTACCGTACACGCCGGGATAACTGCCGTTAATTGTTTCACCGGTAAAGCGAATGTTTGCAACTATATTTGCGTTAGACGTGGTTGCGTTTATTAACGCAGCATCTGTAACTGTAATATTAAACGTAAAATATTGCCACTCGGTTGTAAGTGTAGGACCTACTACCCATTGCCATTTTACAGAGTTGGCTGAATAATGCGCAAAGGCGAAGCTTACTCTGCCTGTTGTTTCAGAAGTAATATCTGCATCGTTGGGGTCAAGGCGTGCCCAGTAGCCTAATTTATAAGTTCCTATACCGCCACCGTTATAGCCCTTATCCTTATCAACCCAAACGGAAGGAGCAACGTCAAAGGTCATACCGCCGTTATAGTGAGCTACGTTGTGGTTGTACTTATATACTGTTGATGCAGGCTTGCCGTTGCCGCCTTCATCATCAATTGAAGTAATTGCGCTGTTTGAAGCATTGTTAAGAACAATTTTTGTTGTATCTGTACCGCTGTAATCGTTTATCTCAACGTCTGCTACGGTATAACCGTCAAACTTTGCTACAAGAAGCTTATCGCCATAGGTGTATGCTGTAGCATCAGTTGAAACAAGTGTGTTTGCGTTGTGAACGCTGTCACCTGTGTACCAGCCCTTAAAAGTGTAACCGGTGTTTGCTGTAGCCTTTGCGGTATAGCAACCGTCAACGTCACCATAATACCAAACGTTACCGCCGATAACTGTTTCGGAATAAATAGGCTGTGTGGGTGCGGCGTTTTTAACTACTTTGCCATAGTTAATAACATTTTGGTGCTTATGAACGCTAGTTGAACCGCCCCAATAATATTGTTCTTCGGTTTCCTGACAAGCGTTAAACTCAGCCAAATCAGTATGAGTAAACTCAAAACCGGCTAAATATTCTGCAGTTGGATTGGTTAATGCATTATCCGCGGCACCTGCACGGGTTCCGCAAATATCTGTACCGTATTTACACCAAATCTGATAATCGCTGGATAAGGCGTAATTGCCATCTAACGAACCTGCCGAATGCGGTGCAATATATCTATTTACCCAACCTGCAGATGAATATCTGTCAGAATATCTTAAGCCCCAGCTTGTAGTAACATGCAAAGATGCGGAGTTAAAGTTATAGTCAAGAATAGTTGCTTTAGTGCCGTTATGATACAAGCCAAGACCGCTCTTTACAGCATTTGGTCCTTGAAGCGCAGTAGATGTTTCAACTTTATATATCTGCATCAAATCATAATCAGTACCGTCAACTTTGGTGAAGCGAACGGAGTCAAGGTAATAAACTGAGCCAAGACCGTATGTGCCGATAGCGATTTGTGTATTAACGTCATTATTATCTACTGCGTAAAGGGGACTCTTGTTTAATTCGTTAATATCGGTTACGCCGTCAGCGGCAAGGTCATAAATATAAAGGTTTGCTTCATAGAATATCCACTCGCCTGTTGCCTGAGGTAATGAGCGGGTATCACCAAACATAATAGTTTTGGTTAAGCTACCGTTATTATAATAGTCAATACCCGTATAGCTAAGAGAAGAATTGCTTGCAAAAGCGCGGAATACCGGTTGAACGAATGCATTGGCTGTGGGAGCCTTTTCAACGTACATCCAGAAGGAAACGGTGTACCAGCCTGCGCTGTCAACAACCTGTTGCATTCTGTCCTTCGTTACTAAATATACGCCACAATGTCCTGCCGTACCGTCGGAGAACTTAAGCACGTTGCCTACCTTTTTACCGGTAGGAGTTACGGTAGGAATACCGCTTGATATAAGCTGACTTTCAGGAGCGTAGCTGATAGCACCGCCCTCTTTGCCCATCAGGTCAAGGTCAGATTCATTTTCAAAGTCAACGTAAGAATAATCACCTGCTACGGTTGTGGTGCTTGTAGGATTAGTACCCTCTGCCGAAACGGTAAAGAGAGTTAACCCTGCAAACGCGCCCATTGCAAGCGACAACGTTAACAAAATTACAAGAATTTTTTTCACAAAAGCCACCTCTTATTTTAATCTTTAAAAAAAGAATACCACATTTTTGTATAAAACGCAAGCAGTTTTTTTAATAATTAAAATAATGTTAACTTTTGGCACAAAAACGCAAGCTTTTCTTCAA
>JAZNXV010000014.1:0-45143 GCA_045594045.1 Clostridia bacterium
TATAATTGCACGATAATGATTTTGCAAAAATGAAAGGGGTTTTAAAAATGGAATATCACGCTTCTAACGTAAGAAACATCGCATTTATCGGTCATGGCGGAAACGGTAAAACATCACTTACAGAGGCGCTGCTGTTTTTAAACGGTAATATAGATAGATTAGGCAAAACCGATGACGGTAATACTGTAAGCGATTACGATGCTGAAGAAATAAAGAGAAAAATATCAATTTCTCTTTCAATAGCACCGGTTGAAGCAAATGGCTTTAAGATTAATATTTTAGATTGCCCCGGATATTTTGATTTTGAGGGTAGCGTTATCAGCGCGCTTTCGGTTGCTGATGGTGCAGTTATAGTGGCTAACGCGTCAGGGCTTGACGTTGGTACGGAAAAGGCCTTTGAGATTGCCAAAAAGAAAAAGCTTCCCAGAGTTATTTTTATCAATCAGATAGACAAGGAGCATACGTCTTTTGATAATACTGTTGCTCAGCTTAAAGCGAAGTATGGCTCGAGTATAGTTCCTATTTTGTATCCTATTATGGAAAACGGAGCTATGAAGGGCTTTGTTGATTTAGTTGATAAACAGGCGTACGTTTTCAACGGCGAAAAGCGAGAGAAGATTGATGTTCCTGCTGATTTGGCAGACACTATCGAATTAGAGCATGGCGCTTTAATGGAAACTGCCGCTGAAAATGACGAAGAGCTTATGGAAAAGGTTATTATGGGCGAAGAGCTTACGCCTGAGGAAATTATTAAGGGCTTGGGCTTAGGCGTAGCAGATGCATCTGCAACACCAGTGCTTTGCGGTAGCGCCCTTGATTTTAAAGGCGTGCGCTTACTGCAGGATACAATTACAAGGTTCATTCCATCAAGCGAAAATAAGGAATTTGAGGGTATTGATGATATCAGAACCTGCTCGGAAAGCGAGCCTTTCTCGGCATACGTTTTCAAAACTATATCAGACCCGTTTGCCGGCAAGCTTTCGGTATTTATGGTGCGTTCAGGCGTTTTGACTGCAGATACGGCGCTAATGAATGCTAACGAGGATAAGGCGGAAAAATCGGGTAATATTTACGTTCTTAAGGGTAAAGCACAAACCCAGGTTCAAAAGCTTTACGCAGGTGATATAGGCGCAATAGGCAGATTGCAATACACACTTACGGGTCATACGCTTTATTCGGGTGCAAAAATATGCTATCCCACGCCCGAATTGCCTTGGGCAGGTATGCGTATGGCTGTTTACCCCAAAAAGCAAGGCGATGAGGATAAGGTTTTTTCAGGCTTGCGTAAGCTTGTGGAAGAAGATAATACCCTTGTGCTTGAGAAGAATACTCAAACAAACGAAATGCTTCTTATGGGCCTTGGCGATATGCATTTGGACGTTGCTTTGCAAAAACTTAAAGCAAAATATAACGGTGAAGCAGAGTTAAGAGTTCCTATTGTTCCTTACAGAGAAACCATTAAAAAATCTGTTAAGGCTCAAGGAAAATACAAAAAACAATCGGGCGGTCACGGTCAGTATGGCGATTGCTGGATTGAATTTAACCCAAGCGATAAAGAATTTGAATTTATTGATAAGGTTGTTGGCGGTGCAGTACCTCGTTCATATATTCCTGCAGTTGAAAAAGGCTTAATAGATTGTATGAAGAAGGGCGTTTTAGCAGGTTATCCCGTTACGGGAATAAGCTGTACGCTTTATGATGGCTCTTATCACCCCGTTGATTCTTCCGAAATGGCTTTCAAGGCAGCGGCTTCCGTTGCATATAAAACAGGTTGTGTTAATGCAAATCCCGTTTTGCTTGAGCCGGTATATTCAGTTAACGTAACAGTGCCCGATGATTATATGGGTGACGTTATAGGCGATATAAACAAGCGTCGCGGTCGTGTTTTGGGAATGACCCCCGAAGCTAACGGGCAGAGAATCGAATGTGAAGTTCCTCTTTCGGAAATGTTCAATTATGCGGTTGATTTACGTTCGATGACTCAAGGACGCGGTAGCTACATTATGGAATTTGTTCGCTACGAAGAGGTTCCGGCAATGATAGCTTCAAAAATTGCTGAAAAAGCTGTTGCTAATGGCGATAACGAATAAGTGTTGCCAAATAAAATAAAATAGTGTAAAATAATTATAGTCGCATAGGAGGAAAATTTAAAATGCAGATTACAGATGTAAGAATGCGCAAGGTAGAGAATGCCGGAAAGTTAAAGGCAGTATCTTCCGTAACCTTTGATGATGAATTTGTTGTTCATGATATTAAGGTTATTGAAGGCACAACTTCACTTTTCGTAGCTATGCCAAGCGTAAAGAATGCTTCGGGTGAATTTAAGGATGTTGCACATCCTATAAAGACCGAATTGCGCGAAGCCATCTCAAAAGCTGTGCTTGATAAATACTCTGAAGAAGACTAAAATTTAAAAAGCTGAGAACAGCATTTTTACCGTTGTTTAAAGCAATAAAACTAAATAAAAAAGCACATAAGGGCTTTCATATTTCTGGAAGCCCTTGTTTGTGTGCGTAAATGTGGAGGAAACAAAATGTACAAAACATCTCTGATTTTGGCTGCCGGCGACGGTAAAAGAATGAAATCCGATTTGCCTAAGGTTATGCACAAGGTTTGCGGATACCCGCTTGTTAAGCACGTTTTTAACGCGGCAAAGGAAGTTTCGGATGACGCACCTATTGTTATTACGGGCCGTAGGGGTGAGCTTATGCACGAAATTTTCGGCGATACTGCAAGATATGCAGAGCAAACTGAACGTAAGGGTACGGCTCACGCTGTTATGTGCGGTCAGCACTTTCTTGAAAACAAAGAAGGCTACGTTACAATTACGGCAGGTGATATGCCTCTTATAACGGGCGAAACCTTCAAAAAGCTTCTTGATGCCGCAACCAGTGCTGATATGTCTGCTTGCGTGCTTACAGCTATTGTTGATAATGCTGACGGCTACGGCAGAATCATTCGTGATAGCGATGGCTGTGTTGCAGGTATTGTTGAGCACCGCGATGCTACTGATGAGCAGAAGAAAATTCGCGAAATCAACACCTCTATTTATTGCTTTAAGATTTCTGATTTGCTTGAATCTTTAAAGCTTGTTGACAGCAACAATGCCCAAGGAGAATTATATTTAACAGATACCTTAGCTATTTTGCGCTCACAGGGCAAAAAGGTTGGCGCTTGCGTTGTTAACGATGTTACCGAAGCTATGGGGATAAACGACCGAGTTCAGCTTTCCGAGGCTGAAAAGCAGATGCGCAAGAGAATTAACGAGAGAATTATGCGCGAGGGCATTACCTTAATCGATCCTGAAAACACCTACATTGAAGCAGGTGTTGAAATTGAAAATGAAACGGTTATTTATCCTAACAATTTAATAACCGGTACAACAAAAATTGGCAAAGGCTGTGTTTTATATTCAGGTAACAGAATAGACAGCAGTGTTATTGGCGATAATTGTGTTGTTGAAAATTCGAGAATTATAAATACGTTTGTAAAAGAAGGCTCGAAAATCGGACCGTTTGCAAGTGTTGTTGAATAAACTAAAGGATTAGCGTAAATGCAGACAATTGAAAATAATATATTAGTTATTGCAGGCCTGGGCAATCCGGGCTTGCAATATGCTCAAACGAGGCATAACGTAGGATTCAGAGTGCTTGATAATTTAATTGAAAAGCTCGGCGCCGATATTCATAAAGAGAAATTTGACGGCATAATCTATAATGCCAAAATCGGTAAAACAAAGGTTTTGCTTGTAAAACCCCAAACATTTATGAATGCAAGCGGTACCTGCTTAAATCAAATTAAACAGTTTTATAAGCTGATGCCGGAAAACTTTGTTGTTATCTATGACGATATTGATTTGCCCGAGGGCAAAATACGTATTCGCGCTAAAGGCGGAGCGGGCACACATAACGGTATGCGTTCAATTGTTTCCGCTTTCGGCAGTGAAAGCTTTATGCGTATCCGAGTGGGAATAGGGCAACCAACCTGTAAGGAAATGGACTTGGCGGATTACGTTTTAGGTAAGTTTTCCAAGGATTCACAAGGTATAATGAATAAAGCCTTTTTGCGTGCTGCAGATGCGGCAGTTGAAATTGGTAAAAGCGGTATTAATTCCGCAATGCAAATATATAATACAATGGAGTAAATATGTTCAATCTATACAAGAACGCATTAACTGAGAGTGCGGATTATTGTAAGCTTGAGAAAACCATCCGGGAGGGGGTAAGCCCCATCTCGGTTTTTGGCGTTTCAGATGGTCAAAAAATTCACTTGGCAACAGCTCTTGCGACAAATAGACCGTTGCTTTTTGTTGCCCAAGGCGCAATGAGCGCAGAAAAGATTAAACAGGATTACGAATTCTATACGGGGAAAAAGGCAGTCGTTTTTCCTTGGCGTGAGCATATCCTTCAAGCGCACGACCAAAGCGGAAGCGCACAGTATAAGGTAATTGAGGCTTTAAGCAGTATTTTAGACGGAGTAGATGCAGTTATTACAACCAGCAATGCGATTTTATATAATCTGATTCCAAGGGCGAGCCTTGAAGAGCTTATTATAAGCCTTAAGGTAGGAGATAGAATTGATATTTCACTTTTAAGCAAAAAGCTTGTGCGGTGCGGTTATACGGGTGTGTCACAGATAAGCGGTCAGGGTGAGTTCTTTGTTCACGGCGGTATTGTTGATGTTTTTCCTAAAAATGCCGAAAATTCCGTACGTATCGAGTTTTTTGATGATGAAATCGAAACAATAAGAATCGTTGATTACGTTTCACAGCGTTCGATGGAGAGATGTAATGAAATTAAAATTCTTCCCGTTAAAGAGACTTGTGCCAATGAGGAAGTGCTTAATCAGGCAGGCGAGCTGTTAGCCCGAGAGGTTGTACAGTTTAATAAAAATAATAAAAATGTCGGTGTTGTTGAAAATGCAACGGATACCTTTATTCCGATGGCAGAAATGCTCAAAAACGGGGCGTATCCAAAGCGCGTTGACGAGCTGATGCCTTATATTTACACCGAATATACAAGCATTCTTGATTATATGCCCTCTAATACACTTGTTGTTTTTGACGAGGCAAAGGTTTTGAAAGAGCGCGGAGAAAATGCCGAAATGGAGTTTTCTCAAAATATAGCGAATTTAATGAGCGAAGGCAAGGCGTTGGCGCGCCACGCTAACGTTTTTACGGGCTTTGATAGATTCTGGAAAAAAGCTCAAGAAAGGCAAATTGTTTCCATGCAAACCATCACGGGAAGCATTTCCGATGATGCCCTTGCTATCTTCAGGTTTGACGGCAGAGCTATGCAGTCATTCCACGGTAAGCCGGAGTTTTTAATTCAAGAAGTCAGATTATATCAAGGCGCAGGCTATAAAACTATAATTTGTGCGGGCACGAAAGCGCGTGCCGAAAGGCTTGAACAAGAGTTTACCGAGGCAGGAATAGGTACAATTCCGCTAAAAAGATACGACGCCTGCCTTGAAAACGGTCAGGTAGCCATTGTGCTTGGCACAGTTTCAAGGGGATACGAGTATCCTAAAATGAAGCTGGCTGTCATTGGTGAAAACGATGTATTTGCATCGGTGAAACGAAACAATAAAACTGTAATTAAAAGCTCAAAAAATACGATAGATACCTTCGTAGAGCTTAAAATAGGTGATGCCGTTGTACACGAAACAAACGGTATCGGTATTTATCAAGGTATCATAAAAATTGAAACCGACGGTGTTTCGAGAGATTATCTTTTCTTAAAATACAGAGATGAGGATAAGCTTTACGTTCCTGTTGAACAAATGAACAGGGTGCAAAAATATATTGCTCCCGATGATACTGCTCCAAAACTCAATAAACTGGGCACGCAGGAATGGACAAAAACTAAGGCGAGGGTAAAAAAGTCTATCGAAGATATGACTGAGAAGCTTTTAGCACTTTACAGAACGCGCGAAAATTCCTGCGGTATCAGATTTATGCCTGATACGCCTTGGCAAAGAGAGTTTGAAGAGGATTTTCAATACGAGGAAACAGAGGATCAGCTTCGTTCAATTCAAGAAATTAAGGCTGATATGGAATCCGATAAGGTTATGGATAGACTTTTGCTCGGTGACGTTGGCTACGGTAAAACCGAGGTAGCTATTCGTGCCGTGTTTAAAGCGGTTATGAGCGGCAAGCAAGCGGCAATATTGGCACCGACGACTATACTTGCACATCAGCACTATAACACCTTAAAAACGCGTCTTGTTAATTTTCAGGCGGTTCGTGTTGAATGCTTAAGCAGATTTAAAACGCCCAAGGAAACTAAAAAGATTGTTGAAGACTTGGCAACGGGTAAGGTGGATATAATTGTCGGCACTCACCGAATTTTAGGTAAGGACGTATCGTTTAAGGATTTAGGCTTACTTGTGGTTGACGAAGAACAACGCTTTGGAGTTGCACATAAGGAAAAAATAAAGCAGCTTAAAACTAACGTGGACGTGCTTACGTTATCGGCAACTCCCATACCGCGTACTCTTAATATGGCACTTTCGGGAATAAGAGATATGAGTCTTTTGGAAACACCTCCGCTTGAAAGGTATCCCGTACAGACCTACGTGCTTGAATATTCTGATGCAATTATTCGCGATGCAATTATTCGCGAAATGCAACGGGGCGGACAGGTGTATTATCTGTTTAACAGAGTCAACAACATAGAAAGTATCGCTCAAAGATTGCAGGAGCTTGTGCCTGACGCGCGTATTGGTATCGGTCACGGTCAAATGGAAGAAAAACAGCTGGAAAAGGTCATTATGGACTTCTATTCGGGCGAATATGACGTGCTTTTATGCACAACCATCATCGAAAACGGTATCGACGTGCCGGGGGCGAATACCATTATCGTGCAGGACGCTCAACGTTTCGGTCTGGCACAGCTGTATCAATTGCGCGGCAGGGTAGGGCGTTCAAACAGAATGGCATACGCATATTTTACCATTCCGCCTTCAAGGAGTATAGGCGAAGATGCCACCAAGCGATTAAGCGCCATTGAAGAATTTACGCAAATGGGCTCGGGCTTTAAAATTGCTATGCGCGATTTGGAAATTCGCGGTGCAGGTAATCTTTTGGGTGGCGAGCAACACGGGCATATGTCACGTATCGGCTATGATTTGTACTGTAAAATGATAAAGGAAACAGTTGACGAAAGCTTGGGAAAGGTTCAAAAGGAAGAAAAACGCGCGGCGGTAGAGATAAAACTTGATGCATTCATAAGTGACGAATATATACCCAATGAGGCAGTTAAATTTGCTTGCTATAGAAAAATTTCGGATATTTGCGATAAGGATACGATGCTTGACGTTGCCGATGAGCTTCGGGATAGGTTTGGACAGATACCGCAAAGTGTTGATAATCTGCTGAATATCGCATATATCAGAGCTATTGCAGGGGAAATAGGTGTAAGTGCCGTGCGTGAAAATAAAGAGGGTGATATGCTGCTTTTGTTCCCGAAACCTGAAATAGAAAGGATTTCCGGCGCGGTAAGCGAATTTTCTAAATATTCCTATATCAATGCAGGACGCAATTTTACTGTAGTGTTAAAAACACGGAATATGAATGACACCGATAAAATAGGACTTTTGCGGCAATTTACAGAAAGCGCGAATTCTTATTAAAAAAGCTTTTTGCTAATGAAAAAACAGTGAAATATCAAAAAATTACTTGATAATAAGTGCTTTTTATTATATAATATATACAATCGTAATTTGGAGGTTTTATTTATGAAAAAGTTTATTGCATTAGCATTAGCACTCGTTCTTTCCTTGGGCGTGTTTTCAGGCTGTGCACTTGTGGAAAAGGATGACAGTAACGTTGTTATTGCATATGTAAACGGCACTCCCATTCTTAAGAGTGATTATAATGAAGTGTACAATTATTACTACTATATGTACGTAAATTATTACGGCGTTGATGCTTCAACTGCGGCAAGCTATATCAATTCTGAAGATATATTGGAATCTCTCATTGAAGAAGAGCTTTTATCTCAACTTGCTGAAAATGAGCAGTATTTTGTTTATACAGATGCTGACAGAGAAGCCGCTAAAAAGATTGTTGACGAGGATAAGCAAGCATATATTGACAGCTTTGTTGAAGAATATACTTTAGCTCTTAAAGATCAAGAGATTAAGGGCAAAAACGAAGGCGAAAGTGATACTGATTATTTCAAGCGTATTGCTGAAGAAAAGTATGAAGGCAGCCTTAAGGAGAACGGCTCTTCTTACGAGCAAATGATTGAAGAACAGCTTAAGACAACAGCCCTTGATAAATTTAAAGAGGACAAGCTTAAGGACGTTGTTGTTTATGAAGCAGATGCTCTTACACACTATAACGAAATATATGAAGAGCAAAAGCAAGAGCTTTCAACTGATGAAAAGTTCGTTAGCGCTTGGAACGGGCAGACGATAACTACCACAGCAGGCTCCAGTACAAGCTACGATATTATCGCGTTTAACCGTTCGGGTTATTCTCTTGTACAACACATTTTAGTAGAGTTTGAAGATGCAGACGTTGAAACACTTTCCGGTTATTATCAGACCATAGCCGAGTATGACGAAGAAATTGACGATCGTACTGCAGACCTTGAAGGCGAAACAGACGAAGCAAAGATTAAAGAGCACAATGATGCTATTGCAAGCGCAAAGGCAGCAAAGGCTGAAATTAAAAAACAATATGACGAAGCCTTAAGCGCCGCTAAAGCAAAGGTTCAGGCAAAGACAGATGAGATTTATAACTCTGTAAAGGATGCTGATGAGGAAAACTTTATCAAGGTTATGCTTGAGAATACTGCCGATGACGGTATGAAAACAGAAGAAGCCGCTAAAAAAGGCTATCTTGTAGGTCCCTCCGATAACATGGTAAAAGAATTCTCCGAAGCCGCAACTGCTCTTGAGGCAGGCAAGGTAAGCGAGCCCGTTGCAACGTATTACGGTTATCATATTATCCGTTCAATTAAAAAGCTTCCCGAAGGCAAGGTTGCTTTTGAGGATTTGAAGGACGATATAATTAAAAAGCTTACTGATGAAAAGAAAGCTACCGAATGGACCAAACTGCTTGATGCATGGAAAAAGGAAGCTGATATTAAAAAGTACGCATCAAGGCTTTAATTTAAGCTTATGCGTTAAAAAATAAAAACAAGGGATTATTTGTTGCAGTAACAAATAATCCCTTTTTTAATAAAGAAAACCACGTGATGAGCACGTGGCTTTTGCTTATAAAGAGCTGTTACTTAAGTTTGGATAAAAAGCAGTTTCTAAAAAGGTATTTTGATTTTGCACTGCTCTTTGGGAAATTGAGTTATACATAATGGGCTGTGTGTTCGGTATAGTGATAGGGGTGCAAGCAGTTACGTAAACAATGGTTACACCGTCTACAAGGCAGGAGAAGCTTGTTGAGTCAAGCTGGGTGATATTATCGGCAAAATAGGAAAAATGAACGGTTATATCAAAGGGCCAAATTGAGTCCTCGGGCATTTTCATATTGGCACAA
Organism: Clostridia bacterium; assembly: GCA_045594045.1. Taxonomy (GTDB): domain Bacteria; phylum Bacillota; class Clostridia; order Christensenellales; family QALW01; genus UMGS1322. Next base: position 9,503 of record JAZNXV010000014.1, read on the forward strand.
AAAGGAATTTCTAAATTGCAGGGAACTGTTTGCCGAGTGCCGTTATCAATATACGTCAAAACACCCGGAAGCATAAGGTTGCCGCAAACGTCGGCACAGCCTGTAGCGCATCGTGGAGTAACGGTTAAGGTGTTTTGCATAATAGCCGAGCTCATTCCACTTGCGTATAACGGCGTTATTGCGCCTGCAAGCTCAGCGGTAATGATTTTACATTCTACTCTGTCTAAATCACGTCTTACGTTGTCAAAAACCTTTGTAGCGAGAATTGTCGTGCCCATAGTATTATCGCAAATGCCTGAAGAAATATTTCTATTTAAATTATTCAAAAAAAATACCCCCTGTTTAAATACATAAATATTATATGCATTTAAAAGGGGATAAATTACAAATTAAGAAGCGTTGGATTTGTTGTTTGAAGTTGCAGAGGCTTGTTATTCAAAATCGTCAATAACAACTTGCTTTTTAGCCTTAACGGGCTTTACGGAATACGTTCCGAACAAAGAAAGCAATACACTGAGGGCAGAGTTGAATATGCAATATTGAACAGTTAATGTGTTTCTGAAAAAATCGTGGAATAAATAGAACTCTGTTTGATTTAAAAATAAAAGCAAAATGGAAGCTATAGTAGCAATTGAGGCAACGGCGGCAGTTAACAGAGCGGAAAAAACGAAAGTTTTTTTAGCAGAGAAGCCTTTGACAAAATAAATAACGGAGAAAACCGTACCGCAAAAATAGCCGACTACCGAAGCAACTTGAATACAAAATACATTTAATAAAAATAAAGCTATGGCAAAGATAAAAAAACAAATTATCAGCTTTACTTGTACGGTGGTGGGGTTAGAGAAAAATGCAAAAAGCTTGTTTCGGATTGTACTCGCATTTTCTTTTAAGTTCTTGTTAGGGGGCAGGGAAGAATCGCCTAAAGTGCTGTCCTGCTCACTGTATTCGTCAGCAAGTTTTTTTGAATTAACTTCTGCGGCAACGGGTGAAAAGATATACATATTTTTATCAAGAATAATATCTAAATTATCATTTGAAAATTCAATGCTTGCAGATGATAAAAACTTTGAAAGCACAATGGAAAAATGTTTAATATAATCAAGGTCATCCAAAATATCGGAAGCAAAATGAATGCAGATGCCGTTTTTTACAAAATTAAGCTTTTTAAAATGGGTGGAGCTTTCTTTTACGTAAGAAGAAATCATATTTTTTTCATTATGACTCATATGCGGAAGATTTACGTACAGAAGCATTTGGTTGCGGTCAAAAGAAACGGTAAAAAGGAATCCGTTTATTTTTTTATAATAAAGCCCGTTTTCGCCTTCAATAAACTCAAGCACGGTATTTAGATTTTCTAATTCCATAAGCATCCTTCTTTTAAGCAATAGTAAACTATAACTGTAATATAATTATGTGTATATTATATCATAAATAAAAACAATTTACAATAAAAAAGAATAAATAAAAGGCATCAACAGGATGCCTTTTACAATATGTATTATTAACCGTCAATATTTTTAAGTAATTCTTCAATCTTGGGAGCAAGTGCGGCTTCTTCCTTTTTGAAGATAACGTCATAGAATTTAAGAAGCAAAGGTGTGTTCCAAGCAATACCGGTCATCATGGAGTTGCCGCCAATGGTGTGTACTGCCTTAACGCTTGTGGTTTCACCGCCGTTATAGCTGTCATATACCAACGTAATAAGCTCAACAGCTTTTTCAATACCCTTTTCGAAAAGCTCTTCAACGCTATCGGTATAAGCATAACGTGAATCCCAAGCAGCAAGCCATTCGGTATGATTTTCGTTCATAAAATCTATATCTTTTTCAAAGGGACCGTAAATAGTCTTTGTAAAGAAGCCTTTTTTAAACTCCTTGTTAAAGCGCTCGTAAATGGCGGTTATGGGCTTTAAGAGACCTGGTTTAATACGCGTCTTAAGACGTGCGTTCATATCCTGATATGCTTTGATAACGTCTTCACGGGACATATCCTTGCCGTAAACTGTTTTGATGTTAACGGGGTACATACGGCAAACCTCTAAAAGCTCGTCATAGGTTACCCAGAACATATCGTCAATCTTAACCTCGGCAGGTGTTTTGCCCATATGCTTTTTAAGCATAATTTGGTCAATAGCGGTATTCATACGCTTGCGATATATATCAAAACGCTCAGGAAGGGGAGCATTAGGTGTTATAAAGCCTGCTCTATATAAAATATAGGGGTTAACAGCACAGTCAATAGCATAGTGAACAAGGTAACCGTAAAAATAAGGTGTTATAATTTCCCTGTCGGCATCTTCTTGCTTTGAAATGTATCTGTAAATAAGCGTCATCCACTCGTCAACAGAACGCTCGTGAAGCATCATTGACATACGGTAAATGCTTGGGTCGCCCTTTAAAGGCGCACCGTAATAATTAAAAAAGTCAGGTCCTTGAAGACCTAAGTCAAAAACGCCTTTGCGCTTTGAAATAGCTTCTTGAATATTTTGGGGAAGCTTATCAAAAACCTTTTGACCTGCTATATAGTGAGTAAAAAATCCTGGCATAAGAGTACACTCCTAACAGTTTATATTTTCGTACCTTTATATTATAATATATTTTTTTGTATTTGAACAGTAGTAATTTGCAAAATAATGCACAAAATTTAAAGTTATTTTGCATATTTCTTGCAAAATTAAGAAAAACAATAAAAATCAGTTTAAATCTACTCGGTAACGGCGCATATTTGTTTTGTCTTTTTGATTAAAAAACTTCGCTAAAAGCTTTCCACCGTTCTTTTCTATTATTTTACTGCTGCCGACGTTGTCCTCACGGCAAGTAATAATAACCTCATTAAAGCCATTTTCTTTTGCTTTTTCAAGTAAAAGCTTACACATAATAGTGCCATATCCGCATTTGCGTTTTGAAGGTAAAACGCCGTAGCCGATTTGACCTGCTACGGTCAAATTATACTTTGTAGCCTTGTGGCGCACGTCACCCTGAGCATAAATTGTTCCCGCATCATCCACTAAAAAATATCGCGTGTAGGGAGAAGTGTCAAGCCCCAAGCCAATGCCGGTGGAATGCTTTATACAGGTGCGCACAAAATACGGAAAAATATCAGGCGATGTCATACTTAAAAAAGGCGTACCGGCAACATCGTAATCGTCAATCATATCGGCAAATGCCGCATAAGTCAGTTGGTCGGCAGTAACTAAATGCATAAAGAAAACACGTCCTTAATAATAATAAACAAAACGCAACAGCATTTAACACATAGTAATTGTATCATAAAACGCAAAAAAATTAAACAGTAATTTTTATAAATAATTGGAAGTTTGATTAAAAAAGCCCCGCAAAAGCGGGGCAGATGCTTTTTGACTGCACTTTGTTAGTGAACTATTCGGCAGAAAGCAGGTAGAAATATACGGGCTGACTGCCGGATACAACCTCAATATCTGTTTCAGGGAACATTTTGCCAAGCTCAGCGGCTAATTCGTTAGCGGCTTCTTCGGTAACGTCCTTACCGAAGTAAACGGTTAAAAGGTCGTTCTTTTTCTCAATAAGCTTTTTGGCAAGCTCAATTGTGGTTTCCTTAATGCGTTCGCCACAGCAAACGATAGTGCCCTCGGCAAGACCTAAAATATTACCCTCGTGAATATTTTGACCGTCAAACTCGGTATCACGAACAGCATAGGTTACGCTACCCGTTAAAACCTCACTGTAGCTATCACTCATAGCTTCGTTGTTGGATTCACCGTCGCTTTCGGGGTCAAAGGCGAGCATTGCGGCAATACCCTGGGGAACTGTTTTTGTAGGAATTACAAACAGCTTTTTATCGGTAAAATCTTGGGCTTGCTCTGCCGCAAGAATAATGTTTGAGTTATTAGGAAGAATGATAACCGATTTTGCGTGAACCTTTTTAACAGCGGCAGAAATATCTTCTGTGCTTGGATTCATTGTCTGTCCGCCGGTTACAACGTAATCAACACCAAGTTCTTTAAAGATGTTCGTAAAGCCTTCACCCGAAGCAATGGCTACAACGCCCACTTCCTTCATATTGCGAGCGCGTTCTTCCATTATTTCGCGGTGCTGTTGTACCATATTTTCGATTTTTATCTTATAAAGCTCACCGAGCTCCAATGCGTACTGTAAGGCTTGACCGGGATCATTGGTGTGCACGTGAACTTTAACAAGTTCGGGGTCACCTACAACAACGAGAGAATCACCGATGGAAGCAAGCTTGTTACGGAGCTTATCGACGGTTTTTTCTGTAACGGTAGGCTTTAATTGCTGAATAAAGAATTCCGTACAGTATGCAAAAAGAATTTCGTCCATCTCAGCAACCTCGTCAGCGGTATCTCGAGAGATAGCGTCGGAAGCATCGGAGAAGGAGAAGGGCTCAATGTCGTCGGGAATTTCTTCACCGTGAACAACGGCGCTGAAAGCGTGCATGATGGTCATAAGACCTTGACCGCCCGCATCAACAACACCGGCTTTTTTTAACTGAGGAAGCATGTCGGGAGTCTTTTTTAACGTATCCTCGCCAACCTCAATAGCAAAATCGAACAGCTCGGGCAAGCTAAGCTCGTGCTCGAAGCGAGTTTTTTCCGCCATAAGACGAATAACGGTTAAAATAGTACCTTCCTTTGGCTTCATAACAGCCTTATAGGCAGTTTCCTGACCTAATTTTAATGCTGTAATAAAATCAGCGGTATTAACTTCGGCAACGGTTTCAAACTGCCTTGCGAAGCCGCGGAGAATTTGCGAAAGAATAACGCCGCTGTTACCGCGTGCACCCTTTAATGCACCTCTTGACATTGCCTTTGCAACGGAAGCGAGGTCATCGTCTTGCACGGAAGAAACTTCCTTTAAAACTGATTGCATGGTAAGGGACATATTTGTACCTGTGTCACCGTCAGGTACGGGGAAAACGTTTAAGTCGTTAAGGCTTTGCTTGTTAGCCTCTAATAGAGATGCAGCTGCAACAACCATTTCTTTGAGCAGGGCACCGTTAATAGACGAGTATTTCATTTTTGTCCTTTCCGATTTACACCCTGATACCTTGGATGATAACATCTACATTTTCAACCTGAAGACCGGTTTGTGTTTCAACGGCGTATTTAACTGCCTCAATAACGTTATGGGCGGCGGCTACCATTGATACACCGTATTCAATGATAACGTGAAGCTCTAACTTGATACTACCGTCACCGGAGTTTACTTTAATACCTTTTGTAAGGCTTTCGCGCTTGAGAAGCTCAGCAATACCTTCGGCGGTATTGGAAGCAGACATACCTACGATACCTGCACAGTCACAAGCGGCAATTCCCGCAATAGTGGCGAGTACGTTATCGGATATAGTGGTTGTTCCGTACTGAGTTGTTGTTTTAACAGCCATATAAAAAACCTCCTATGAATTTATGTGCCTGAAAAATATAATAATTTGAATAAAGACGGGGAAGCACATACATATATATGATACAATATATTTTCGTTAGTGTAAAGTGAATTTTTAATGTTTCGTCTACGGCGAAGCTTAAGCCGTTATATTATTATATTGCGTTTGTCACGGTAAAATTCAATAAAAAAAGCAGAAATAAGCAATAAAAAACGGAACTGCGCAGTGAAAAGTACTTTAAAAATCAGATGATTAGCTGAATGCCTGCTTTTTCTAATTCTTGGGTCAATTCATCATTAGAAAATTTATCGGTTACTATGTAGTCTGCTACGTTAACGTCGGAAATTTTGACAAACGCCTTATGCCCAAATTTCGTGTGGTCAGCCGCAATTATGCAGGTTTCGGACTGTTCAAGCATAATGCAGTCAATATCGGTTTCTTTGTCATAGTAGGTGGTAAAACCGTTTTCAATATCAACACCGTCAACAGACAAAATAAGCTTGTCGGCGTGGTACTTCTTTAACTGCTCAACGGAATCAATACCAAAGGTAAATTGGTACTTAGTGTTGACGGAACCGCCTATCAAAACTACGTTATAGTTTGTGTTGCTTGATGCTTCAAGAGCAATTGCAATGGAGTTGGTTACGATGTTAAGATTATAGTTTTGTGGGAACTTTCTGAAGGCGAGCAGGGTGGTTGTACCGGAATTCAGCATTATTGTGTCATTAGGAGTTATAAAGGATGCGATTTTTTCGGCGATTTCAACCTTTGCACCGTAGTTTGCTTCAAGGCGCTGGTTCAAATTCATACTGTAATAAGGCTTGTATGAGCATATTGCGCCGCCGTGTATGCGCGAAAGCAGACCTTTGCCTTCCATATCGGTAAGATAGCTACGTACGGTTACCTCCGAAACGTTAAACAATTTGCTTAATTCTGTTACCTTTACGCTTCCGTCCTTCTGTAGCAGGTCTAAAATTTCCTGTTTGCGTGCATCTGCTATCAATATAAAGCACCCCTTTAATAATCATTAGAACTCTTTCGTTAACTATAGCATATTTTTTCGTTTGTGTCAATTCGTAAGCTTTTTGCTTTGCAAAATTTATGTTTAACTTTCATAAGTTAAGAAATAGAAAGTTAATAATAAAAAAACAAATAATTTGTTGACAAAAATACGAGTGTATTGTATTCTATAGAACGACAATATATAATACATAAGGAGATTGAATAAATGTACAAGGGTTTAAATATAAAACCTCCGTTTTTTGAAATAGGACCTAAAGCCTATCTCTACGGCGAAAAGATGCTTAAGCTTGCTCAGGTAATTGATAAGGTTGCCATTAAATATGATTTGGACGTTATCGTAACGCCCCAATATACCGATATTAAATTGCTTGCAGATAACACAGAACGAATTTTGGTTTTTGCACAGCATATGGACTATCTTCCCGTAGGCAGAGGCTTGGGCAGTGTGCTTCCGGAGGCTGTTAAGGAAGCAGGCGCAGTAGGTGTAATGCTTAACCACGCTGAAAAGCCGCTTACTATGGAAGAAATCGAAAAAACTATCGCCCGTGCTGACGAGGTTGGTTTAGGTACGATTGTTTGCGCAAATACGGTTGAAGACGTTAAGACTATTGCAAAAATGTCACCCAATCTTATTGTTGCAGAGCCAACCGATTTAATCGGAACGGGTCAGACAAGCGATAGCAATTACGTTATTGAAACTATTAAGACCGTGCGCGAAATTAACCCCGATATTATGGTGCTTCAGGGCGCAGGTATTTCTAATGGACAAGATGTTTATAACACAATTAAGTTAGGCGCTCAGGCAACGGGTTCAACCAGCGGTATTATTAAAGCAGCTGACCCTTATGCAATGGTAGAAGAAATGCTTTCTAACCTTCGCAAAGCTTGGGACGAAATGCAATAATAAGAGGCGAGTGTAATGAATAAAGAAGCTTTATTACAAGCCAAGCAGGCATATATCACCGAGAGTGAATGCATTAAAGAGATGCTTGACTATTTTGATGAAAATATTTATTCATCGGCAGTTGATTTGTTAAAAAATGCTGTAAGAATCGGTACCTGCGGCTGTGGCCACAGCGGTATCATTTGTCAACATTTTGCACATCTTTTGTGCTGTATCGAACGCCCAGCAAGGTTTATTTCACCTGCAGAGGCAGTTCACGGCGCAACCGGCTTTTTGCAAGAGGGTGACGTTATGGTGTTTGCATCTCGCGGGGGCAAAACGAAGGAATTGTTACCTATTATTGATATTTGCAAAAAGAAAAATGTTAAAATTATTGCAGTAACAGAGAATTTGGAGTCTCCGTTGGCACAGCAGGCTGACGTTGTTTTAAAACAGCACGTTAACCGCGAAACAGACAAGTATAACTGTCAGGGAACAACGTCATCTACTTCTCTTGCCGTTATTTTCCACGTGCTTCAAACAGCGCTAATTGAAGAAACGGGCTTCCAAAATGAGCAATTTGCCACTATTCACCCCGGTGGAGCAGTAGGCGAAAGATTAAATAAATAATTTTTAAAATGGAGGAATTTTAAAATGGAATTTAAAGTATTTCAAAAGGAATTAGAATTACAATCAAGAGGTTGGATTCCTACATTCCACGACATTTCAAAGGAAATCAATGAAATCGTTGCAGCATCAGGTATCAAGAACGGTACAGTAAGCATAGTTTCTCACCACACCACCTGCTCTGTAATGGTTCAGGAATGCTCACACGATATTGATTCGTTTGACCTTGAATATCTTCAGCACGACCTTCTTGACATTATGCGCAAGATGATTCCCGATTTTGCAGAAGAGCATCAGTACCGTCACCCCGGTCCTATTCACGCTCAGTACGGCAGATACGTAAATGAGCCCGGTGACTATTCAAGCATGAACACCGACGGTCACTTAAGAAGCTGCTTCTTTGGCAGAAGTGAAACAATGACTATCAAAGATGGCGTTGTTGACGGCGGTAAGTTTGCTCACGTTTACTTTATTGACTGGGATCACGTTCTTGCCCGTCGCAGACAGGTTAACGTAACTGTTATGGGTACCGCAGAGGACGTTGGTGACAGAAAGTGGAATGACGGTCAGGTTATTGATACCAAGCATAAGTTCACCGAAGAGGAAAAGGCATACGACCTTCATTACGACCTTCAGTTAAAGAGATAATTAAAGCAGTTTAGCTTTGGAGAGCATAAAATATGAAATATCTTGTTGACAGTGCTAATTTAGAAGAAATTAAGTACGCAAACGAGTTTTTTCCTATTGACGGTGTAACAACTAATCCCACGCTTATTGCGGTGGAAAAAGCAGACTTTGTTGAACTTGTTACTTCAATAAGAAAAATTATCGGTCCCGATAAAATGCTTCACGTTCAGACTACTGCTACGTCTGCAGAAAAAATGATTGAGGAAGCAATAGCCCTTAAAAACTTGCTTGGTGCTAATTTTTATATAAAAATCCCGGTATGTGAAGAGGGCTTAAGAGCCACTTTAATGCTCACAAAAATGGGTATTCCGGTTACTATGACGGCGATTTTTACACCCCAGCAGGCTTTAATGGCCGTAAAGGCGGGTGCGAGATTTGTAGCACCTTACGTAAACCGTCTTGATAACATTTCAACCGACGGTGTACAAACTGTAGCCGACATCGTTAATATGATTAAGCTTTACGGTTACGATTGTCAGGTAGTTGCGGCAAGCTTTAAAAACATGCAACAGCTTCATAGGGTGGCGCTTACAGGCGCACACAGTGCAACTGTACCGATAGATATTTTAAAAGCATCTATATCTCATCCCATGACCGAAAGTGCTGTTATTGATTTTAAAAAGGATTGGGAAAGCACTTACGGTGATAAAAAGATTATAGATTTTGTAAAATAATTCTATATAACAAAAATCAGTACGATGGTTCGTACTGATTTTTTTGCTTTTTATTTGCTGTTTTGAGGCGTTAACTTTTTTATACGCTGTATGGTAATTTAACGTGCGATACTGCACTTTACTGTTTTATTAAGCTATATAGCTATATTATCATTTTTTGTATGTTTGTGAATAACTATTTTGTTATCGTCTTCATAGATAAAATCACCGTAGCCGCCTAAAATCATTAAGTCGGTTATTTTTTTTATTTCATTTATAAAAATGCGTCGGTCACTTAAAACTGTAAGGCGAATTTTTTCTCTTGCGGTATCGGGAATATCCTTTTGTAATTGGCACATTCTGTCAAAATAGCTTTTATCACCGTTGCAAATTTGCGCAAACGAGGTGTTAGAAGGTGTAATAAGCTTTTTTTCTTCTTCCGAAAAGCCGATTATGCTTTTTAACAGTTGCGTTTGATCTTCTGTCAGACAAAGAGCGCTTTTCCAATGCTCTACAGGAATTTCTTTATTACAAAGGCATAAAAACTCTTTGCTTGATCGGTGAATATTCTCAATTAAATTAAACAGCTTTTCTTCATCTGCTCTTACCGTCAACAAAACGGTGTGAACGTATTTTTTACCTAATTCAATACACGCTTGAAGTCTGCGATGCCCAAAAATAAGACGGTAGCCGTCTTCTTGGGCAACCACGCCTATGGGCTGAAGAAGTCCGTAGCTTTTGATGCTTTCCTTTAGTGCGGCAACGTCTTCGTCAGTTTTTTGAAAAATAATTTGGCTTATGGGTAATTTAACGTAAACTATGTCAGCCCTCAAAATATTCCCTCACAGTAATTTATTGCAGTTGTAAAAACTAAATAAATTATATAAAAAATACGGCTTAGCGTAAAGCTAAACCGTATTTCAAAGTTTTACATAAAAATTTGTTTTAAATAAAAAATAAGTTTGTTTTTTGTTAATAACCGTTAAAATTGGCGTTTTATTAAAAAAATTGCAAAACGATTTTTTTATAAAAAAGCAAGAAGAGAAAGTTGGCTTACTAAATACCCAAAATGCTTTTAAGCTGCTCCGCTTGAGTTTTTTCGGTTAAAACCGTAAATGCGGCGGCACGTAACATTCTGTTCATAATAGAAAGCCCTGTGTCTTTTTGATTTACGGCGGTAATAAATACTGTGTCAAAGCCTTGATCGTCTGCCTTGCGCAAAAGAGCAAAAAGGTTTTTAGAGGCAGATAGCATATCGCCGTTTTCGATAAGTGCCTCGAAATTGCGTGAGCCCACCTGCGCACGTTGATCGTCATTCCATAAAATAATAGGCTTTTTGCCGTTCTTTGCGGCAAAATCATAAAAAGAACAAGCACAATCAATAGAGGCATCAACAATTAAAACCCGCGCTTTAGGCGAATAATGCTTGTATTTCATACCGGGGCTTGCGGCTTTATCAACACATTCGTCCTTTAAAATTGCGGGATGAACGTTTATTTTTCCCAAAACAGCCTCAAGCATTTCTACTGTAATAAGTCCCGGACGAAGAAGTAAGGGCGTTTCTCCGCATAAGGAAATTACCGTGGATTCGATACCGCCCTGACATGAGCCGCCATCTAATATTAACGGAATTTTGCCGTTTAAGTCGTCAAAAACGTGCATTGCCGTGGTGGGTGAGGGCTTGCCCGATGAATTAGCGCTTGGGGCACAAACAGGGCAACCGCATGCCTCTAAAAACATTTGGGCTTGCTTGTGTGCGGGGATACGCACACCTACTGTTTCAAGACCGCCTGTTACGGAATAGGGGATTTCCTTGTGTTTGGGTAAAACTACGGTAATAGGACCGGGCATAAATTTTTCAATTAAAAGCTGTGCGGCAGGGGGAATTTCGCTTGCTACAGTGCAGATTTGCTCTTTTGAAGCAACGTGTACGATTAACGGGTTATCGGAGGGTCTGCCTTTTGCTTCAAAAATTTTTTTTACGGCGGCTTCATTAAAAGCATTTGCACCCAAGCCGTAAACCGTTTCGGTAGGCATAGCAACAATCTCACCGCTTTTTATAAGCTCGGCACCTTTTTGCGCGGTCTGCTCATTCAGAAAAAGCAACTCCGTTTTCATATTAGTTTAATTAGCCCCTCCTGATCAGAGATTTCTTGAATAAGACTTATATTGTAGTCTTCTACGTGCTTGCCGTGATCCTCACGAACGAATATGCTTAAATCCTTAAAATTCTCCTTTAAAAGCTCAATATGCTTTTGTATAGCAGAAGAAATATACGGATTAAGCCTTAAAATAGCTATAGGGGAATTGTTGTGTTCACAGCAACGTTTCAGTTCGCGGGTAATGTTGTTTAAAATAGACTTTTCGTTTAAAATTCTGCCGTCACCCTCGCAGTACGGGCAGGTGCATTGCATAGAATCAGCAAGGCTCAAACGAGTTTTCTTTCTTGTTAACTCAACTAACCCGAGAGGAGCAAAGCCCAAAATGTTGGTTTTGATTTTATCGCTTTGGGAAGCTTCTTCAAGGGCATCAAGAACTTGCTTGCGATCTTCGTCGCTTTCCATATCAATAAAGTCGATTACAATGATGCCGCCAATGGCGCGTAGTCTTAATTGACGGGCAATTTCCTTTGCCGCCAAAATATTCGTGCGCACAATGGTTTTGTTTAAATTATAGTCGCCTGTAAACTTGCCTGTATTAACGTCAATGACAGTTAAAGCTTCGGTATAATCAATAACGAGATATGCGCCGTTATCTAACCAAACCTTTTTTTGCAAAAGCTTTTTAAGCTTGGTTTCCACGCCGGTTAAAGCGAATAAATCCTTGTCTGCAAAAATAATTCTATCAATGAGATTCGGCGTCATTACCGAAGCAATACGCTTTGCTTCTAAAAAAGCTTTTTCGTCGTTGAGTGTGATACGGCTGACGGAATCGTCAAAATAATCTCTCAAAATTGTTAGCAGAAGGCTATCCTGATCATATAAAACGGCAGGGGCCTTTTTTGTTTTTGCGGCTTTAAGAATTTTCTGCCATTGGTCTTCTAAAAAGTCGATTTCATTCTTTAAGCTTGCCTCGTCTGCACCGTTTGCCTCGGTACGAACAATATATCCGCGGTTTTGGGCTTTTATGTTGCCCATTAGCTCTTTTAGGCGGTCTTTTTCGTTTTCATCGTCAATCTTTTTAGAAATGCCTACGTAGTCGTGCTCGGGCATAAGCACAAGCTTGTGACCGGGAATTGTAACGGACGTAGTTACTCGCGCACCCTTAACGCCTTGGGCCTCTTTTGTAATTTGAACAATAATTTCCTGACCCTTTTTTATAAGCTTACGAATGTCCTTGTCCTCGTTTTGAACTTGGTTAGATGCAATATCGTCAACAAATAAGAAAGCCTTTTTATCTAAACCGATATCAATAAATGCCGACTGCATTCCGGGTACGACATTATCGACAATACCCTTATAGATATTGCCCACCGCACCTGAGGAAGCGTGTTCAACAAAAACGTCCTCAAGCTCACCGTTAGAAAGAATAACGCCGCTTTTTTGAATTATACCGCAGGAGATTAAAATTTCTTTCATATTGTAGTTTCCAAGGGCTCTTTAATAAAGCCGTTATGCATAATAAAAAGAGCCGTTCGTTCAGTTTTTATAATTTTTATGCCTTCGGCACACAAAATTTCTGCCATTTTGTCACCACGCAGATTTTCGCTGTTGCTGCAGGTAAGAGTAGCCTTTATTACACCGTTTTCCTGCTTTAAACGGTGTATCATAGGTAAAATATTTACCTCTGCCATGCCTTTTTTTGTTTTCTTCGTAATAATAAGCTCGGACTTATCTGAAAATGATTTTAAAATTGCAGAAAAATCCTCGTTAGAATGGGGAATAAAATTATATTCTGCCAAGGCTATTACGCTTCCTACGTTAGGGTAAGCGTCGTTAAGCTCAACTGCATTTAAAACTCGCACACCCGTCGGTAAAACCTCGTTTATACGGTGCATTACGTCAGAAGGGTGAACAAATTTTTCAAGCTGTATTTCAACGTATTCGGCTTTAGAGCAAACGCCCACGGGAAGAGCACAGGCAAAACTGATAAGCAAGTGAGGATTAAACCCCTTTGAATAGGCGCAGGGCAGCTTTGCTCTGCGCAGAGCACGCTGAAAGAGCCTTTGCATATCAAGGTGCGAAATATATTTAACCTGTTCGTTTTTTTCAAAGCGCATTAAAACTCGCATTTATATTCTACCTACCTTTTTACAAACGCTCATTAAACCACAGCCTGTGCAGCCTTGGCGGCAATCCTTTGTTGTTTGTTCCTTTTGTGCCTTCATAAGCTCATTTTTTAAATATTCCTTTGTGGTGCCGATATCAACGGTATCCCAGGGTAAAGTAGCATCTAAAGAAATCTCTCTTGCGGCAACTTCGTCCAGCGAAATGCTGTTTTCGTCAAATGCCTTTTGCCAGGCATCAAGATTAAAATGCTCACTCCAAGCATCTAACTTAGCACCGTTTTTCCAAGCAGAATAAAGAACAGCGCACATTTCTCTTCCGCCACGGGCACAAGCGGATTCAAGCTTTGACGTAGTACTATCGTGATATTTATATTCAACACCGCGCATTTGGCGAATTAAATCGCTTAAGTATCTCTGCTTTTCTTTTACGCTTTCTTCGCTGTCCTGACTAATCCACTGGAATGGGGTAAAGGGCTTGGGAATAAATACAGAGGTGCTTATGGTTATACGCATATTTTTTGTATTACCTCTAACGTCACGATAAACCTGGGTACACTTTCTTGCCAAATCGGCAATACCTGCAATATCTTCCATTGTTTCAAAGGGTAAACCTATCATAAAATAGAGCTTTATGGCGCTGTAGCCTGCTTCAAAAGCTCCGCGAACGGTACGCAAAAGGTCTTCCTCAGAAACGTTTTTGTTTATAATATTGCGCATACGCTGACTGCCTGCTTCGGGGGCAAAGGTAAGGGAGCTTTTGCGCATTTGAGTGCTTACAAAATCGGGGTTAAAGGAGTCAATTCTTAACGAAGGCAAGGAAATATCCATATGCTCGTTCTTAAAATCGTTATTAAGAGTACAGATAAGCTCTTCGAGGCAGGAATAGTCACCACTTGAAAGAGAGGTTAAGGAGATTTCATCGTATCCTGTACTGTTGGCACTTTCCCGAGCAATACGCTTTAAATTTTCTACACTGCGCTCTCTGATGGGACGATATAAAAAGCCTGCTTGACAGAAACGGCAACCACGGGTGCATCCGCGGAAAATTTCAAGCATAATTCTGTCGTGTACAACCTCAACTAACGGTACAATGAGCTTTGTGGGTACAAAGGTGTTTTCAAAGCCTTCGACAATTCTCCGCTTAACTTTCTTAGGCGCGTTTTCAAGTGGAGTAATGGTAAGAGCACCGTTTTCGTCAACGGTATGCTTATAGAGCGAGGGCACGTACATACCTTCGTTTTGAGAAAGACGCTTCAAAAGCTCTTTTTTGTTTGTGCCTGATTTTTTCCATTCCTTATAAATATCAATTAGCTCTAAAAGAGATTCTTCACCGTCGCCCAAAATAAAGCAATCGATAAAGTCAGAAAGCATTTCGGCGTGGTTAGCGCAGGGACCGCCTGCAACTATTAGGGGCTCGTCTTCGCCTCTATCGGCGCTTTTGATTGTAACGTGAGCCAAATCGAGCATATTTAAAATATTCGTATAGCTCAATTCGTATTGCAGGGTAAAGCCCCAAATATCCGCGTTTTTAACGGGCATTTTAGCTTCAAGAGTAAAAAGCGGAACGTTATTCTCGCGCATAAGTGCTTCCATATCGACCCAAGGGGCGTAAGCACGTTGGCAAAAGGTATCTTCTCTTGAGTTAAGCAAGTGATAAATAATTTTGCCGCCTAAGTGTGACATACCCATTTCGTAGGTATCGGGATATGAGAATACGAAATTAACCTCGGCATTTTCTTTAAAAGAAGAGTTAATTTCACCGCCTGTGTATCGGGCAGGCTTGTCCACTTTTAATAAAATATTGTCAAGAGTCATTATAAACCTCCAAATTCGGTGGGAAATTTCTATTAAAAAAGTGCAAAAAATTTTCATTTAAAAATCGGCGAGAAATACATTTAAGCCGATATGATTATATAATACAACTTATATATTATAAGTTAGGAAACGGTGTTATGTCAAATACTTGTGAGCTTTAGCCGCTTTAAAAAGCTAACCCAAGTCGGTACGGGCAATGGCACAACAATATATTTTTCCTGCGCCCGCCTTGATAAGTTGTTCACTGCATTCTCTTAAGGTTGTGCCGGTGGTAACAACGTCGTCAATTAAGAGTACACATTCGCCGTTGAGCCTTTTGTTAAACGAAAATAAGTTTTTAACCTTCTCTTTTCGTTGCTGTTTGTTAAGACGTGCCGTTTTCTTACCATTACCGTTGTTAACAAGAACGTCACATTTTACGGGGATACCCGTTACGTAGGAAAGTTCTTCGGCAAGGTCTTGAGCTTGGTTATAAAAATACCATCGCATACGCTTTTTAGATGCGGGAACGGGAATAATATATTTGCACTCTTCCAACACAGATTTGTCGATTTCGGGAAGAAGCATTTTGATAAACGGAATTCGCAGAAAACGCTTATTTCTGTATTTAAAATTGTGTATAAGCTGGCGAAGCATTGTTTTAAAGCAATAGCGCACAAACAGTTTTTCGTATTTAGGTCTTTTTGCCAAACATTCCTTACATAAGCCTTTAGTATTTATTACGTCGCGGCAGATATCGCAACGCTCGCCCTGCAAAATTTCCAAATCCTTTTGACAGGTGGGGCACAGCGCGAATTCGTTAAGCTTGCTCGGGTCTTCACAGTTTAGGCAAGCTACGTCCCAAGGGAAAACGTAGTAGTCAAGAAATCTTGAAAAATTCAAAAAATCATCTCCCGCAAAAACAAAAAACAGTTGAAATATATTTAATTATATCATATAATAACTGAAATGAATATACTTTTTTTGTTTTTACGGAGGCTTTAAGCTTGAAACTTATTCTTGCAACGAATAACGCCCATAAGGTAAGGGAGTTTAAAGAAATTTTAGGCAACTTTTTTGAAGAAATGATTACCTTAAAAGAAGCAGGAGTTTCTCACGAAACTGTTGAGGACGGTACAACTTTTGCTGAAAATGCACTTAAAAAAGCAAGAGAAATAACCGAAATAACAGGATTGCCTGCAATAGCAGATGATAGCGGACTTTGCGTGTGCGCTCTTGACGGTATGCCGGGTGTGTTTTCTGCCAGGTATGCATCTGTCGATGACGAAAATGCAACGGATCAGGCTAACAGAGATTTATTACTTAAAAATATGCAAGGAATTGAAGATAGACGAGCTTATTTTGCTTGCGCTATTGCATTGACTATGCCTGACGGACAAGTTTTTCAGACAGAAGGTAAGTTTTGGGGAGAGATAGGATTTGAAGAAGTTGGCGAAAACGGATTTGGATATGATTCTCTTTTTTACGTGCCTGAATACAAAATGACTTCTGCTGAAATGTCCCCCGAGCAAAAGAACAGTATGAGCCACAGAGGCAAGGCCCTGCGCGAACTTGTAAAGCTTTTATGAGAGTAATTGTTTTAAGTGATACCCATAACCGCGTATCTTTTGAGAAGCTTATAAAAATTACCGAAAATGCTGATTTCGTAGTGCATTGCGGTGACGGAATAAAAGATGCTGAAGATTTAAAAGCGGTGCTGTCTTGCCCCGTTATAGCGGTTAGAGGAAACTGTGATTTTTACGGCAAAGATACTGAGATTTTTGCAGTTGAAAATCAAAAGATTATGGTTGCTCACGGACATCAATTTCGCGTCAGAGTAACTAAAGGGTTAATTTTGGAAGAAGCTAAAAATCAATGCGCTAATATAGTTTTGTTTGGGCATACCCATATACCTGAAATCAGCTTTATGGAAGGTGTTTGGGTTATTAACCCGGGTTCCGCTTCCGAGGCGAGAGGCGGCTATAAAAATACGTATTGCGAGATTGAAATAAGCAACAATGCGGTGTATCCCAAATTGCTTGAAATGTAATAGTTGTTTAAAAACACTATAATTGATAAAAAATATTTATGAAAGGAAATTGCTAAGTTTGGCAGAGAAGGAAAAAGGTATGAAAATTACAGATACGGTTTTTTACATTGGAGTAAACGATCATTCCATTGATTTGTTTGAGGGACAGTATGTAGTTCCTAACGGAATGGCGTATAATTCGTACGCTATTATTGATAAAAAAATTGCAATTATGGATACTGTTGACGCTCGTTTTACACACGAGTGGCTTGACAATATCCAAAACGTTCTTGCAGGTAAAAATCCCGATTATTTAATAATTCAACATATGGAGCCTGACCATTCGGCTAATATTATGAATTTTATGAAGACTTATCCAAACACAACAGTTGTGGCATCGCAAAAGGCCTTTACTATGATGAAGAACTTTTTCGGCAAGGAGTTTGAGGATAATCGTATAGTAGTAGGAGAGGGCAGCACTCTTGAGCTCGGTGCACACACATTAACATTTGTTACTGCGCCTATGGTTCATTGGCCCGAGGTTGTTGTAACTTATGATAGCTTTGATAAAATTTTGTTTTCGGCAGACGGTTTTGGTAAATTCGGCGCTCTTGATGTCGATGAAGATTGGGCTTGTGAAGCAAGAAGATATTATATCGGTATCGTAGGTAAATACGGCACACAGGTTCAGGCTTTGCTTAAAAAAGCCGCAGGACTTGAGATTGAAAAAATCTGTCCTTTGCACGGACCTATTTTAGAAGAGAATTTAGGTTATTATCTTAACCTTTATAACATTTGGTCGTCCTACGATATTGAAAGCGACGGCATTGTTATTGCATATACTTCTGTTTACGGCAACACTAAAAAAGCGGTTGAACTGTTAGCAGAAAAATTAAAGGCTAAAGGTTGCCCTAAGGTAGTTGTAAATGACCTTGCCAGATGCGATATGGCTGAAGCGGTTGAAGATGCTTTCAGATACGGCAGACTTGTTTTGGCTACTACCACTTATAATGCTGATGTTTTCCCGTTTATGAAAACCTTTATTGAGCATTTAACGGAACGCAATTATCAAAAACGCACTATAGGTTTGATAGAAAACGGTAGCTGGGCGCCTATGGCGAACAAGGTTATGCGCAGTATGTTTGAAAAGAGTAAAAATATTACGTTTGCAGAAAACAACGTAACTATTAAATCTGCTCTTAACGAAGAAAGCACAAAACAAATTGATGCGTTGGCAGAAGAGCTTTGTTTTGATTACTTGGCACAAAAAGATGATACTGCCGATAAAAACGATTTAACGGCTCTCTTTAAAATAGGCTACGGCTTATACGTTGTAACCTCAAACGATGGCAAAAAGGATAACGGTTTAATTGTTAATACAGTAACTCAAGTTACAAGCACGCCTAACCGCATTGCAGTTACAATTAATAAGGACAATTATTCTCACCACGTAATTAAGCAAACGGGCAAAATGAACATCAATTGTCTGTCCACCGACGCACCCTTTAGCGTATTTGAAACCTTTGGATTCCAAAGCGGAAGAAATGTAGATAAATTTAAAGATATTACGCCTCTTTACTCTGATAACGGCTTGGCTTTCTTACCGAGATATATCAACTCGTTTATGTCATTAAAGGTTGAGAATTATGTTGACCTTGACACCCATGGAATGTTTATTTGCTCTGTTACGGAGGCTCGCGTAATGTCTAACCTTGATACAATGACGTATTCCTATTATCACGCCAACGTTAAGCCAAAGCCCAAGACAGAAAATAAGACAGGTTACGTTTGCAAAATATGCGGTTGGGTTTATGAAGGCGAGCCTTTGCCTGAAGATATTGTTTGCCCATTGTGCAAGCACGGATACGCTGATTTTGAAAAGATACAGTAAATAAACGAAACACCTGCGCTGATTTGTGCGTAGGTGTTTTTTATAAGGTGAATATAGATAAAATAAAAGAAGACTCAAACAAGAGTCTTCTTTTTTATAAAGTTGATTTTTAAATCGCAACAATGTTTAAAAGCTTACCGGGCACGGCAACGATTTTTTTGATTTGTTTGCCGGCAACAAGGGCTTTAACGGTATCGTTTTCTTCAACAAGCTTTTCCATGCCGTCTTTGTCGAGATTTGCGGGAATCATAATTTTTGCTTTGATTTTGCCGCAGATTTGAACAACGATTTCAACTTCGTCCTTAACAAGTTTTGATTCGTCGCAAACAGGCCAAGTGGCTTGATAAAGCCTGCCGCCGAAACCTAAAACTTCCCACATTTCTTCTGTAAGGTGGGGGGATACGGGGTTAAGGAGTAAAATCAAGGTTCTAAGCTCTTCTTTAGAAATGCTGCCTAATCTGTAGATTTCATTTACATAGGTCATCATCGCTGCAATAGCGGTGTTAAATTTCATAGCTTCGAAATCGTCGGAAACCTTTTTAATGGTGCCGTGAAGTAATGCTTCGCGCTCGGAAGTGATTTCTACGTCAGAAACAAGATCCTGTAATCTCCAAACACGGTCCAAAAATCTTCTGCAACCGCGTGCGCCCTTTGTTGACCACGGAATTGCCTGGTCAAAGGCGCCCATAAACATTTCGTACATTCTGAACGAGTCAGCACCGATTTCAGCAACAATATCGTCAGGGTTAATAACGTTGCCGCGGGATTTGCTCATCTTTTCGCCGTTTTCGCCTAAAATCATACCGTGGCTTGTACGCTTAAGATAAGGTTCTTTTGTGGGAACAACGCCAATGTCATATAAGAAACGATGCCAGAAGCGTGAATACAACAAGTGAAGTGTTGTGTGCTCCATACCGCCGTTATACCAGTCAACAGGAAGCCAATAATTCATTTTATCCATATCGGCAATAGCGCCTGTGTTGTGAGGGTCAACGTAGCGGATAAAGTACCAGGAAGAGCCTGCCCACTGAGGCATTGTATCGGTTTCGCGCTTTGCTTTGCCGCCACAGTGAGGACAAGTGGTGTTTACCCAATCGTCAAGCTTCGCAAGGGGGGATTGTGCATCGGCAGTGGGAATAAAGTCATCAGTGTGGGGAAGACGAAGGGGAAGTTCGCTTTCGTCAACAGGAACCCAACCGCACTTTTCACAGTAAATAAGGGGAATAGGCTCGCCCCAATAACGCTGACGGGAGAATACCCAGTCACGTAACTTATAGTTAACCTTTGCTTCACCGATACCTTTTTCTGTTAAGTAAGCAATAATTGCTTTTTTAGCTTCGGCAACGGTAAGACCGTTCAAGAATCCGCTGTTAACCATTGTACCTGTTTCAATATCGGTAAATGCGGCTTCGTTAACTGTGCCGCCTGCAACAACTTCGATAATGGGAAGATTGAATTTCTTTGCAAAATCCCAGTCTCTGTCGTCGTGGGCAGGAACTGCCATAATTGCGCCTGTGCCGTAAGACATAAGTACGTAATCGGAAACCCAAATAGGAATTTCTCTTTCTGTTAAGGGGTTGATAGCTGTAATGCCTTCTAAAACTACGCCTGTTTTTTCTTTAGCGGTTTCTGTACGCTCAAAATCGCTCTTATGCTGAGCTTCTTCACGATAAGCTTTAATAGCGTCGAGATTTTTGATTTTATCGCCCAAAGTATCAATCATAGGATGCTCGGGGGAGATAACCATATACGTTGCACCGAAAAGCGTGTCGGGACGGGTGGTGAAAACCGTAAGATTATCATTATAAGCAGGTACGTTGAATTTTACAAGAGCGCCTTGGCTCTTGCCAATCCAGTTGCGCTGTTGTGTTTTTACTTTTTCAATAAAGTCAACATCGTCCAAACCTTCAAGAAGCTTTTGAGCGTAGTCTGTAATGCGGAGCATCCATTGGCTTTTTGTTTTTCTTACAACTTCGCCACCGCAACGTTCGCAAACACCGCCTACAACTTCTTCGTTAGCAAGACCTACGTTACAAGACGTACACCAGTTAATAGCTATTTCGCTCTTATAGGCAAGGCCTTTTTTGAAAAGCTGAAGGAAAATCCACTGTGTCCACTTATAATAACCAGCGTCAGTGGTGTTTACTTCTCTTGAATAGTCAAAGGAAAAGCCGATTTTTTTAAGCTGCTCTCTGAAACGGTTAATGTTTTGAGTAGTAACTATTTCAGGGTGAATGTTGTTCTTTATTGCATAGTTTTCCGTAGGAAGACCAAAAGCGTCCCACCCGATAGGATAAAGTACGTTGTAGCCCTGCAAACGACGCTTTCTTGAAATAATATCAAGAGCTGTGTTGCTTCGGGGGTGACCTACGTGAAGACCTGCTCCAGAGGGATAGGGAAATTCAATCAAACCGTAGAATTTAGGTTTGGATAAATCAGAATCATCTGCCTTAAAGGCTTGCTCGGCATCCCAAATATCTTGCCATTTTTTTTCAACTTTTAAATGTTCATAAGCTTGTGACATAACAAAAACTCCGTTTCACCAATAGTATTTTTATATTTTAATATATATGTAGTTTCTTGTCAATGAAAAACGATATACTTGTGCAGACCAAGACTATTCAGCCCGCTTGCTAAAAACGGACTTAGCGACAGAGAGAATATCTTCGGGCTTGCTTACAATATAATCGGCGCCAGCTTTTAGAAGCTCTTCCTGACCGCCGTAGCCCCAAAGAACACCAAGGGATAATATATGATTTTCCTTTGCACCTAAAATATCGTCTTTGCGGTCACCAATCATAATTGCTTGTGCACCTGTTTTAGCTAATACGCTTTTAATTAATGCGGCTTTGCCGGGGAATTTGCCGTGAAGCTCAGCACCGGAAATTTGGCAAAAGTACTTATTTAAATCGAAATGGTTAAGTACAATATTTATCATTTTAACGGGCTTGGCAGAGCAAATTCGGCATTCAATACCCATTTGATTAAGCCCCTGCAAAACGCAATTCATTTTCGGATAGACGGAGTTTTCAAAAATTCCTTTTTCGGAATAATATTCGCGATAAACGTCAAGTGTGCTCTCTGCCTGCTCCGAGGATATATTCCACAGTTTCATAAAACTGTTTACAAGCGGCGGACCGATACAGCTTTGCAGTTCTTTATCGGTAAGCTCTCGGTAATTCAGCTTTTTACGCGCATATTCTATGGCGTTGATTATGCCCGGTGCAGAATCCGTTAAAGTACCGTCAAGGTCAAAAAATACAATTTGTTTCATCTATTCTCCATTATTGAATATAAAATTAACCAACGAAGAAATTATACCATTAAAAGTCTGTTTTTACAACAAAATAAATGCTTTTTTACGCATTTGCATTTTAAATTGAGAAAATTTCAAAAAAATTGTCAAAAGTATTTGACAGTTTTAAGGTTTGTTTGATATAATCACCACTGTGAAATATGAGAAATAACTCTCGTGTTATATTCAAACCGAGGGGAGGGATATTGATGTCAGAAATTCATGTTGGTGAAAATGAATCATTAGAGAATGCTCTTAAGCGCTTTAAGCGTAAATGTGCCCGCGCAGGTGTTCTTGCTGAGGTTCGTAAGAGAGAGCATTATGAAAAGCCCAGTGTAAAGAGAAAGAAAAAGGCTGAGGCTGCAAGAAAGAGAAAGTACTAATTCTCTCAATAATTATGTTAAAAGATGACCGATAGTTTTTGCTGTCGGTCATTTTTTTGTTCTTTGCCACAAATTTTCGAATAAAATTATACGAGGTGTTTTTATGAAAGGTAAAAGCTTTGTATATAAATCGGGACTTCCTGCGGAGAGCATCGGTATTATGAAAATCTCCTTATGGAGCGACGAATATCTGACGGTTGAAAATCATTCGGGCATAGCGGATATGAAAAAGGAATGCGTAAAGCTGTATCAAAAAAAGCGTCTTTTGGCAATAAACGGCGAAAATTTAGTTCTTGATGAGCTCGACGGATGCAATTTAAAACTTAAAGGAAAAATTTTATCAATAGAATATTTGACCTGAAAGGATTATTATGGTAAAATTATTATTAGAGAAAATTCGCTCTTATGCTCGCCTTCGTTTTGTAGGGTTAAATACACAAAATATTTTGAACACGGCATCAAAGAGCAAAATCAACTTAAAAAACGTTTCAAGAGAATCTTATACAACGTTAGAGGCGGACGTCAATTTTTTTGATATTAAAAAATTGCGCCGTTTGCTTGGCGAAAACAATTACAAGATTTCGTTTGTTGTAAAAAAAGGCTTGATGTTTGCGCTTAAAGCAAACGTACATCGGGCGTGCCTTGCTTTCGGTGTAGCTCTTGCTATAATTGCCGCTACGGTGTTGCCTATGCGCTGTTGGGTGGTGCATGTGCACGGATACGGCAATACATCAGATATTGCAGAAATCGTAAAGCAAAACGGTATGCTTGATTGGCATTTTTATGCACGAGGACGAATTGAGCAGACTCAGGAAGCCATCAGCGCGAGCGATAACAATATTTTGTGGAACAGCATTTCCATTAACGGCGGTGTTGTGAACGTATATATAAAAGAAAATTCCTTTGTAATTCCAAATGAAAACAAAAACGGCAATATAATTGCTTCAAAGGATTGCATTGTAAAAAATCTCATTGTTTTAGGCGGAACGGGTAAGGTTCAAAACGGTCAAACGGTCAGCGCGGGACAGGTCTTGATAGAAAACAAGATTACACTTGGCGAAAGCGTTTACGAAGCTTCGGCGGAGGGGAAATGCATTGCAAGTGTATGGTATTACGCTTCAAAGGAAATTCCTTTAGAGTCTGTAGCGGTAACAAAAACGGGGAATGAATACGTTAGAAGAAACATAGAGCTTTTTGGAATAAAAGCAAGCTCACAGGTTAAAAATGAATTTGAGAGCTTTGCGGAAGAAAAATCGCAAATAAATTGCTTTGGGCTCCCTTTAAAAATAGAAGAAATTACCGTTAGCGAAACTGTTCATGAGGAAGTTGCGCTAAACAGGGAAGATGCGGTAAAGGAAGCAGAGGCAGAGCTTTTAAATAAATTGTATGCAGATATACCGAAGGATGCACGGCTTTATGAAACCGGGACAGATGTGGTTGAAAAGGACGGCGCGTTGCTTATAAGTGTGTATATTGAAACTGTAGAAGACGTTGCAATAAGGGGATAAAATGGAATTTATAAACATTGACAGAGCTGAATATCTTTCCGAGCTATTCGGAATGTACGATGAAAATATCCGTATTATAGAAGACGAGCTGGGCGTAAGAATTTTTCTGCGCGACGATAAGCTTTCAATCGATAGTGATGACGAGCAAAAGGCAGAGGTTGCGGAGCGTGTTATTCGCAGGCTTATTAACCTGCTTGCGCGCAATGAAAAAATTGACAGAACACGAATTCGTTACGCGGTAGAGCTTGCCAAGGAAGGCAGAGACGAGCTTGTTGAAGAAATAATGAGCGACGTCGTTGCCATAACGTACAAGGGCGCGCAAATACGCTGTAAAACCTTGGGACAGCAAAAATACGTTCGCGCCATGCAAAAGAATACGGTTGTGTTTGGTGTTGGCCCTGCAGGAACGGGAAAAACATATCTTGCAATGGCAAATGCCGTTATGGCGTTTAAAAATAAAGAGATTTCAAAAATAATTTTAACCAGACCTGCAGTTGAGGCGGGCGAAAAGTTAGGTTTTTTGCCGGGTGACCTTCAACAAAAGGTAGATCCTTATCTTCGTCCGCTTTATGATGCTATATACGAAATGATGGGTGTTGAAGCATACCAAAAACTTTGGGAACGCGGTGCTATTGAAGTTGCTCCCCTTGCATATATGCGCGGAAGAACGCTCAACGACGCTTATATTATATTAGACGAGGCGCAGAACACCACCATTGAACAAATGAAGATGTTTTTAACCAGGCTTGGAGAAGGCTCAAAGATGGTAATTACAGGTGACCTGACGCAAATTGATTTACCCTTTGGGAAAACAAGCGGATTAAAGCACGCTATAAATATTTTAGGCGGTATAGACAAGCTCGCCATATGTAAGCTGTCGGCGAAGGACGTTGTCAGACACGAGCTTGTTATGAATATAATAAAAGCCTACGATAACAATGATAACCGCGAGAGCTAATTTTAAGATAAACGGCAGAAAAGTAAAACAGCTTTAAATCTGCAAGGCGTCGAAATTCACTATAGATATAAGGAGTCCGTTATGTCAGAAAGTCGTGATAAAAGAAAAAAAGGCTTGGGTAGGGTTGCTAACAAGCAATACCGTTCAAACAAACGTAAGCGTGTGCTTTCGCTTGTTTACCTGCTTATTGCATATATATTTATTGCGAGCATCGTAATTGTCGAAATAATGCCCGAAACCTACAGCATTACCGTAGGAGAAGCGGCAACGAGCACGATTGTTGCTATCGGTGACGTGGAGGATTTTGAACGAACTAAAGCAGAACGGGAAAAGGCTGAAGCGGCGGTAGCAGACGTGTACGTTATTGACCAAACTACGACAAATCAGCTTCAACAGTTTTTTAAGACGAAAATATTCGAGGGCTTTTCTACTGCGTCGCAATACGGTTACACGGTTCGCGGCGGCAAGGAAAATAATGACGGCTACATAGTACAGTATGATACGCTGATGCTTGAAAAATACGGTGCAGAAGAGCTTGCGTTTCTTTCTGATTCAAAGGAAAATGCCTTAACGAAAACGAAAAAAATCGTCGCTGTGCTCGATTCTAATCCGCAGGACGTTGAATTACTTAAAAATTGGTTTATTCCCGTGATTGAAAGATATCTTTCCACAGGGATAAACGATAACGGACTTGCTGAAGCCAAGACGACTCTTGCAAACGAAATTATCGAATGTGATGTTATTGAGAACGGCACGCTCAAGACAATTTTATCAGAGGTTGTGCAGGACAAGCTAACCGCAAACGTTGTGTTTGACCAAGCGGCAACGGAAAATGCTAAAAAGCAGGCTTCTAAAAACGTAGAAACCGTTTTAGTTTTAAAAGGTACGGCAATCGTTACCCAAAATGAAATAGTTACTCAAAATCAGTACGATATGCTTGATGCGTTAGGTATGCTTGAGGAGGGTAAAATTTCTTATCCCCTGCTTATAGGCTCGGGAGTACTTGTGCTCGCACTTTGCTTAATTATGGGTTGGTACGTTGATTGTTTTGAGAAAAAGCTTTCTGTGCAGCCTAAAAAGATATTGCTGTTATGCTTGTTTGCAGTTCTTGACATTGTAGTTTCTCTCATATTTAAAAGCGGCGGTTGGACTATGATGATGAATGCCGCGTTAGGCACGATTCTGATAGCAATTTTATTTAATGAACAGCTTGCCTTAATTGTTAATACAGCTTTGTCCGTAGTGATTGCTATGCTTGTTTCAGGGGAAGCGGGTATGTTTACTACTGAAGCGGTCGCACTTATGATTTCGTCATACGTTGGCGGTACCTGTGCTATTTACGCCTGCAGAAACGTTCGCGTAGCCTCAAGGGCAAAGATGCTTTTGCCGGGTATGATCGGCGGCGCAGTTAGTATGTGCGTTATGTTCGTTGTACTGTGGCTTGCAGGTAAGAGTGTTCCCGTATGCTTTACAGCGGCATTCTACAGCCTTGCAGGCGGCGTGGTTGCGGCATTGTTCAGCACAGGCTCCATTTCGATTTGGGAGAATGTGTTTAATCTTTCTACCCAATCAAAGCTTTTGGAGCTTTCAAACTCGGGCAGCGATTTGTTAAGACGAATGAGTATTGAAATCCCCGGCACGTATCAGCATTCTGCCACCGTGGCGGAAATGGCGGAAAACGCCGCAAAGGATATTGGTGCAAATGCTATGCTTGCACGTACCGCATCGCTTTATCACGACGTGGGCAAGCTGAGAACACCCGAGTGCTTTACAGAAAATCAAACTAACGAGTCAGTTAACTTCCACAGCACGTTGGCGCCGGAAGAAAGTGCAAGGCTTATTTTCCAGCATATTACTGACGGTGTTCAAATTGCAAAGGCAAATAAACTGCCTAATGAGGTTATTGACGTAATTATTCAGCACCATGGTACGTCGGCGGTAATGTATTTCTATAACAAGGCAAAAAATGCAAATCCCAATACCAAAATTGACGACTTTAGATATCCGGGTCCCAATCCTCAAACAAAAGAAGCAGGTATAATTCTTCTTGCAGACTGCATTGAGGCATCGGTTCGTGCTCTTGATGAAAAGAATAACGATACCATAAAAGCTCAAATTGAAAAAATGTTCAAGGCAAGAATGGACGACGGCGAGCTTGACGAGTGCGAGCTTACCTTGCGCGATATAAATACGCTTAAAAATTCCTTCTTGCAAACCTTGACGGCAGTTTATCATACGAGAATTAAGTATGATAACGGAGTAAACGAGGAGAAAAAAGATGGTTGAACTGATTGACGATATATTAACCGAGGAAAGCAAAGGCATCTGTGAGATTTTAGGTAAGGTCGCTCAAAACGGCGCTTTTGAAGAGCTGAAAAATGAAAAATTTGAGCTTACGGTTACATTAACTGACGGAGAAACGATCAGACAGATAAATTCCGAGCATAGAGGTATAGACAGCGAGACAGATGTTTTGTCGTTTCCTCTTTGGGACAGAAACCAAGGGGAAGAGCCGTTTGTAAACCCCGAAACCAATAATATTATGCTGGGTGATATAATAATAAGTCTTCCCAGGCTCAACGCGCAGGCAGAGGAGTACGGGCACAGCCCGCGCAGAGAAGCAGCGTATTTGTGTATTCACGGCGTGTTGCATCTTCTGGGCTATGACCATATTGAAGAAAACGATAAAACAGTTATGCGCCGCCGAGAAGAAGAGCTTCTTCAAAAAATGAATTTTACACGAGAGGATTGATTGCTTTGAAAATGACCGAAGAGCTGTTAAAGGAATATAATGAATTTTGCTTGCACCATGAGCGTAGCCATATTTTGCAATCGGCAGAATGGGGCAAGGTTAAAGCGGCTTGGACAAACGAATTTGTTATTATTCGCGATGAGAACGGAAAAATTGAGGGTACAATGAGCATACTTATCAGAAAGATACCTATGTTTCCCTGCACCTTTATGTATGCACCGCGCGGTCCCGTTTGTGACCTACATAATAAGGAAGTGCTTAAGAAACTTACTGACGGAGCAAAGGAAATAGCTAAAAAATATAATGCTATGACTCTTAAAATCGATACGGATACCCCTGCGACTGACACCGAATATGCCGAGATAATGAAAGAGTTAGGCTATAAGCTTAAAAATGATTATTATAATCTTGAAGGCGTACAGGCACGCTTTTTAATGCGCGTTGATTTAAAGGATAAAACGGAAGAGGAATTACTTCAAAGCTTTCACCACAAAACACGATACAACATTCGCGTGGCAATAAAAAAAGGTGTTCAAATCAAAATAGGTACAAGAGAAGATATACCCACCTTTTTTGAATTGATGAAGACCACGGGTGAGCGTGACGGATTTGTTATTCGTGATATTGATTATTTTTACCGTATGTATGACGTGCTTGGTCCGTACTGCCGTATTTTCCTGGCTTACGCAGGGGATGATGAAAACAATATGGAATGTGTTTCGGGCACGATGGCAGGACTTTACGGTAACAAATGTCTGTATCTTTACGGTGCTTCCGGTAATAAATACCGTAATTATATGCCCAATTATCTTATTCAATGGGAAATGATTAAATGGAGCAGAGATAACGGCTGTACTGTTTATGATTTGCGCGGTGTGCCGGGAATTATAGAAGACGAAAATAATCCCATATACGGATTATATAAGTTTAAGAAGGGATTTGCAGGGCAAGCAACTGAAATGATAGGTGAATTCGACTTGGCAATAAAACCCCTTTGGCATAAGCTTTTTATAATTGCTGAAAGCACAAGAAAAAAGCTTCGCAAGACAATTTCGCATTTAAAAAGAAAAAAATAGAAAAAAATTAAAAAAAATACAAATATCGTTTGACAGACTCGGAAAAATATGTTACATTATCAAGGCTTAATATTGGAGCATTTTGTTTTATTTTTGGGAGGTGCTGAAGATGGCAGTAGGACAGAGAACAAAAATTACTCTTGCTTGTACAGAGTGCAAGAATAGAAATTACGATACTATGAAAAATAAGAAAAACAATGCAGAACGTATCGAGCTTCAAAAATATTGCAGATTCTGCAAGAAGCATACCTTGCACAAAGAAACGAAGTAATTTCTTATTTTATTAAAGGTGTGAAAATTATGTCAGAGAATATTAAAGATTCGGTTATCGAAAAGGCCGAAACAGTAGAAGCTACTGTTGAAAATTCTAAAAAGGTTGACAAAAACGATAAGACCAAAAAAGCCAAAAAAGAAAAAAAGCCCAGAAAAAAGCCCTTTAGGGAAATGTTTTCAGAGCTTAAGAAGGTTAGTTGGCCGTCCAAGGAAGATTTGCGCACATACGCAGTTTGTGTAGTTGTGTTCGTAGTTGTTTGCGCTGTTCTTCTTGGTCTTATGGATATCGGCGCTTCCTATTTGGTAGGATTTTTAAGCGACCAGCTTCCTAATATGTTAAACGAGCTGTTTGGCATTGGAGGCTGATAGGGCTATGAGTAATATTCCCGCTAATGAAGGAAAATGGTATGTAGTTCACACATACTCAGGATACGAAAATAAGGTTCTTGACAGCATCAATAAGATGGTTGAGAATATGAGCCTTCAGGATTATATCTTTGAGGTTAAAATTCCCGTAGAAGAGGTTATGGAAGTTAAGAATGAACGCCGTAAGGTTGTTCAACACAAGCTGTTTCCAAGCTACGTTATGATTAAAATGATTATGACGAAGCAAACGCTTTATCTTATCCGTAACACCCGCGGGGTAACGGGCTTTGTTGGTCCGGGATCAAAAGTACCGATTCCGCTTACCAATGAAGAGGTGCGCCGTATCGGTCTTGAAAATGTCAGAGTTAAGTTTGACATCGTTCCCGGTGACGTGGTTGACATTGTTACCGGACCCTTTGAAGGCTACCAAGGTGTTGTTGACGAGGTTGACAACGCACGCCAAAAGGTTAGGATTAAGGTTTCGCTCTTCAACCGTGAAAACACAGTTGAACTTGACTTTATCCACGTTAAAAAAGTATAATACGCGTTTTGCGTCATTATATACTGCCCGGTTTGGCTAAACGGGTGGGGTGGGAGGATGTAAAATTTGTTCCAATGCATCCGCAATACCACATGCACTTTTTGAGGAGGTGTAATTATGGCTAAAAAGATTACAGGTATCGTAAAGCTGCAAATTACTGCAGGTAAGGCTACTCCGGCTCCTCCGGTAGGTTCTGTATTAGGCCCCCACGGTATCAACATCGCAGGTTTCTGTAAGGAATTCAACGAGCGTACAGCTAAAGACACAGGAATGATTATCCCTTGCGTAATTACAATTTATCAGGATAGATCATTCTCATTCATCACCAAGACCCCTCCGGCAGCTGTTCTTATTAAGAAGGCTTGCAAGATTGAGAGTGGTTCTGGTGTTCCTAACAAGACCAAGGTTGCTCAGATAACAAAAGCTCAGCTTAAAGAAATTGCAGAGCTTAAGATGCCCGATCTTAACGCTGCAAGCGTTGAAGCTGCTATGGCTATGATAGCAGGTACAGCACGCAGCATGGGCGTTACCGTAGTTGACTGATTGCGTTTACCGCACTAATTAAGTGGGAGGGACGGCAAAAATGACCGTACCGTTATTACCACAGGGAGGTTAAGAAATGAAAAGAGGAAAAAAATATCAAGATAGCGTAAAGCTTATCGATTCACAAAAATTGTATGAGCCCGAAGAGGCTATTGCACTTTGCGTTCAAACAGCAAAGGCAAAGTTCGACGAAACTGTTGAACTTTCTATCAGATTAGGCGTTGACTCACGTCAGGCTGATCAACAAGTTCGTGGTGTTGTTGTTCTTCCCCACGGTACAGGTAAAACTCTTCGTGTTCTTGTTATCGCTAAAGGCGAAAAGGCAGATGCTGCTCAGGCTGCAGGCGCAGATTTCGTTGGTGCAGAAGATATGGTTCAGAAGATTCAAACTGAAAACTGGTTTGATTATGACGTAATCGTTGCTACACCCGATATGATGGGCCTTCTTGGCCGTTTAGGTAAGGTTCTTGGTCCTAAGGGCCTTATGCCCAACCCCAAGAGCGGTACAGTTACTATGGATGTTGCTAAGGCTGTTCAGGATATTAAAGCCGGTAAGGTTGAATATCGTGTTGACAAGACTAACATCATTCACGTTCCCGTAGGCAAAGTAAGCTTCGGCGCTGAAAAGCTCGGCGACAACATCAAAACTTTAATGGAAGCTGTTGTTAAGGCAAAGCCCGCTGCTGCAAAGGGAACATACTTAAAGTCCGTTGTAATGTCCACAACTATGGGCCCCGGCATCAAGGTTAACGGCACAAGATTTAACGCTTAATTTATTGCTTGACAAATTCTTAAAAGCGTTATATAATCGTTCTACAATTAAATAATCTCTGTGTACCGTAGACAGCAGGTGCGTTAGCTTAAATATCCTGCCGAGGAAGAGGAAATGTTTTTTCTGCCCCCGTATGTCTATGCGGGGGTTGTTTTTTTGAATAAATACGGAGGTGAAAAAATGTCAGTTAATAAGGAAGCTAAAATTGCTCTGTATGAAGAGATTAAAGATAAGCTTTCCAAGGCAACAAACGTTGTAATGGTTGACTATTCAGGTATTAACGTTGAAGAAGTTACCAAACTTCGTTCTTCTTGTCGTGCAGCAGGTGTTGAATACAAGGTATATAAGAATACACTTGTAGCAAGAGCTGCCAAGGAGCTTGGCATTGAAGGCTGGGAACAGTTCCTTGAAGGAACAAACGCTTTTGCTTTCAGCTATGATGATGTAGTTGCTCCTGCAAAGATTATCTTTGAGTTCGGTAAAGACACCGAAAAACTTACTATTAAGTGCGGTTATATGGATGGCAAATTTATGTCAGCCGCCGAAGAGGAAGCTCTTGCTAAACTCCCCGGCAAAGATGCACTTATTGTTCAGCTTATCTGGACACTTCAAGGCAATGTGCGTAATCTTGCTTATGCGCTCAATGCTATTAAAGAAAAAATGGAAGCATAATTAATTATTAAAAAATTGGAGGAAATTTAAAATGACAAATGCAGAAATCATTGCAGCAATCAAAGAAAAAACAATCCTTGAAATTGCTGAATTAGTAACAATGCTTGAGGAAGAGTTCGGCGTATCCGCTGCAGCTCCCGTAATGGTAGCAGGTGGTGCCGCAGCTGGCGCTGCTGCTGAAGAAAAGACTGAGTTCGACGTAATTCTTGAGTCCTTCGGCGACAAGAAGCTTGACGTTATCAAGGCTGTTAAGGAAGCTCTTGGTCTTGGTCTTAAGGACGCTAAGGACCTTGTTGAAGCAGCTCCTAAGGCAATCAAGGAAGGCGCAGCTAAGGACGAAGCTGAAGCTCTTAAGGCTAAGCTTGAAGAAGTTGGCGCAACAGTTACTCTTAAGTAATTTAACAAAAAAAACGAAAAAGCACAGTAAAAACTGTGCTTTTTTTGTTGTGTTTTTTGTATTGATAATGTATAATATAATATACGTTTTATAATTGTGTAAATTTAAGTTGCGTTGGAGGTAAATAATATGATTCTTGTTACCGGAGGTACCGGCTTTATCGGTTCACATACTTGTGTTGAGCTTTTAAATGCAGGTTACGAAGTTGTTGTTATTGACAATCTTTATAATTCTAAGGTAGAAACCCTTGATGCTGTAAAAAAAATTACGGGCAAAGAATGTACCTTTTATAAGGTAGATATCAATGATGAAGAGGGGTTGCGTGAGGTATTCAAAAAACATAAATTCGAATGCGTTATTCATTTTGCAGGCTTAAAAGCTGTTGGCGAGTCCTGCGAAAAACCGCATTTTTACTACAGCAATAATATTTCAGGTACGTTAACTCTTTTAAGGGTTATGAACGAATTTGGTTGCAAGGGGATGGTATTCTCGTCTTCCGCAACTGTTTACGGAAACAACAATCAACCTCCTTTTACAGAGGATATGCCTACCTCCTGTACAAATCCTTACGGATGGACAAAGCTTATGCAGGAGCAAATGTTGACAGATATTGCTCTTGCCGATAAAGATATGAAGATAGTTCTTCTTCGCTACTTTAATCCCATTGGAGCACATCCCTCTGGTCTTATCGGCGAAAATCCCAACGGCATTCCCAATAATTTGGTGCCGTACATTTGTCGTGTTGCTATCGGAAAACTTCCGTATCTGAACGTTTTCGGTAATGATTACGATACTCCCGACGGCACAGGCGTAAGAGATTATATTCACGTTGTAGATTTAGCTAAAGGCCATTTGGCAGCATTAAAATACATTGAGAACAATAACGGCGTTTTAACAGTTAATTTAGGTACAGGAAACGGCTATAGTGTTCTTGAGGTTGTAGACGCTTATGCAAAGGCAAGCGGGAAGGAAATTTCCGTAAACTTTGCGCCACGCAGAGCAGGCGATATTGCTTCCGGCTATGCTGACGCTTCTAAAGCTTATGAAAAGCTCGGTTGGAAGGCAGAACTCGGAATTGAAGAAATGTGCCGCGATGCATGGAATTTTACTTCAAAAAATATGTAAAGCGTTAACAAAAAATTTTTACATCAAACAGTTATTTAAGCTTATTAAAACAGTCATCTATGCTTGTTAAAACGTTGAAATAGCTTAGGTATCTGTTGCAAAAATAAAAATATAAGCAGGGCTGATTTCAGTCCTGCTTTTTTATATAAAATTTTTAAGTCAACCATTCAAGCCAAACACCCGGAATCTCTCTCAGCAAAGTAGCCAAACGTAAAATCGGGTAGTCTGTATGGGCATGGTAGGGTGAAGCGGATAATCCAAAATCTTGGGCAATCAAACATGCTCTGAAAAGATGCGTTTCGCTTGAAATGATAGTTATTTCTTTTGTATCAGGAGAAAGAGCTTGAATAATTTCGTAGGAGAAACAAATGTTTTCCTTTGTAGAGGTTGATTTGTTTTCTACAAAAAGTCTGTTTTCGTCAATTCCCATCTTAATTAACTCTCGCTTCATACATTCGCCTTCAGAAATTGCTTCATCAGGACCTTGTCCACCGCTTAAAATTGCAATTCCGTCGGGATAAACAGTTAAAAATTCGTAAGCAGCGTCTATTCGTTGTCTTAAAACACGTGAAGGAATTGTTCCGTGCACCGCGGCTCCTAAAACAATACAGAAATCGGACGGTGATTTTTCTTTCTTTTGGGAATAGGAGATTATCGGTATTGCTGTTATGATGGAAAGAATAAGATCTATTGAAATTATAACGGTAAGAGAATTTCTTAAAATTCGTGTGGTTTTTGTATTCTTTTTATAAAAGAAAAAGTAAGCACCGGTAATAATTGCCATGGCAAAACAAACAAGTGCAAGAAACGAATATCCCACTAACAGAAAATTAAATACGAAGGCGCAAAGGGATAAAAGCACTATCGGTATAATAAATATTAAGTCTTTTAAGTGTTTTTGTTGTGGCAAGTGTCTTTGTTTACACATTGTGAACAATCGTGACCGCATTTGCTATTCAAAATAAGCGTTTGCGGTGTAACCTCCATTTGATAAATTTCTCTGGTTTCGCTTAAAACTTTAAAACCGTATTTTTCAAAAAAACCGACGGCACTTTTGGGTACACTGCAACAAAGCTTTTCTGCCATCATATTAAATCCCTTAACAATCAGAACTCTTATAAGCAGGTCACCGATGTATTGCCCTTGAAATTCTTTTTTTACGCATAAGTGCGCCAAATGATATGCGCCTGAATCAAAGTATATGCTTCCGCATGCAACGGGAGCATCGTCGTTATATAAAATAAGCTGAATTGATTTTTTGTCAAAAATATCGGTTTTATCACCTACTGTAGAACGGATAACGTTCAGCTCATCAACAATACCAAAATCCCACTTGGAGCGAATCATTTTTTAGCCTCCTAAAACAAGCTTTTTTACAGTTGTATTATATCAAAAAGTAAGTTTTTTTTCAATAAAAATATGTTGAAAAACCTTGCAAAATGGGACAAATGACGATTTACAAAAAGTTCACAAAAAAGTCGGCAAAAAACTTAAAAAAAGTTTAAAAAACAGTTGACATTAAGGGAAAAGTTTGGTATTATAAGCAAGCCGATTGTGACCGGGGGTTACGATGGGCGAAAGAAAGCTCCTTGAAAAGTACATAGTGATGAGAAGAACGAGAGGTCAAAACAAGACAGACGTAAAGAATGAAATGTTTTGAACCACAAAGTTAATTCCAAAAAGGATAACGAAAAACAAAGTAAGAAATTACGAGTCAAGATTAAACTGAAGAGTTTGATCCTGGCTCAGGACGAACGCTGGCGGCGTGCCTAACACATGCAAGTCG
>JAZNXV010000015.1:0-21205 GCA_045594045.1 Clostridia bacterium
AATTTATTAAATAAAACAAAAATGGGGTTTTTTATGCGCCGATTTTATTGTGACAGTAAAAACATCATAAATGATACGGTATATTTTGATAAAGAAGAGTCAAATCATATCAGTCGTGTTTTGCGTCTTGAAAAGGGCGAAAAGGTTATTGTTTCCGATTCCGGTGGGGTTGATTTAATTTGTGTGCTTACCTGTGTTGGCGAAAGTGCCGAAGCTCAGGTGCTTGAACGCAAAAAAAATGAGAACGAGCCCGAATGTGAGCTGATTCTGTTTCAGTCGGTTATCAAAAACGATAAAATGGATTTTGCCGTACAAAAGGCGGCAGAGCTTGGCGTAACGAAAATTATTCCCGTTATTACAGAGCGAACGGTAGTTAAAATCGAAGACGGAAAAAAGGAAGCGCATAAGCAGGAGCGTTGGCAAAAGATAGCGCTTGAGGCTTGCAAGCAATGCGGCAGGGCACGCGTGCCCAAGGTTGAAAGCGCAATGCTTTTTAAAAATGCTTTGGAAGCCTTTTCTCAAGCAGAATTAAAGCTTGTGGCGTATGAGGAAGAAAAAACTGTAGGTATTACTCAAGCGGTAAAAAAAGCAAAAAGCATAGCTTATTTTATAGGACCTGAAGGCGGAATAACCGAAGGGGAGCATAGCCAATTAAAGTTGGCAGGGGCAATAAGCGTTAGCTTGGGTAGGCGTATTTTAAGGGCTGAAACGGCGGCTATTGCCTGCGGTGCGGTTATCTTGGCTTTAGTAGGTGAAATGAATGTTTAGTTGTGCACTTACTACTCTTGGCTGTAAGGTTAACCAATGTGAAACAGAAGCCTTGGCCGAACTCATGGAAAATAACGGGTTTGAAATAGTTGATTTTAATAAAAGGGCTGACGTTTATATAATTAACACCTGTTGTGTTACGGCAGAGGGTGAAAGAAAATCGCGGCAGCTTGTGCGTAGGGCCATAAGCCAAAATAGTCAAGGTTACGTAGTTGTAACCGGCTGTGCCGCCCAGCGAGCACCTGAAGAGTTTAAAGACATTGACGGTGTAAGCTTGGTAGTGGGCAATACGCGGAAAAAGGATATTCCCGCACTTGTTAAAAAAGGGATTACGGGAATTGAAACTCAAGACGTTGCTTTTTTTGATATTTATCAGGAAATGCCTGATTTTTCAAGTGAAAAAACCAGGGCGTTTATAAAAATACAGGACGGCTGTAACAATTTTTGTTCTTATTGTATTATTCCTTACGTGCGAGGCAGGGAGCGTTCACGCAACCTTGAAAGCATTGTAAACCAATGCGCCACTCTGGCAAAAAAAAGCTTTAAGGAAATTGTAATTAACGGCATACACCTTTCCTCCTACGGCAAGGAGTGGGGATACAAGCCCGATTTGGCGGACGTGGTGGAGAGCATTTCTATGATTGACGGTGTTGAGCGCGTGCGCCTTGGATCCTTGGAGCCTAACGTTATTACGGACGAATTTTTGCGCAAGGTAACAAGACATAAGGAATTTTGTATGCAGTTTCATTTATCACTGCAGGCGGGAAGCGATTCCGTCTTAAAACGTATGAACAGAAAATATACTACAAAGGAATACCTTGATGCCGTTAAAAAAATAAGAAGCATTTATCCTTTGGCGGCAATTTCGACGGATATAATTACGGGCTTTCCGGGTGAAACTGAAGAAGAGTTCTTGCAGACTAAAGAGTTTTGCAAAAACGTAGGCTTTGCCTGGGTACACGTGTTTCCTTATTCGGTGCGCCAGGGAACCGTTGCCGCAAAAATGGACGGTCAGCTTCCTAAAAACGTTAAAGCTTCAAGAGCTGCGGAACTTATAAGGGTTACGGGCGCGTTGAGCGAAGAGTACCGCAAGCAATTTGTAGGTAAGGTAAAAAAGGTGCTTTGCGAAAACAATATCGGCGGCGTTCAGTATGGCTTGACCGACGAACATATTTCAGTTCGGTTTGAAGATGAAAATTCAGAAAACCAAATAGTAGAAGTTCTTATAAAAAGTGCAGACGAGCAGGGATTGCTCGGGGAAAGGATTAAATAATATGGATTGTATTTTTTGCAAAATTATTGCAGGTGAAATTCCTTCAAGCAAGGTGTACGAGGATGATAAGGTGCTTGCCTTTAACGATATAAATCCTGCCGCACCGGTGCATATTCTTGTTATACCGAAAAAGCATATTGAAAGCGCGGTAGCCCTTTCGGACGAGGACGATGCTTTAATTGCACATATTTTTAAGGTTATCCGTCAAATTGCAAAGGAGCAGGGGCTCGAAAACGGCTTTAGGCTTGTTAGCAACGTAGGGGCTGACGGCGGTCAAACGGTTAAGCATTTACATTTTCATATTTTAGGTAAAAAGCAATTCGGTGAAAGCTTTGGTTGATTACAATCAAATTAAGCAAGTATAACAAAAAACGGCTGTTTGCCGTAGCTGATAATTAAAATACAGCAGTAAAAGGACGTGTTTTTATGGAAAATCAACAAACGTTGCCAAACGAGCGCGTAATGCCAAATGATATTGAAAGTGAACGCTCGGTTTTAGGCGCTGTTCTACTAAATAACGAATGTATAAATATAATTTACGAGAAGATTAAAAGCTCCGAATATTTCTTCCGCACAAACCATCAGGAAATTTATGATGCAATGTGTGAACTTTTAAAGAGTGACAAGCCTATAGACATGGTAACTCTCTCGAGTGAGCTTATTAAGCGCGGTGCACTTGAAAACGTTGGCGGAATATCCTATTTGACCGAGCTTACCGAGGCAGTGCCCAGTATTGCCAATATTCAGCATTACATTGATATCGTTGTGGAAAAGCATAAACTGCGTAGGCTTATTACAGAACTGAGCAAATCTGTTTCTGAGTGCTACGGGCTTGAAAAGGAAAGCAAAGAGGTTATTGAAGGGGCAGAAAACGCCATTTTCAATATCGCTATGAATAATGAAGCTTCAAAGCTTGCTCACGTTAGCGATGCGGTAAACGAGGTTTATGAGGAAATTAGGCAGAAGTATCTCCACCCCGATCAAACCTTCGGCGTACCTACGGGTTTTTATGAAATTGACCAGATGACAGGTGGACTTCAGCCCGCAAACCTTGTAATTATTGCAGGTCGTCCAAGTATGGGTAAAACCAGTTTGGCAATGAATATCGCTGCACACGCCGCTATGATTGAAAAGAAATCGGTTGCGTTTTTCAGCCTTGAAATGAGCCGAAATGACTTGATTAAGCGTTTAATCGGCACAGCCGCCCTTGTTGACGGCAACAAAATTCGCTCGGGCGATTTGAACAACGACGATTGGGAACGTATTTTTGATGCCACCGAGCTTTTGAACGGCTCAAAACTTTATATTGACGATTCAACTCAGATAGGCGTAACGGAAATCAGAAGCAAATGTCGCAGAATAAAGGATTTGGCTATGGTTGTTATTGACTACATTTCGTTAATGTCAACGGACACCAAGGAAAGCCGTCAACAAGAAGTTTCGCTTTTATCCCGTCAGTTAAAGGCATTGGCAAGAACCTTAAACGTACCGGTTGTTGTGCTTTCACAGCTTAACCGTGCAGTTACTCAAGGAAGAAAGGGTCATAGACCCGCACTTTCGGATTTGAGAGAATCGGGTGCTATCGAACAAGATGCCGACCTTGTAATGCTTGTACACCGTCCCGGATATTACGCCAATGAGGAAGAGGAAGATGTTGATAAAAACCTCGCTGAAATTATTATTGCCAAGCAGCGTAACGGTTCAACGGGTACGGTTGAACTTACATGGAAGCCTGAACTTACTCAGTTCGTAAGCAGGTCCTATAGAGAAGAGCAGTAACGGAGGAACACTATGATAGAGATAGAAAATCTGACTAAAATGTACGGCAACAAGCTTGCCGTAGATAATATCAGTTTT
This sequence comes from Clostridia bacterium, assembly GCA_045594045.1. Taxonomy (GTDB): domain Bacteria; phylum Bacillota; class Clostridia; order Christensenellales; family QALW01; genus UMGS1322. The sequence goes on from JAZNXV010000015.1 coordinate 3,899, forward strand.
AAAGTAAAAAAAGGCTCGATTGTCGGTTTCTTGGGTAGAAACGGCGCAGGCAAGAGCACCACTATGAATATTATTACGGGCTACATTTCCGCAACAAGCGGAACGGCGCGGATAAACGGATACGATATTTTGAAAAATCCCCGCGAGGTAAAAAAATGTATTGGTTATTTGCCTGAAAAGCCTCCTATTTATCAGGAAATGACGGTTGACGAGTATTTAAAATTCGTTTGCTCCATTAAGGACGTAAAGGCAAGCAGCGTTTCGAGTCATATTGAAGAAATCGCTAACCTTGTGAAGTTGACTGACGTTATGTCACGCAGAATCGGTAACCTTTCAAAAGGTTATCAACAGCGTGTAGGTATGGCACAAGCACTTGTAGGCAACCCCGAGGTGCTTATTCTGGACGAGCCTACCGTTGGTCTTGACCCTAAACAAATTATAGAAATTCGCCGAATGATAAAAACTCTTGGCAAAAAACATACGATTATTCTTTCTTCGCATATCTTGCCTGAGGTGGCAGACGTTTGCGAGCAGGTTGTAATTATTAACCAAGGTAAGATAGTAGCACAAGACACCTTAGTTAACTTGCAAGAGGGTATTCAGGAAAGCGCCAATATGGTTGTCAGAATTGCAGGTAGCGAGTCTGCGGCAACAAAGGTATTGCGCTCTTTGTCGGGCGTTAAGTTTGTTGAAGGTTTAGGCGTAAGAGAAAGAGATACTGTGGATATTTTAATTGAAACCGATAAGACAACCGATATCCGCAGAGCAATGTTCAATGCAATGGCAAAGGCTAATATGCCTATTTTAATGATAAAATACGTTGACGTAACGCTTGAAGACATTTTCTTAAAGCTTACAGGTACGGAAAGGGAGATTTAATTATGTGGGCAGTTTGTAAAAAAGAAATACAGAACTATTTTTATTCTCCCGTGGGATACGTGTTTGTTGCAATATTTATGTTGATTAGTGCAGTTTTGTTTTTTAACATAAATCTTACGTCAAACACTTACGGAACAGGATATTCCGGAAAAGCAGAATACGCAACGGCTCTTCAAAATATGACTATCTATTTGAGCTTTATTACACCTGTTTTAACTATGAGAACCTTTGCAGAAGAAAGAAAGAATAAAACTGACCAGCTTTATTTAACCTCTCCTATCAGCATTACAAGTGTGGTGTTAGGTAAATATTTTGCAACCCTTGTTGTGTTGATGATAGCGATGGTTTTAAATCTTATTTTCCCGCTTGTTATAGCAATATACACATCTTCCGGTGCCTTGAGCCTGACAATGCTTCTGGTTCAGTATATCGGCTTCTTCTTAATAGGCGCAACGTTTATGGCAATAGGCGTATTCGTTTCTTCTATGACGGAAAGTCAGGTGGTTGCGGCAGTAGTAAGCTTTGCTGTTGCGGCAGTTATTTGGCTTGGTAACAGTATGCTTACAAGCCTCGGAAGTGATACCTTAACAAGTGTTGCGGATTCATTAAATATGCTTTCGAGATATCAAAGCTTTGCTGACGGTATCGTAGGTGCCGCACCTGTTATTTACTATGTAAGCATATCCGGCTTATTTGTGTTTTTAACAGTACGCGCAATTGAACGCAGAAGATGGACGGGGGTATAATGATGAACAACAAAAAAGATAAGCGATTGCTTAAATACGGCGGTTTTTCACTTGTAATAACCGTGCTCGTAATAATTGCCGTTTTAGCCGCAAATATTTTAGTAACCTTTGTAGAAAACAATAACGGATTAAAAATCGATTTTACTCCCACAGAATCATATACGCTTGATACAAACGCGCAGACTGCCATTAAGGACTTGCAAAGCGAAGTAATTATTTACACCTTTATTCCTAACGGTCAGGCAAGCAACTACAGCGGAATAACTCAAAATATTGTCGAGATGTTTGACGGCGCAAGTGAAAAAATTACGTCTGTTAATATAGACCCGATAGTTAATCCTTCAAAACTTGAACAGTTTTCCACAAACACAAAGGAATTGAACTCCTATTCGGTTGTAATTGCTAACAAGAGCGACGAAGCAAATTTCCATGCATTTAACGAAAGTGAATTAGTGGAATACAACAGTAAAACACAGAAATATTACTTTGTTTTACAAAGATGGATAACAAGCGCTCTCGTTTATTTGCGTACAGGCGTTAGACAGAACGTTTACGTTTTAACCGGTCACGGTGAAAAGATTACGGAAGAAACTGAGGCTATGTTTAACCGTATAAGGCGCGAAAACTTTGAGGTAAGCAAAATAAGCCTTATCTCAGGGCAGCAAAAGCTTCAGCAGGGTGATATACTGTTAATTTTAGAGCCTAAAAGCGATTTGACCAAGGAAGAATACAACACGATTATCTCGTTCCTTGACGATAGCTATGGCAGAATTATGTTTATCTGCTCCCGTTTGGTAGACGATGCAGGAGAAACACTTAAAAATTACAGCAGTTTGTTAAGCTATTTTAATATTTCGTTGCTTGACGGTGTTGTTGCCGAAACAAACCAAAGTCACCACGGCGCAGGCTCGCAAAAGCTTATCGAGCTTGTGGCTGACCAAACTCACGATATTTCTGCGGCAGTTCGTTCTGCCAATGAGCCTGTTTGGGTAAGTGAGGCTACTGCTTTTGAATTTGGGTATAATAACTCAATCAACACCGGTAACTATACGGAAACCTTTACGCCGATTTTAACAAGCTATGCTACCAGCGTGCTTGTTCCTTGGAGTGATGCCAGCGATTTTAATACCGCTGACTATAAAAAAGGCGTAAACAATATTGCGTGTGCTTACGAAAGAGTTAACGAAGGTATCACGGGTACCGTAGCAACAACGAGCACAAGAATTCTTCTGTTAGGCTCTGAATCCATCGGTACAGGCGATTATTTGGGAAATACAAACATTTTACGTAACGGCGTTAATTGGCTCGCAGGCAAAGAAGCGGCAGATACACTTGTCAACCTTGGTATTGATCTTACTTCAAGCTACGTTCAAATGAGTCAGCTTGATATGAAAATATGGTTCTCTGTACTTGTTATTGCAGTACCTGCAATTATATTTGCGGTAGGTATCGTTGTTTGGGTTAGGAGGAAAAACCTTTAATGGCTGAAAATAAAAATTATTCTGATATTACTCAAGAGCTTACTTCTAACGAAGACGCTTTAAGCGAAGAACTTTTAAGCGTTGAAAAGAAGGAAACTAAAATTAAGCATATCAGTATGAAAAAATCGCTTCTTATTACCTGTACTGCTGTTGTTTTAATTGCGGCGTTGATAATATGCTATTTTTCTTTCTGGAAAAAGGGCGAAAAAACAGATGAAAACGTAAAGGTGCTGTACGATTATGCACTTACCGATATTTCTTCAATTAAGCTTACCAACAACGTTTCTAATGACGTGATTGATTTAACCTCGTTTAAAAACGGCTCTGTTCAGGAATGGAATATAGCAGGGCAAAAATATGATGACGTAAATCAGACAAACGCCAAGTCGGTAGCTACTTTCAGCGCGCATTTGGAAACAAAATACGTTTTGCCTTATTCTGCGGATAAGCTTTCTGAATACGGTTTAGATGCACCCACCTCAGTTGTGGAGGTTACTTATGCTGACGGAAGCACAAACAAAATTTCAGTAGGCAAGGCGTACGGAAGCAGTGAAGGCGTGTATGTTTTGGTAGAAGGCTTCAATGAGATATATATCGTTAACGATTACGTTCGTATTTATTTCTCATTTTCGTTGGCAGATTTACTGAATCTTCCCTCGCTTACAAAAACTTCAGCAAGCGCCCAGAGCGTTTCCGTAATAACGCAGGACAGAACTGTTACAACTATTTCTTATATTGCGCACCCTCTGTACGGAACAGAAGCTTGGTATTTGATTGCACCTACCACTTCTCAAACCAGCAGCGACGGGGTCGATGCCTTCTTTGAAAATTTAAGCAATGTTAAATTAACTTCCTTTTATTGCGAAAAGGCAGGAAACGATATAAGCGTTTACGGCTTTGATAAGCCTGTTCTTGAAATGCAAAGTCTTGACGGCGATGCGGCGATTTTAGATCATTTGATTATCGGCAAAAAGACGGAAGAAAACGCAGATACCTATTATTGCGTGCTTTTGGGCAAAGACGAAAAAATCGAAGACGCAACGGTATATTTAATCAAAGAAGACCAGCTTGCACTTATAAATGCAAATGCCGTTGACCTTGCTGACCCTTATTTAGTAGCGTTAAACATTTATTGGCTCAGATCGGGCACAATAAAGCTTAACGGCGAAACTTATAATATAACTATTGACAGACAGCTTCAATATGATGATGACGGAAAAATTCTCTACTTGGAGGACGGAACGGAAAACACTAAAAACACCTATTATATAAACGGCAAAAAGCTTGATGAGCTTCAATTTAAAACCTTCTATTCAAAAATGCTGTTCTTATATATTGAAGGAATTGTACCCGCTGATACTGCGCGGGGCGAAGAGCTGTTCTCATATAATCTTAAAGTGGTAATTCCCGTAGCAAACACGGAAACAAAAGAGCTTGAATATAAGGACTTAACCTATGAGGGCACATATTACAAGGTTTCAGAAACTCACGCTGTATTTAAAAATAACGAAAGCGACAACGCCGTATTTACGGTTCGCTGTCGCTCAATAGAAACTATCGCAGAGGCTCTTAATCTCTTATTAGAAGGCAGAATGCCTACTGCTTAACGCGTAGACTGCAGGTAGCAAATTATTCGCTTTGTATTGCGGCAATCGGCTCATCCTTTAAACGCTCTTTTGCCGCTTCATGACGCGAAATTATAGTACGGTATGCACTAAAAGTTCTTTTCTTTGTAGGCGTACTGTTAGGTATAGTGTTCTCTTGGTCTTTCTTAAAGCTATTAAAATTAAATCTGCGCATAAGCATATCTCCTTTATTTCTTTTTACAAAAATATGCGCAAAATAGGAGTTTATGACAGAATTGAGATCGTTTTTTAAAAATTTAACCGTTTTGTGCCTGTGTTTTATAATGCTGTTGCTTTCTTCCTGCACAAGCCAATATAACGGTCTAAAAAATCCGTTGCCAGATGCACAACCAAGTGAGCCTACTGTTTCAAACGGCGGGCTGGCGTGTAGGCAGGGGGATTGGCTTTACTATATAAACGGTGACAATTTTACCAGAATGGAAAACGAGAGATACAGCGAATTTGCAGGTGCTCTTTGCCGTATGCGCGTTGATGGCACTCAAAAAGCGGTAGTGGTTGATAAAGACGTATCTCTATTCAGCGTGCAAGGAGAAAAAATATATCTATGCATATATGAGCAAAAGAACAGCTATATTGCTTCTGCTAATATCGACGGTAGTAATTACGTGCAACATGAGAAAATTGACGATATATATTTAGGTGGAGGATTTGCCTTTAGCGGCGAATATATTTATTACACAAAGGACTACTTTTTGTACCGTTGGGACAAAAAAGGCAACAACACACGCATTACGGATTTTGAAATATACAATCTTCGTGCTTGCGACGAATATGTTTATTTTACCCGTGACGTTTCCGGTGAAATCGGAAATGCGTACAGACTTGATAACGGCAAAACAGAGCCGGTAGAAATAACAAACACACCGTCATACATTATCGATTGCTATGATAACGTTGCCTATTATTACGTGTTAGGCAATAAAAACGCATATTGCTACAGTGCTGAAACAGGTTCGGCAAAAGCGGTTGTATATGGCGGATACACAGATTATTTATTTGAAAAACAGTTAGATTTTTACGCAGTATCATATACCGTTGAGGTTGGTACTGACGATGACGGTATATTTATTATTCCGTCCGGTGGCGGAGCCAAACGGCAAGTTTCTGAAAACAGCGGAAAATGTATGGCGTATTACAACGGCTATATATACTACGTTAACGCAACAAAGCTGAATTATCTTTACAGATGCTCTGTTGACGGCCTGGTTGACGAATGTATCAGCGAAGAATTTGTTTATGATTACGATAAGCTTGATATAGTCGATAACTATTTATACTTTTTGTCCGACAGCGATTACGATAGTATTTATCGCGTAAATATGGATGACGGGAAAGTTGAATGTATAGAATTTGAAGAAGTTTCAATAGTAGGATAAAGGAGAATCATATGAAAAGAATAATAAGCATAATTTGTATAATTATGATTGTGCTGAGCTTTTGCGGTTGCGGTACAAAGCTTGAAGGCGGTCAGCCGGAGGGCGAAATAACCTCTAACGGCGGAATTGCGGTAAAGCAAGGTGATTGGTACTATTTTATCAACGGATCAATGCCTGCAACGGCAAAAGAGGCTTTAACGGCAAGTAATAGAGGAAGAATTTTCCGTTTAAACGGCTTAAGTGGCGAGGTTCAGCAAATTACCGATAAAAAGGCGTTTAACCTCTATATTTTCAAAGATAAGCTTTTCTATACTTCTCCAACAATGAAGAACGTTGTTTTGTCGGTTGTGAATATTGATTCTACCGGAAATCGCGATCTTTTAACGTTTGATGACAGCGAGTTTATTACTTACGGCGAATTAGGCGTTGCAGTTGCAACTGCAGGAAAAATAATATATTTTGATTATGCGACCTGTTCTAAAAAAGAGTTTGCAGTAGGCGACGTAACTGATATGCGCATAAGCGAGCATTATATATATTTCTACGACCAAAAGGTTGCAGGCACAAAGCGTGTTGAAATAGCTACCGGCAGAGAAGAAAAGCTTTGCGACGAAAACGGTATGATTATTTACGCTAACGATACAGAGGTGTATTTTGTATCTGTGCGTGTTCCCTATAAGCTCAATGCAAACACGTTGGAGCTTACTCAAATAAGTGAAGCTCTTTATAAAAATTTATATTTTAATTATAAAAACCGTGCAATCATTTGCGTAGAAAGTGACGAAAGCGTGGTTGGCTTGTTCTCACAGCCCATTGACAACGTTGCAGGCGAGGCTGTGGCAGAAAGCGGCAATAAGCCCAGAACAAAGCTTCATAATAAGGCAGTAAGCGCCTATTGCGCAAATGACGAATTTATTTTCTTTGTAGAAGCGGAAACGGGCGACGTTTATAAAATGAGCTATGAGGGTACGGACAAAACCGTTTTAGGTAAAATTGACTCTGTTTTTGATATGGATTCTATTGATATAGTAGGCGATAAGCTTTTCGTATTTGATTCGGTTGAAAGCGGAAAGGCGTACGTAGCACCTATTGACGGGAGCAGTTCTTTTACCCTTGCGGTAACCGAAGCATTGTAACTTAAATCAGTTTCAAAATGCAAAATTTCCGTTTTAACATCGTCAAAACCCTTGATAATATTTCCCATATTATCTGTGGTCTTTTCCTTGTAAAATTCAAAAATTTTATCATTTTTAAATCTTCAACCTTAAACTGCTCAATTCTGAGTAGATTTTGGTGCATCGGGCGCATTAAGGCTGGTTGCTTTAAAAGGACGATAAGCCAAAATATACCTAAATTCAGCTGTTTAAGGCTGGTTCAAACTACAATGCTTTGGTTTAAGGAGGAGCAATGAAGGAAGCAATTTTAACTATAGTTACAAAGCAAGAGGGGACGGACGAAAACGTTACGTTTACTACCCGTACTCAATGCGTTGAAACAAATACCGGAATAAAGGTTAATTACGAGGAGTCGCTTAGCGAGGAAGATACTGTAAACACTCAGCTTTTGATTTCCGATGACAGCATTATGGTGGAGCGTCAGGGTGATGCAGGGGGCGATATGTTCTTTAAAAAGACCACCACATACGAAACCCGTTACTATGCTATGGGCGGATTGGCGTTGGATATGAAGATTTTTACCACAAATCTTGATATTGATAAATTTGAAAACGGAATCAATGCAACCATAGATTACCAACTGTTTTTAGCAGGCTCAAGTGTTGGTAAGTTAGGTATGGATATTAAGTTAGAATACCTTTAAAATATAGGTATTTTCTAAAAAAGTTTATTAAAAATATAATTAAAAACCGATACTTGCAGTATCGGCTTTTTTTCTGTCCTTGCGTCAAAAATTTCATTTTGGCTAACGGTTAAAAGCAAACGTATAAGACAAAGCGGAGTGAATTAAATTATTGATAGAAGGTCCGACAAAACCAACTGTCAAAAAAATTTTGCCTGCATAATATAAAACAGGTGATTTTTATGTATATTTTTGACGGACATTGTGATTATTTATCAAAAAGAATCAAAGGGAAGAGCTCTGTACTTGATGCTGTGACAGAGGAGAGTCTATTAAAGAAAAGTATTCTTGCTTGCTTTGAAGGTAACGTAAGCTCTGCTGAAAGCGTAAAAGAGCAAGCCGAAGCGTATAAAACAACACATATTCTTCAAAATACATACCTTGCCTTTGAAGGCTTGGGGTGGGTGCAAGGGCTTAAGGATTTGGATTATATAATAAATTCAAAGCCCGTTTATGTTGGACCTATGTGGAACAGGCAAAATGATTTTGGCGGCAGCTGTTATGATGATTGGGAGCTTACCATATTCGGCAATTGCTTTTTGCAGGAGCTTGATCAAAATGACATTTATATTGATTTGGCGCATGCGGGTGAAAAAATGTTTTATTCCTGCATAAACGAATTTGAAAACGTGCTTTTCAGCCACGGCAACTGTTACGATGTAAAGGAGCACCCAAGAAATCTAAAAAAGGCGCAAATCAAAAGGTTGATTGATAAAAACGGCTTCTTTGGGCTGACGCTTTATAATGAATTTGTGGGTGATAACACGGTTAATAAGCTCTTTGAGCATATTGAATACGTGCTCGATTTGGGCGGCGAAAATATATTGGGCTTCGGCAGTGATTTTGACGGGTGTGAAAATCTTGTAGGCAAAAAATGCGGGGCAGAGGTTTTTGAAGAAATTTATGAAGAATTTTTAAAGCGCAATTATAAAAATTCCGTCATAGAAAAAATATTTTTCGCCAACCTTGAAAAGTGTGTAAAAAAAGAGAATAATATTAAAAAAGTCGTTGACAAAACGTTGCTTTAATAATATAATAATTCGTGCCTTTGAAAGAAGAAGCGCAATTTGCGGGTGTAGTTCAATGGTAGAATCTCAGCCTTCCAAGCTGATTGCGTGGGTTCGATTCCCATCACCCGCTCCAGACCTTTTATGAAGGTCGGCGGTGTCAATGCGCCAGTAGCTCAGTTGGATAGAGCAACGGCCTTCTAAGCCGTGTGTCGGGGGTTCGACTCCCTTCTGGCGCACCAAAACACCAATTTAATAATTTACACGCATATAATAATATGGTGGGTATAGCGCAGTTGGTTAGCGCGCCAGATTGTGGCTCTGGAGGCCGAGGGTTCGACTCCCTCTACTCACCCCATTTATTATGTTGGGGTGTAGCCAAGCGGTAAGGCAACGGATTTTGATTCCGTCATGCGCTGGTTCGAGCCCAGCCACCCCAGCCAATTTAATATTTTGATTCATTAGCTCAGTCGGCAGAGCACCTGACTTTTAATCAGGGTGTCCCGGGTTCAAATCCCGGATGGATCACCATTGGGAGCATAGCTCAGCTGGGAGAGCATCTGCCTTACAAGCAGAGGGTCACAGGTTCGAGCCCTGTTGTTCCCACCAAAATCGAAAATCCGCTGATGAAAATCGGCGGATTTTCGATTTTGTACTATTAATTTTTCATTATTCAATATTCATTATTCATTTTAAGGGGATTTCCGTAATGAATATTGAAGCCACTTCGATGATGAATAATCATAAAATCTCACGGAATGAATTTTGAAAATCAGACCGAATAAAAAAAGAAATTTTGACCGATTGTGTCACCTTACATTGATGTAAATAACTAACTTTGAAGTTAATTCAATGCTTTTTTCGGCTTTTCTAATAATAAAACATATAGCAATCAGAGAATATGTACTGTTTTGACTGCGAAAAACCTAGTATTTATGAGGGCTTTCGCTTGATTGATATAACGCTGCTTTCGCTAAAAATCTCGTTCTTTTGAACGAGATTTTTTTATCCGTTACGAAAGTAATGATGTATTATTACGTATAAGTATGTATACCACTATGAACACAAAAATATATCGTCACACTCTTTCTTTCTTGCGCATTTTTATTTGTGGTGGTATAATAATAAAAAAACTATGATTTAATATTTTTCGTCATATTTTTTACGGTTTTGTAAAAGGAGCTATCCTAATGAAATTAACAGAACTTTTTAATCAAGAAAAACTTAATCTTTCCTTTGAGGTTTTTCCGCCAAAGCAGGATACGGCTTTTGAATCGGTTAAAAGTGCTACTGAGGAAATAGCAAAGCTAAAACCTGCATTTATGAGCGTTACCTACGGTGCAGGCGGTGGAACAAGTAAATACACGTTGGATATCGCTAAAAATATTAAAAAGGTACATAACGTAGAAACTCTGGCACATTTAACCTGTGTTTCTTCTACTAAAGAAAGCGTAAAAGAACAGATTTTACAAATTAAACAGTCAGGCATTGAAAACGTGATGGCTCTGCGTGGTGACCTTGTTAGTGATTTAGCTCAGTCGAACAGCGAATCATGGCATTATAAGCATGCAGTGGACCTTGTTTTGCAGTTAAAAGAAATGGGCGATTTTTGCATTGGCGGCGCCTGTTATCCTGAAATCCATCCTGAAAGCGCCAACCAAAAAGACGATATAAAATTCTTAAAAGAAAAGGTTGACGCAGGGTGCGATTTTTTAACCACACAAATGTTTTTTGATAACAACCTTTTGTATAATTTCTTATATAAAATTCGTGAAGCAGGCATTACCGTACCTGTTGTGTGTGGCATTATGCCCATTACAAATGCCAATCAGGTGGCTCGAGCAATAAAGCTTTCAGGCTCCTTTATGCCACAGAGATTTAAAAGCTTGGTTGACAAATTCGGCGAAAATCCTCTTGCAATGAAGCAGGCAGGAATTGCTTATGCAACCGACCAAATTATTGACCTTTATGCAAACGGAATTAAAAACGTTCACGTATATTCTATGAATAAGCCTGACGTGGCACAAAAAATACAAAGCAATTTGTCAGATATAATTGATTTATGATGCCGATATTTATTGAAAGCTATGATGCTTTGCCTATAAACGTGAAAGAGGTTTTAAGGTACTTGTATTGCAAGGCAGAGGAAGAAAACTTGCTAAAGCTTATTGACGAATGTGTTCTTGAGGTGCACGGTAAACTTACGCCCAAGGTATGCTACTCTAAATTCAGTGTTTCGCAAAACGAACATCACATGGATTTGGGCTTTGCAAAATGCGTGTCTGAGGATTTGCGAAAATATCTGGCAGATTGCCAAGAAATAGTGTTGTTTTGCGCAACCGTAGGGCTTAATATGGATAGACTGATTGAAAAATACAGCTATACCTCGCCAGTAAAGGCGGCTATAATGCAGGCGATAGGAGCAGAGCAAATAGAGAGCCTTTGTAATAGCTTCTGCACACAAATTGAAGGCAGGCTTATCAAGCAGGCGTGTGAGGTAAAGCAAAGGGTGAGCCCCGGTTACGGCGATATTCCTTTAACCTTGCAGCATAATATTTTCAATGCTCTTGAGTGCAACAAAAAAATCGGTGTAACATTAAACGATTCATATTTAATGTCACCTACAAAGTCGGTTTCTGCCATAATAGGCATTATAAAAAACGGAGAGTAAAATGAATTTTTCTGAATTTTTAAAAAATAATATCGTTATGCTTGACGGCGGTATGGGAACGCTTCTGCAGGAATACGGTTTGAAGCTTGGCGAGTATCCTGAAGAATGGAATATAACCCATAGCCAAGTTATAAAGAACATACACATTGCGTATTTTAATGCAGGCAGTAACGTTGTGTGCACAAACACCTTTGGAGCAAATGTGCTTAAATTCGGCGAGGATAAGCTGGAAAACGTTATTAAAGCGGCTGTGGAAAACGCAAATGCTGCAAAAGATGAATGTTGCCGTACAAAAGAAAAGTTCGTTGCCCTTGATATAGGACCGTTGGGAAAGCTTTTAAAGCCTTACGGTGACCTGGAGTTTGAAGAAGCGGTTAATATTTTTAAAAAGACCGTAGGTATTGGCGTAAAATATGGGGTTGACTTGGTTTTAATTGAAACCATGAACGATTCTTACGAAACAAAGGCGGCGTTGCTTGCGGCAAAAGAAAGCTGTGACTTGCCCGTACTTGTTTCAAACGCATACGGTGAAGACGGTAAACTTATGACCGGCGCGACCCCGGAGGCTATGATTGCTATGCTTGAAGGCTTGGGGGCAGATGCCATTGGTGTAAACTGCTCACTGGGCCCAAAGCAAATGGGAAAAATTATAGACAAATATTTAAAATATGCTTCCGTACCTGTTTTGATGAAGCCAAATGCAGGTCTGCCAAAGAGCGTTGACGGAAGAACTGTGTTTGACGTTTCGGCAGAGGAATTCGTTATAGATGTGCTTGAAAAGGCTAAAGACGGTGTTTCCATTTTGGGTGGCTGTTGCGGTACCACACCGGAATATATTAAAAGGCTGGGGGACAGACTGTTAGGATTTGAACAACGGAAGGTGCCTAAAAAACACGGCACGGTAATTTCGTCTTATTCGCACGCTGTTTCCTTTGGGAAAAAACCGCTTCTGTGCGGCGAGAGAATAAATCCTACGGGTAAAAAGCGCTTTAAGCAAGCACTAATTGAAAACGATATAAGCTATATTCTTTCCGAAGGCATAAAACAGCAGGATAAGGGCGTGCACATATTAGACGTTAACGTAGGCATTCCTGATATTGACGAAGCTAAAGTGTTGCCGAACGTTGTTTCGATGCTTCAGGGCGTAACAGACCTTCCCTTGCAGATTGATACCACAAACCCCGTGGCGCTTGAAAAAGCGTTGCGTGTTTATAACGGCAAGGCTTTAATCAATTCCGTAAACGGCAAAAAGGAAAGTATGGATACGGTATTCCCCTTAATAAAAAAATACGGGGGAGTAGTTGTTGCGTTAACACTTGATGAAAACGGTATTCCTTCTTCTGCACAGGAAAAACTGAAAATTGCAAGAAAAATTATCAAAACTGCGAAGAGTTACGGTATTGATAAAAGAGATATTATTTTTGACGTGCTTACTATGGCAGTCAGTGCTGACGGTCAAGCCGCTACAAACACTCTTGAGGCGCTTGAGCTGATTAAGAAAAAATTAGGCTGCTATACAACCTTAGGTGTTTCAAACGTTTCTTTTGGATTGCCAAGCAGAAATATAATAAACAGCGTATTTTTCGTTTGCGCTCTTGAACGCGGTCTTGATTCGGCAATAATGAATCCGCAATCGGAAGCTATGCTTAATGCATATTACGGCTTTTGTGCTCTTCATTCGATGGATAAAAATTGCGAAGAATATATAAAATATTCTCAAAGTATTGACAACGACTCAAAACAAAATACGGTCAATCAGCAAACAGATTTAGATGACGCAAAAAACGAGCTTCAATATGCCATTATAAAAGGCTTAAAGGAGCAGGCGGCAGGCAAAACAAAGGAGATGCTGGTTAATGTAGCACCTCTTGAAATAGTGCAAAACGAAATAATTCCCGCACTTAATTTTGTAGGTAAAGGGTTTGAAAACGGAACCACGTATTTGCCACAGCTTTTAATGAGCGCCGAAGCGGCAAAAAGTGCCTTTGAAGAAATAAAGACAAAACTGCCTGCTGATAACGTAAATAAACAGAAGCTGGTTGTGCTTGCAACGGTAAAGGGCGATATTCACGATATAGGTAAAAACATTGTTAAGCTGTTGCTTGAAAATTACGGTTTCTATGTTGTGGATTTAGGTAAGGACGTTTCTCCTGAAAATATTTTGCAGGCAGTTAAGGAAAATAATGCGCGTCTTTTAGGCTTGAGCGCATTGATGACAACTACCGTTGAAAGTATGGAAAAAACCATTGTATTATTAAATAAAGAAGCGCCAAACTGTAAGATAGTTGTAGGCGGTGCTGTTTTAAATAAGGATTACGCAGAAAAAATCGGTGCAGATAAATATGCAAAGGACGCTATGGAAACTGTGCGTTACGCCGAAGAAATTTTTAAATAACAGGTGGTATTATGGGAAAAATTAAGGAATTATTGAAAAATCCAAAAATATGGGAGTTGTTCAGGTTCGCGGTAAATGGGGGAGTATGCTTCGTAATCGATTGGGCAGTTATGATGCTTTTGATGACGTACACTCCTTTGGCAGATTGGCTTTGCATAGGTATAGGCTTTACGGTTTCTGTAATAGTAAATTACATATTATGCGTTGTTTGGGTGTTTAAAGGCGCAGGTAAGCAAGATTTAAAATCACAAATTGTGTTTGTAGGCTCGAGTGTTGTCGGATTAGGCTTAACAGAGCTGTTAATGCTTCTTGCGTTAAACGTGCTTGGAATGAATGCAAACGCCATTTTAACAACGCTTGCAAAGGTAATAGTAACGCTCATAGTTATGGTATGGAACTATTTTATGAAGCGCATTGCTATATACGGATTTAAAAAGAAATAGAGTTGATATAAAAAGAAATCTGTGCTATAATTTTAACCAAGCGGGCGTGGCGGAATTGGCAGACGCGCTAGATTTAGGTTCTAGTGGCACCACCGTGCAGGTTCAAATCCTGTCGCCCGCACCAAAAAGAAACGACAATTTTCGACAAGAAAGTTGTCGTTTCTTTTTGTTCTCTTAATTTTTCTCTTTTCATTCTTCTCTCTTCTCTAAAATTGTCGTTTCCAGATAAAAGATAAGAGAGAAGAAATAAGAGAAAAGGTGCTTTGCTACGCAAAGCGTTGATTTAAAGAGTGAATTATGATATAATTCATTTAGAGGTGAACATAATGAACAGTCCATTACTTGAAAAATCACTTGAATTTGCAACACAAATTGTTTTATTTTATGAGGCATTTTCTAAAACAAGAAAAGATACAACTATTGCAAAACAATTACTACGCTCTGCCACCAGTGTTGGAGCAAACATAAATGAAGCGGTTTATGGTAACAGCAAAGCTGATTTCATTTCTAAATTACATATTTCCCTTAAAGAGACAGGCGAAAGTATTTATTGGCTTAAACTTTTAAAAAGAACAAGTTTAATTGATTATGATTTTGATAGTTTGCTTTCACTTGCAGAAGAAATAAAAAGAATGTTAATAGCATCCTTAAATACTGCAAAGGAGAATTCAAAATGACATTTGATTTTGATGCTCTTTCAAAAGAGTTTAAAATATTTTACGATGCTTTTTCTCCCGAAACTTATGGTATTTCTATGGGGCGTTCGGCGGAGTATGCTGCTATAGAGTTTGATAACCTCTCTGATAAAGAAAAATCATTAATTGATGAATGGTTTCTTGAACTTTTCGAAGAAGAAAAAGATTATTATGGTATTCCTTATCTTTGGGTCATTGAAAAATTAAAGGATGTTCGTTTCATTCCTTTGATTAAAAATTATTATAAAAGGTTAAAAAAGCGACACAAGAAAATTGTTGAAACGAACATAGATGGCAAAACAATTAGGGCACGCTCAAATTTCACAAGCGAGTTAGTTTTGTGTAAAAAAGTTATAAAAGCGCTTAAATCCAAAAAATGAAAAATATGTAGGGGTTCGAACACATAGGTCAAAAAATCAAAAGACTTCGGATTTGTACACCCTTTTCAGAAAAACCGACTTGTTTCGACAAGTCGGTTTTTCAACTAAATCCACCCTTACGGGTGGGTGAAATATTGCTTTTCAATGTGAAATACGCCTGCGGCGTGTGAAACTCGCCTCGACGGCGAGTGGGTGGATTTAATTTCACTTGATGCGATAGCATCAAATTTCACAATTTACGGAGTAAATTATTTCACCGTGAGCGTAAGCGAACGATTTCACTAAAAACGAACGGTTATGTAAGAGTTCGAAGTCATACGCAAAACAGCCGAAAATATCTTTTTCGTAGCCCATAGACAAAAAATACAGACGTCTAAGGCGTCTGTATTTTTTTGCAGACAAGATTTGAACGTTAAGAAGGTACGAAGCGCTAAGAAAAACAGTGTAGCACGCTGTTTTTTATTTATATAATTTGATAGTTTGATATCTCAATACACTGTGAAGTGAAACATATATTATCAAAGACGGCAAGGCGCCTTTGTTGTTTTACTATATACCGTTTCATTTTTTTATGTAGTTTGATACATACATTGGTTTAAATTGATTTGTTGTTGGCTTTATGCTATAATAATTTTTAATAATAAAAGTGGAGATGGTCAAATGAATATTATACAGAAATTTTATGATAATATGGCTCCTTATTATGATAAACTGTTTTACGATTGGCGGGCTACAACGCTTGAGCAGGCAAAAATTTTAGAGAAGCTTTTTATTGATAATGGGTTTGACCGTAGGGCACGGATACTTGATTGTGCCTGCGGAATAGGGACTCAGTCAATCGGGTTGGCTTCGCTTGGATACGCTGTTACTGCTTCGGATATAAGCAAGGAAGAACTGACTGAGGCGAAAAAGCGCGCAGAAGAAAATAACGCAAAAATTTGTTTTGCATATGCTGATTTTTGTGCATTATTCCAAACGTTTGATAAAAAGTTCGATATTATAATTGCTATGGATAACGCGTTGCCGCATATGCTTTCAAAAAGCGACCTGGAGCTTGCGGTTAAGAGTATTGTTAATCAAGTTGATAATGGCGGTATGTTTGTTGCAAGTATAAGAGATTACGATGCAATACTTGTTGATAAGCCATTGTATTCTCCACCGTATATACACAAAACGGAAGCAGGGCAAAGAGTGTCCTTTCAGACGTGGGAGTGGATGGAAGAAAATTACAAACTTACTCAATATATTATTGATGACGAAGAATGTTTAGAGATACATAAATTTGAATGTGAATACAGGGCAACACGCAGAGATGAGCTCACAAGTCTGCTTCTTGAAAACGGTTGCTCTTCGGTTGTGTGGAAATTCCCCGAAGAAACGGGCTTTTATCAGCCTATTGTGATTGCAAAAAAATAAACGGATAATGTTTAACCGATACTGTTGAACAGCTGATTATTAAAACGGTAAGAATAAAAATTCTGACCGTTTTATTTTTTGTATCAGTTATATTTTAAGCGTTATTAACGAGTGATATAATGTCTGAAAAAGGCACAAAAAATAACGCTCAAGATGATAAATTTGTCAGCAATTTTACATTTTAATATTGACATTACAAGAGAATAAAAGTATAATTTATATGAACAGGTTCATATAAAAATTTTAAGGAGAAGCTATGCCTAAAATTATTAAAAATGTAAGGCAAACGTTAATAGATGAAGCCAGAAAACAGGT
>JAZNXV010000016.1:0-5463 GCA_045594045.1 Clostridia bacterium
AATTTAATTGAGGGTACAAAAATGGGTGAACATATATCTGATTTTGCTACAGATATAAATCATACATATGTGCTTACATATCACGAAAACAAGCTGATTTTGCTTGAAAATTTTAAAAGAGTTAATGAAATTTCTTTTAAATTAACACTGCAAAATATTATCAAAGACAAGTACATTTATTTGCTTGCTCATAACGGTTATATCAGCAAAATTTATATGTTAAATACTGAACTTGAAGTTTTAAAAGAGCTCGAATTTCCGCGGCAAATAGGGGAATTGTTTTTATTTAAGAACAAATTAATTTTCAGCGGAATAGACTATAACGCCGTTTTTACAAAAAATTTACATATTTTATCAATAAAAAAAAGCACAGGAAAAATCCTGTGCCGATTCGCTGATGAGCCAATATATATTTTTGAAAAACCTTATAAATATGATTTAATTAATAATATTACCTATTCTTTGTAAAAAATATGGAAAGTGAAAAATAAAAAACGCTTTTAAAGGTCGTATGAATTAAATGTCCATCATAAGCACGGAATACAGCGCCGCGATTGCTTTGTCGGCATTGCGTTCCCAGTTGGTTATAATAAGCTTGGCTTGTTCCTCGTCCTTTGCAATTAAAAGAATATCGTTCATAGCAAGGTCCTTGTCATAGGCACGAAGAAAAATCTGATATTCACCTGAATCAAGTTGATTTACAGAATAATAAATCTTTGATTCAAGATTTAACTGTGTGAAATTTTCTTTTATATAATCGCTGATTGCGTTACGAATTGAACCGCGAATTTCTCTTTTTAAGTGAGCTAAGCTTATTCTTCCGTCAAGCGTAATACGGTAAAACTCGCCCATGGGGTTGTTTTCCTTAATAACGAGCTTTTTGTCGAGCATATCATTTATGGCAATAGCACCGTCAAGGTAAGTATATTCGCTGGAAGCATCAAGAGCTTGACTTATTTGGTCTAAATTAAGCGGAATTTTTGCTTCTTGCAAAACGTATAGCACAATAAGTGCCGCTTCGGTAAAACTCATTAAATTCTCCAATCTAAATAAAAAAATCTATTTAAAAAGCCCGCAATAGCAGGCTTTTTTTGTAAATAGTAAATAAAAGTAATTTATAAGCATTAAGCAATAAAGTCAGCAATTTCTGCTAAAAACTTTTCAATCTCTGCATTGTCATCAGACAAAATTTCAAGCTCAACAGGCTTTGAAAGGTCAAGGCTGAAGATGCCTAAAATGCTTTTTGCGTCAACAACGTATCTGCCGGAGCGCAGGTCTAAATCAAAAGCATATTTATTGATAATGTTTACAAAAGTTTTTATCTGTTGTGATTCACTTAAATTAACTAAAACCTTTTTCATAAAAATAACCTCCGTAAAATTTATTTACAATTTAAGTATAACATAAAAATCAAAAAAGCTCAACTTAAATGTGACGTGCTTAATTAAAATAACAGAAAATTACCTTCTTCGCCTTTTTGGGTTAATGCTTTACCGTTAACCGTTACGGCAAATTCACGCGCATCGTTCTTGTTTAATTTAATTGAAGAAAGCTCGTTATCTCCGTTAAAGTTAATATCAAGGGTCATTTTGCCGTCTTTCTTGCACCATTCAACGTAAATATCGCCGTATTTTGAAGGAACGATTCCTTTAGCGTTATCCACAAGGGCAGTGTGCGGGCAAATATTAAAGGCCTTAAAACCGGGTGTTTCGGGCATAATGCCTAAAATGTATGCAGAAAGAATATGTGCAATAGCGGTATCGGGATGCGAACGGTCGCCCCAAGCCTTACCTTCGCTTTCCTTATAAGGCGGATAAGTCATACATTCCCAGGTTGTAGCAGGACCGCGCCAATCGTTAAGGGATTTTATCCAGTTGGCAGGGTGAATGTGGAGTGAAGCAAAGTCAAAATTGGGGTTTTCAAGTGCGTTGAACACAACAACGGGCTCGCCGTCAGTTTCGTGAACGTATCTGTATCCGGGCTGATAAAGAGTGCGAATAGCTTCTTCATCAAAATCATACATATATGCACCACGAATCATCAGCGCCGTGGTCTTTCCGTGACCGGGTGTGCGGTTTAAAAGTGCTTCAAGAGCCAATTTTGCGCTTTCACGGTCATCGTAATATGCAATAGAAAGAGCAAGTGCGTTTGACATTTCACAGAAATCGCGGTCGGTAAGGCTCTTTGTAAGATATCCGCTTTCATGGGTAAAATACTTTTTAATTGCATTGCGTACTGTTTTGCAACGGTGTGCAAATTCTTTATAATCTTCAAGCTTGCCAAGCTCTTTTGCGATATATGCAGCTTCGCCAAAGGCTTCGGAAATAATCAAGTTGTTATACGTATATTTTCCAAAGTCGTTAAGAGTGTGGTCCCAAAGCCCCTTACTTGTAGCATAACGCTGATTAAATAAACCGTCAGCTTCAACAAAACGCCATAAATATTCAACGTCAGCCTTAATGTTTTCGTAAATCTCTTCGCAGAATTCGGTATCACCCGTAAAAAGAAGATAGTCGGCAAGGGTGGGCACAATCCAAGCAGAGAAAATATCAGATTCATAATAACCGTAGTCACCGGCTTCGGGCTTTACTGTGTTTTCGGGATAGCAGGTGCCCCAAACAAAGCCTTCGGGTGTTTGGTTGAATGCAAACATACGCAAGGTTTCGGGCATTGGACGGAAGTTTCTGAAGGCGTAGTACATATTTCTGCCTGCCCAGTCAAGATCACCAATCCAGGGCAAACGGTCACGCTTGGCACCGTCGGAAACAAAGGGAGCAGAGCGGGTGAATTCGTATGCATCAAGACCGCTGTCAAAATTATCCTTCCAAATAACCTTGTTGTCTGCGGTAACAACTAAATTGCGAGCAACAGCCCATTTTTCCGTTGTTTGACAGAAACCAAAGGTACCTGCTGTATAAGTGTCGTCAGTAACCTCAAGCACCTTAACACCGTCGATCACAAGAGAAAGCGTGTTGCCAAGAGCAGTTGCGGTAAAGTGGTAGTACTTGTTGTCAATAATTTCAACGGGAGAAGTAGTAGAGCCTAATAAATAGTAGGTGCCGTTTTGACGCTTGTAAGCGCAAATTGTGTTATCAAGATTAACAAAGAAAACGTATCCCGTATCAATATCGGTTGCGCGAAGAAGAATACCGATACCCGATGCCATTTGGGGATTAAGTGCAATAGCGCCGTCAAAATCAACGGTATAGTCGGTAAGCTTTAATCCGTCTTTATAAATACCTGCGTCCTTACCCTTTGCAAGCGTGCGGAGAAGTAAGGTGGAATTGAGAGTATCCCAAGAGTGTGAATTATCAATGGTTGCAATCTGACAAGTCCAGCAGGAAGCGTACCAAAGCTTTGTTAAGTTCTTATCAGAACAGTCAAAAGCGCCATCATAGCTTGTAGCGTCAGAGGTGTAATAAATATATGCGTATTCAAGTTCAACGGAAGTACCCGGTGTTTCAAGCTTAATCATAAGCCAGCGCTCCTGACCTTGAACAAGGGGGGAGATATATTCGCCCGTCTGGGAAATGGTAAACAGATTAAATCTGTTGGGGTCACCGGGAAGAACGGGAAGCTCAACACCTAAATATTTACAGCAACCGCGGCTGAAATCACCGTTTTCACCGTATTTTTCGTCCATCATATAGTCATACCAGTCAGAATATGCAAGGCGGATAACTGGCTTTTGACCGGTGTAAGATTTTACTTTAAAAACGGGGTAGCCACCGGTAGAGGCTTCACCTAAATCAAGAATAAGCTTTGGGGCGGTATCGCCGTCATAGGTCAGGGTGGTTGTTCCGCTAAGGCTTAAAATATTCTCGGAATTTGCAATATTACCAAAAGAATGCTTTACTAACTTGGGAAGACATATTCTGCTCTCGGGGCAAAGAATATGTTTTTTGAAATCTGATAATTGCATAAAAAATCTCCTAAAAGTATAAAATTCTATTTATAGACTAATTATACCAAATTTAGTATGAGATAGCAAGATATTTTTACGTTTTTATCAAGGTGTAGGTGGTTGTTTTGTATGTGTTCTTGACAAAATGCATAAAAACAATTATAATATTAAAAGAAATTCAATATGGTTGTAATTTTTTGTTAATTTATAATCAGTCGTTACTTTTATTTTTGCGGAGAATATTATGCGTAATCAGCCAATAGGCTTTTTTGATTCCGGAGTGGGTGGGCTAAATGTTTTGCGTTACGCCCAGACGGTTATGCCGGAAGAAAATTTTATATATTATGGTGATTCCTTAAATGCTCCTTACGGCACAAAAAGTAAAGAGCAGGTTCGTGCCTTTACGCTTTCAGCAGTTGACAAACTTATGGCGCAAGACGTAAAAGCACTTGTCATCGCGTGTAATACCGCCACAAGCGTTGTTGTTGACGAGCTGCGCGCAAAGCTTGCTATTCCCGTAATTAGTATGGAGCCTGCAATAAAGCCCGCTGTAGAAAAAACTGTCGGCAGGGTTCTTTTAATGGCAACGAGCGTTACCTTGGCTTCAAGCAGGGTTGAGAGGCTTATTGAACGGTTTGATAAAACGGGAAGAGTGTTAAAGGTGCCGTGTCCTTCTTTAGCCGAAAAAATAGAGGCGGCCGTCTTTAACGGCGAGGTTGGCGAGCTTAATTCGTACGTTACGGAAATTTTAGCTCCATACAAAAATATAGGTGCAACAGCGGTGGTGCTTGGCTGCACACATTATCCATTTATTAAAAATTTAATTTTCGATAATTTAGGTACGGAAATTCAGATTTTTGACGGTATTGACGGTACTGTTTCGCATTTGAAAGAGATTTTGATTGCCCAAAATATAAAAAAGCTTGACGATAACAAAGGTTACGTTAAGATTGAATCTTCAAAAAAAGATAACGCTATAGAGCTTTATAACAGTTTGCTTATGGGAGGTATTTTATGAAATGTATGTTTTGCGGTTGCTTAGATAGCAGAGTTTTGGATTCGCGCCCAACGGAAGAAGGGAGCGTTATTCGCCGCCGCAGAGAGTGTCCTGAATGCGGTAAACGCTTTACCACGTACGAAAAAATAGAAACTTCTCCCGTTATGGTTGTTAAAAAGGACGGCAGCCGTCAGCTTTTTGAAATTGACAAGGTTCGTCGCGGTATTGTTAAGGCTTGCGAAAAGTGTAAGGTTTCCGTTGAACAGATTGAACACGTTGTCAATGAGATTGACCGTCAGGTGCACAGCTCGTTAGACCACGAAATCAGCTCCATTGAAATCGGCGAGCTTATTATGGATAAGCTCGTACAGCTCGACCAGGTTGCCTACGTTCGTTTTGCTTCGGTTTACCGCGAATTTAAGGATATTGATTCCTTTATGAAAGAATTAAGCTCACTTTTAAAGCAAAATGAGATAAAAAAATAATTACATATCTTTAATTTTAACAGCAAGTAAATTTACTTGCTGTTTTTTTGATGTTGATGATAGAAAAATTGCTTTGG
>JAZNXV010000017.1:0-25643 GCA_045594045.1 Clostridia bacterium
ATAGAATAAAAAAGCTATTTTTTGGTGGATTGAGCTTTATAAAAAAACAAATCGCTTGGGTAATAGGGCATATTTTTTATGATAGTAAATATTTAAAAGGCACGCTATTTCACAAGTACAAGTATAGCAGTGGATGGAAACTTGTAATACATACCTTCTTTAAACAAAAAATATTAGATAATCAACGTCACCTTCCTTTTCCTTGCGATCCACAGATGAAGTTATTAAATTGGGAAAATATCCATTTCGATATAGATAGTATTTCGCTTTTCACAAAAGCCGGATATTTTCAAGCCGCATCAGATGCGCATATTTATATCGGCAGCGGAACATATATAGCCGTAAACGTTGGTTTGATTACCGCAAACCATGATTTAAACGATTTAAGCAAAGCAGCGCCGGGCAAGGATATTGTTATTGGTAAAAATTGTTGGATAGGTATGAATGCTGTTGTTCTTCCCGGAGTAACCTTAGGCGATCACACCATTGTAGGCGCAGGAAGTGTCGTTACAAAAAGCTTCCCTGAAGGAAACTGTGTTATAGCAGGAAACCCCGCGAAGCTTATTCGCAGATTAGAAGATTCTGTAAAGGAGAATGTATGAATCAAAACAAAGCCGAATTTCGTCACGAACTGAAGTTTATTATCAGCAACTCTCAAAAGCAAGCCGTAGAAAATGCGTTGCAAGGAATAATGCAAAAGGATGCGCATTTAAAAGGTGACAGTTATAATATTCGCAGCATATATTTTGACGATTATTATCATACTTGCTACTACGAAAATGAAAACGGTGTTGATTTAAGAGAAAAATTCAGAATTCGCATTTATGACGGAAGCAGTGATTTCATAAGACTGGAATTAAAACGCAAGGAACGGTCTATGACTCAAAAATTACAGTATCAACTGTCTTTAAAACAATACGAACAAGTTTTAAGGGGAGAGCCTTTAAAAGATTTTGCAAAGTTGCCGCCGCTAGTTAAGAAATTTGAGTTGCAACGGCAAACAAGGCTCTTAAAACCAGATATTATTGTGGATTATCACCGAATCCCTTATACGTATATGTTGGGGAATGTGCGGATTACCTTTGATACAAACATTTCGTCATCTTACGACTTTAATAATTTTTTTGATAACAAACTTTCAAAAAGACCAATTTTGCAAAAGGATATGTTGATTTTAGAAGTAAAATATGATGAAATCTTACCAAACTATATTGAAAACGTTGTAAAAACAGTTACGGGGCAAAAAACTTCTTTTTCAAAGTTTTATTTATGTAAAAGATATTCGCAACTGGGAGATGCTTTTTATATATGAATAAATTAAAAAACCATATATCGCTTATAATAGCTATGGCAATTATAGTTGCAATAGTTGGTTTATCTTTGGTGGGAGTGTGTTTAATACAAAAAGAAGCTTTTAGCGTTAACTCTCTTTTTGATGTGCACGTAGAAGCTCAAGGAACAAAAGAAAAGGTGATTTGTTGGAGCAAGGATAATAATTTATATGTATTCTTGCCGTCCTTTACAGAATACATTACTTTGGTTGCTTCGGAAGACTGTGTCGCAGAAATAGAAGGACTTTCCGTTGGCGTTCGTTATTCTATGGACGAAATAAGCTGCGAAAAACCTTATAGCTTTTTTGTTAAAAATAGCGGTAGGGAACAAACCGGAAACATAGTTTTTATGCAATCACAAACAGTACCGTCTTTGTTTATTAACACCGATAGCGGAGCTATGGATTATATTCATGCAGTAAAAGGAAACGCAGAAAATGCGTTCTGTACCCTTATTGACGAAACTCAAATAAGCCAAAACAAAAAAATTATTCTTCAAGGAAGAGGAAATACGTCCTGGTCAGGCTGTGAGAAAAAAGGATATAAAATCACTTTTGAAGAGACACAGTCGTTGTTAGGATTAAATACAGCTAATACATATTTGCTAATTGCAAATGCCAGAAGCAATTATTTATCCAACACTGTCGCATTTTGGCTTTCGGAACAAATGGGCATAAAATACGTTCCTGAGTGCAGGCATATTGATTTATATTTAAACGGTGAATATGTAGGAAATTATATTTTGTGCGAACAAATCTCCGTTAATGCAAACAGTATTGATATAACAGATTTGCAAACGCAAAATATCAAAAGAAACCCCTCGCAAAAGATAGAAGATCTCGTAAAATATACCGCGGCAGATGGTATGTCAAAGGGTGTTCTTTGGGCAAATGAACCTGATGATATATCAGGCGGATATTTCTTGGAAAGAGATGTTCCTGAATATTATAAAGATGAAATAAGCGGATTTGTTTTAAGCTCAAAAGATCATTTTGTAATCAAAGGACCTAAGTATGCAAGCCAACAAGAAGTTGAGTATATTCGCAAATATATGCAAGAAACTTATGATGCGCTTTCAAGCACAGACGGATATCACGCTAAAACGCAAAAATATTATGGTGAATATTTGGATATAGATTCTTTTGCACTTAAATATGTTTTAGAAGAGTTTTTAAACTTTAATGATGCGGGACGATCCAGTGCGTATTATTATAAAGAAGCAAATGGAAAGTTGTATGCAGGGCCGGGGTGGGATTTTGAAGGTGCGTTTATAAACGATCCAAATCAAATAACAAAATTAAATGCAACTTATTATAGTACTGATTGGTATAAACTTCTTTTAGAACATGATGATTTTAAACAAAAAGTAAAACAAGTTTATGAAGAGTTATTATTGCCTGCGTTAGATGGGCTTCAAAAAAGCGAGTTTAGCAGGCTAAAAGAGTTAAATAAAGCTTCGGTAAGAATGGACTCGGTTCGTTGGGAGCGGGAAGATTTTGAACAAAGTTGTAATAAAATATCTATTTGGATAGAAAAAAGAGTTTCTTTTCTAAATGAGCAGTGGTTATCAGAAAATAAATATGTTACTGTAACAGTTAAAGCAGGCTGGCAAAATGATACGTACTTCTATTTGTTGCCGGGGCAAATGCTTTCAGAAGAAGACGTGTTATCTAAAATTGCTGTTGAAGGTGCGGCTGTTGGCGGCCTAATAAACAAAGAAACGGGAATGCCTTTTGAGTTTAGCCAAGCCATAGAAGAAGATATAGTATTGGAAGTCACTCAGGTAAAAACAAAAACATCTTTGTTGGAAGTGCTTTTGCCTAAAATATCGCAAGTACTGCCTGAAGTTTTGTTTGTGTTATTGTTTATTATAGTGATGCTCGTGTATATTGCAAAATTTTTATTAAGGAGAAAAAGAAGATGACCTTTGGTGAAATTTTTAAGAAAACATTTTTAGAAGGCTATCAGCCTGCAGATATAACAACCTTGTTCGTTGTTACTACGTTGGCAATTACAGCATTGATTGGTTGTTATATATTTTTAATCTACAGAGTTACGACTAAAAAAATATTTTATTCGCTGAGTTTTAGTATTTCTTTAGTTGCCACTGCATTAATTACTGCGTCTATTATTTTTACAGTACAGTCAAGTATAGTTATTTCTCTTGGTATGGTGGGCGCGTTGTCCATTGTGCGATTCAGAACCGCCATTAAAGACCCTATGGATTTAGTTTATTTATTTTGGTCAATTTCCGTAGGTATTATCTGCGGTGCAGGCTTTGCGGAATTTGCAATTATATTGTCAGGTGTTTTAACGATAGTAATTGTTGTGTTGTCAAAGGTTAGAGAAGTTAAATCTCCTCAAATTTTAGTTGTTAACGGTAATAGCACATCTATAGAAGAAAACATTGTAAAGTACTTAACAGAAAAATCGTTAAAATATAAGGTTAAATCAAAAAATCTTACAAACGGCTCTTATTCCATTGTAATCGAATTGCGAGCTCCTGAAGACAATACAATGGTACAAGATTTGGAAAAAATAGAAAACATCTACTCTGTTTCATTAATTACACATAATGGCGAAACTACATATTAAAAAAAGGAATGTACACTATGAAAACCATAATGCTTGTATTTGGCACACGTCCTGAAGCGATTAAGATGTGCCCGCTTGTAAACGAATTAAAGACGAGAAAAAACATTAAAACCGTAGTATGTGTTACAGGTCAACA
Organism: Clostridia bacterium; assembly: GCA_045594045.1. GTDB lineage: Bacteria > Bacillota > Clostridia > Christensenellales > QALW01 > UMGS1322. The sequence goes on from JAZNXV010000017.1 coordinate 4,063, forward strand.
CAGACAGATGCTTGACCAGGTACTTGAGGTTTTTAACGTTGTGCCTGATTATGACTTGTCTATTATGAAGGACAAGCAGACGCTTTTTGACATTACCACAAATATATTAAACGGAATCGGCAAGGTGCTTGAAGAAGTTAAGCCTGACGTTGTGCTCGTTCACGGTGATACTTCTACGACCTTTGTAACAGCGCTTGCTTGCTTTTATAAGCAAATTCCTATCGGCCACGTTGAAGCGGGTTTGAGAACGTACAATATATATAGTCCTTATCCTGAAGAATTTAACCGTCAGGCAGTTTCTATAATTTCAAAATACAACTTTGCACCAACGGAACTTTCAAAGGAAAACCTTATTCGTGAAGGCAAGGACGAAAAAAATATTTTCGTTACGGGCAACACCGCTATTGACGCGTTAAAAACTACTGTTCGCCAGGACTATTCTCATCCGGAGCTTGAATGGGCAAAGGATAGCAGACTTATTATGATAACTGCTCACCGCAGAGAAAATTTAGGCGAGCCTATGCATAATATGTTCCGGGCAATACGCAGGGTAATGGAAGAGCATCCCGATGTTAAGGCGATTTATCCCATTCACATGAACCCTGTTGTAAGAAAAGCTGCTCAGGAAGAGCTTAGTGGCTGTGACAGAGTTCGCATTATTGAGCCACTTGAGGTGCTTGATTTCCATAATTTCTTGGCACAATCATATATGATTTTAACGGATTCAGGGGGTATTCAAGAAGAAGCACCGTCACTGGGCAAGCCCGTGCTTGTTATGCGCGATACCACCGAGCGCCCCGAAGGCATTAAGGCAGGAACTCTTAAGCTTGTGGGTACTGACGAACAAGTTATTTACGATAACTTCAAGCTGCTTCTTGAAAACAAAGAAGCTTACGAAGCTATGTCCAAAGCAAGCAACCCCTATGGCGATGGCTTCGCAAGCAAGCGCATTGCAGACGTTTTGGAGGGGTGGTAATATTATGTCTGACAATACAAAAACAACACGGCGTGTGAGATGGCTTGATATGGCAAGAGGGATAAACATATTTTTGGTCATGTATGCTCATGCTGTTTCGAGCTTTAGACCAGAAGTAAAATGGATATGTTCATTCTTCATTCCGTTATTTTTTATCATATCGGGATATTGTTACAAATTTGATGAAAAGTTTGTTGCAAAGAATACTAAAAAGATCCTTATCCCATATTTAAAATGGGGGGGAATAGGTTTTCTTTTTGGTCTTGCAGCCTCTCTTTTGACGAATGAATTTGAAGTACATAAAGGTATTCTTGATGCTGTTAACTTGTTGTTAGGGCGTACACAATGGAACTATCCGTTGTGGTTTTTGGCAGCGTATTTGATAACAAAGCTTGTTTATGATGGGATTTGCTTTGTTAAAAACAAGACAAAAATAGCAGAGAAACCCATAGGTGAAATTTTTGAATGGACAATAGTTGTTGCGTTTACAATAGCAGGGTATTTATATTCTCAATATAAAAATACAGGGCATTCTGTGTTTAGATTTGACACGGGCTTTGTGATGCTGCTGTTTTTTGCAATAGGACACAAATTGGCAATTACAATTAAAAATACGGCTATTAAAAAAGAAACGCTGTTAATTACAGGAGCAAGTGCGCTTTTAATTAACATTTTTAGCGGTTGTGTTTTTAACGATTTGGTTTCTAATAGTAGCAATGAATACGGAAATGTTGTATTGTTTGTTATTAGTTCGCTGACAGGAAGTTTGTTTGTGTTCTGTATATGCAAGATTTTTGAAGAAAGAAAGACAATCGCCAAGCCTCTTTCTTGGTTAGGCAAAAATTCTATGACAATTATGTGCACACATGCATTGGTTTATTATTCAGTTGAGGTTGTTTTAATTAAGTTTATAAAAATACAAACACCAACTATAGTGTCATTGATGTTGTGTGTTGGTATGGAAATCATATTTGTTTTGTTGTTTAACAAGGCAAAAGAATTTATCAATACACATAAAAACAAGCAAAAACATATTAGATAAAAATATTAATCTAACACCTTAAACAAACCAAATCTTTCGAAAGGAGAATATTTTTGTGACTGCTACTGAAATTATGTTTTTACTGTTGCGATATGAGCTTATGGGAACAAAAATAAGCAAAGATGCGATTTTTGACTTAAATGAAAATGTTCTCCGTGAAATATTGACGCTTTCTAAAAAGCACGATATTGCGCATATTGTAGGTAAGGCTTTGTCCTCTGTTCAAGCGAAGGATTACGGTGAAGTGTCCAAGGAATTTGAAAAAGCACAGATTTTTGCTGTCTTTAGAGGCGAACGAATGACCTTTGGTTTAAAAAAGGTTTGTTCGGTTTTAGAAGATGCGAAAATTGATTTTGTTCTTTTAAAGGGCGCTGTTTTGCGTTCATATTATTCAGCGGAATGGCTTCGTACAAGCGCTGATATAGACGTGCTCGTACACGAAAACGATTTGCCAAGTGCAGTAAAATGCTTTACCGAGATAGGCTACAAGGCAACAAAAAAAGGCTCGCACGACGTTTCGCTTTACGGTAAAAACGGCTTACATATCGAAATTCACTATACGCTAAACGATGCCGGGTATGTTGAAAAATCTTACGAAGCGTTCAATTCTCCATGGGAATTTGCCGTTCAAAAGAAAGGCTACGTTCATTGCTATGAGTTTTCAGACGAAATGCTTTACGCATATCATATTGCTCATATGGCAAAGCATTTTGAGGCAGGCGGTTGCGGAATAAAACCGTTTATAGACCTTTGGATTTTGAATAATATAAAATTAGGCGATAAAGAAAAACGCGAGCGAATTTTAAAGCGCGGCGGGTTGGCGAAGTTTGCGCTGTGTGCCGAAGGACTGAGCCGAGTTTGGTTCGACTGTGCAAAACACACCGAGCTGACAAGTAAAATGGAAGAATATGTTTTAAACGGCGGCGTGTACGGCACAAAGGAAAATCTTATTTTTCTGCAACAACAGAAAAAGGGCGGAAAAGCAAAATATCTGCTGTCAAAGATTTTTTTGTCCTATGATATTTTAAAATTCCACTATCCCGTGCTTCAAAAGCACCGCATCTTAACGCCGATTATGCAGGTGCGCAGATGGTTTAAGTTGCTATTTTGCGGTCATTTGGGGCGCGTTTCTAACACGATAAGGTACAGCGCTCAAATAGATAATTTTGAAGCGGCAAGTATGAAAAGCTTTCTTAATGAAATAGGGCTTTAATAAACAGAGCTTTGATAAATAAAACTTTAACGAGAAGAGCTTTGGCAAACGAGGCTTTAGAAAAACTTTAAATAAAAAACTTAATAACGTAAGGAAAACGCGTGCCGAGGCACGCTTTTTTGTGCTTTGTATCTAGAGTTAAAATAACGTATTTTTAGGTTAACTCACCCGTTTTTTGTTCATAATTACGGCAAATAAAGAGTTTGCGGGAGGTTAAGGAAAGTTTATGAATTTTAAGGTAAACTTGTTTTTGAATAAAAACAGCGTTGATGCAGGGGAGGTTGCGATAAAAAGCAAGGCGGTTGACCGAATAATTAACGGACTTGATGCAGGCGAGCAGGTGTCCTGATGGCGCGGCTTAAGGATACCGTTAAAATCAAGCCCAATATGAAAATTTTAATTGATAAAAACGTAGAAAGCGATGAAAACGGAAGCTTTCTTGTAAATGTTGGGTATGTCAGAGTTTCTACTGACAGGCAGGCGGAAAAGGGCTACGGCTTGGACGTGCAGGAACGCGATTTATTGAATTATGCAAAATTAAAGGGTTTTACAAATTTTCTTTTGATTATAGACGACGGATATACGGGCACGAGCTTTGACAGACCGGGACTTAATCAAATTAAAGAGATGATAGAGGACTTTAATTTAGGCAAAACGAACGTAAAAATAAATTCCTTGGTTATTCCTAAAATTGACCGATTAGGCAGGTCGCTTCTTGGCATTTTGCAGTTTATAAACGATTACATTTTCGCTAAAAAGGATAGCAAAAGCAGTGAAATCAACAAAAACAAGGAAGACATCAATTTTATTTCCGTAGGCGAAAGCTATTTTTCTATTGAAAAAAGCAATCCCTTTTCAAAGCTGGTGCTTATGCTGTTTGCGTCCTTGGCGGAATTTGACCGCGACACTATTGTACAAAAGCTCAAGGCGGGTAAAACTCAAAGAGTGGCTTCGGGAAAGTGGATGGGAGGCGCGGCAAAGCCCTTTGGCTACAGATATGACGAAAAAAGCGGAGTGCTTGAGGTTGTGCCCGAGGAAGCTCAGGCGGTAAAGGAAGTTTTTAGGCTGTATTTAGAAGAAAAGCTTTCACCTCAGGCAATCGCTTTAAAGGTGGGACTGAAAAACGATAAAAACGTCTATGATATTTTAAGACGAAAAACATATACGGGCACAATTACCTTTAACGGAACGGAATATAAGGGACTGCATCAGCCGATAATTTCTATCGAGACCTTTAACGAGGCTCAAGGGGAGCTGGAAAGCAGAAGCGTGCCTTGGGCAAGGGCGGAATATCTTCTTGCGGGGCTTATTTTTTGCGGCGAATGCGGCTCAAGAATGCGCTATCAAAGGTGGGGCAAGGGAAACGAATGTAAGATTTTGTGCTATTCAACTCAAAAAAACAAGGAGTACTTAGTTAAAAACAAGGATTGTCCAAGCCAAAGATATTGGCAGAGCGAAATTGAAGATGCGGTTATAAAAAAGCTGTTCAGCCTAAAGTATCTGGGCGACGAGGACAATAAAAAAACGCCCCGAGCTTTTAATCCTGCACAAAGCATACAGGATAAAATCAAGAGGCTTGAAAAGCAACTGTACCGACTTTATGATTTTGAAGATGACGACGATACGGTGCTTAAAAACAAAATTTTAAGCGTAAAAGGAGAAATCAAGCAGTTAAAAGCTCAGCTTGCCGATGAGCAGGAGCAGGAAAGAATACACAAAAAAATAGAACGCACAAAAGCAAGACTTAAAAGCATAGAATCTGCTTGGCAGTATATGACAAACAAGGAGAAGCAAACCGTTTGCCGTGAACTTATTGAAAAGGTAGTTATTTTTAACGGCGGCAGAATAGATTTGCACCTTAAATTAGAGAGCTTTTTAGTAAAGAATGAGAATGAATAAAAGCACGCATAAAAGTGCGCATAAAAGCGTGCATACGACGCATAAAAACTGCAAAAAACAAAAACCCGCCTGCATTGCAGACGGGTTTTTGCAAAGAAAGGGTCTGAAAAAATTTTTGCAAGAATTAATTAAGAAGCACGTTAAATTTGCTTTAAGCAAATTTTATAAGGTGCATAAAGTGCGAGGGGTAAGAGAGAATCAGTCTTTCTTAGGCGGCACAAAGCCTACGGTGCCTTTTTCATAAATTTCGCAGATGAGCTTTTGAATTTTTAAGGCTTCGCGACCGCTGATAAACGGTTCGACGTCGTTTTCTACGGCGTTATAGAAATCGGCAATTTCTCTTATGTGCTGAAAGCCCCAATAATCCTTACCGCCCTCATAGTTAACGTCGGGGTCGATTTGGGTTTTTGTGGTAAAGCGAGTACCGTCGTTTAAGGTTATTTCGGCATTATCGTAGTCCATTACAACTCTGCCGTTTTCACAACAAAGTCTGATTTCAATGGGGTCGTCACAGCCGTAGTTGTTCATCGCCCAGAAGCTCAAGGTTGCACCGTTTTTATAGCGAATAAAGCCTTCACCTGTATCGTCAACCTCCATAATACTGTGGCCGCGATTTGCAAGGTGCGCCTGAACACTTTCAATTTCGTCATCAATAAACCAGTTGGCAAGGTCAAGGGAGTGAATAGCCTGGTCGATTACAACACCGCCTCCTTCTTTATCCCAAGTGCCCTTCCAATCGGAAAGACTGTAATATTCGTCGGGCTTGCTCCAGGTTAAAACAACTCTTGCGGAGATAATTTTGCCTAAAGTACCGTCAACGAGTTTTTCCTTTACGAGCTTTGAAGAATCGTTAAAGCGGCATTGAAAAATAATGCCGTATTTAACGCCTTTTTCTTCGGCAAGCTTAACGTTTGCAACAGCGTCTTCATACTTAATGCTCATAGGCTTTTCACAAAGCACGTTAACGCCCTGCTCGATAGCGTATTTTGAAATTATGGGGTGAAGATAATGGGGTACGCAAACGTGAACAACGTCAAGCTTATCCTTGGAAATCATTTCCTTATAATCGTAATAAGCCTTGCAGTTATATTTTGCGGCTGCCTTGTCGGCTCTATCCTTTTTAATATCGCACACACCTACTATCTGCGAGTTTTTCAAATGATGTGCGCTTGTTGCATGCATTGTAAAAATGGAGCCGCAACCAACGATACCAACTCTAAGCATTGGCGATTTCCTCCAATACAAAGCATAATGAAGCATTGGCATCTGTTAAGGTAGCCTTTTCGATGGGCGCATTATTTTTAGCCTGCTCTACAAAATAAACTAATTCGTTATAATATCCGCCTAAATCAGAAATGTTGCCGCCCTTAAAGCCGTCGCCGATAACCTCTGCCTTTTCGAGCTTAATTTCTTCAGCACAAGCGCCGTTATAATAAACGAATTTACCGCCTGCGTTTTCAACAACGCCCTTTTCAAAAACAACTCTGAAGGTTGCTTCAAAGGGGTGGCTCTCGGGAAGAGCCCAAGTGCCTTCAACGGTAACAACAGTTTCGTCGTAAACGAGAAGGGAATGAATATATGAGTTTGCTTCACCGATGATGTTTTTTGCAGAAAGAATTTTGTTGGGAGTGCCGAAAACGGATAAAACGTAGTCAATATCGTGAATATGTAAATCCTGCGCGGCGCCACCGGAAAGCTCGGTTTTTAAAAGCCAATCGTTCCAGCCCCAAGTGGGAATAGGACTGATTCTGCGGAAGTTTGCGTTTACAACTTTGCCGTAGATGCCGGACTCTATAATTTCTTTAAGCTTAACGTATTCGTCCCAGAAACGAATAACCTGACCGATTTGAACACGGCAACCTGTTTCCTGCTCCTTTTTAAGCATAGCCTCGCCCTCGGCTTTGGTAAGAGCAACGGGCTTTTCAACAAAAACGTACTTTACCTTTTCCATTGCAAGCAAAGCGTATTCGCAGTGCAGGAAGGTGGGCAAGCAAATGTCGATAATATCAACGTCAGCGTTTGCGATTAAATCTTTGCCGTCACCGTAGATAACGGCGCTCGTTCCTATGGCGAGTTCTTCTGCTTTTTCTTTTCTTATATCAGCTAAAGCAACGATTTCAACGTCCTTAATATTTTTATAGCAGTTTGCGTGCATAGTGCCCATAAAACCGCAACCAATTAAACCAACCTTTACCATAATAATTCTCCTTTATATATTTTATCTTCCTAAAATTTTGTCCATGGAATTTGATGTATTGTAAATAAGAGCTTCGTTGTAGGTCTTGTAGTTAGGAATCATCTCTGCAGTAACCCAACCGTCGTAACCAACGTCATTAAGCGCTTTAACAACAGCGGGATAATCAACGTCACCTGCAAGCAGGTCAACAAAGCCGTGAAGACCTCCTGCAACCTTGCGGTAATCCTTAAAGTGAACCTTCTTAATTCTGCCGGCCAAAATCTTAACCCATTGCTCAGGAAATCCGTTATATAAAACGTTGCCGATGTCAAGATAACTGCCTACGTAGTCACTGCCGATTTTGTCAATAAACTCCTTCATTTCAATGGGAGAAGTTAAAAATTTATTCCAAACGTTTTCAAGGCCGATAGAAATCTGCGCTTGTTCTGCATATGTTTTTAACTTTAAAAAAGCGGCCAAGCTTCTGTCGTAAGCGTCCTGATAGTCGGTAACTTTGTTGGGGTCAATGAAATCAGCGCAAACGGTGCCGGGAATTACAAGACAGCTTTCGCAACCGAGAGCCTTTGCCATATCAATTTCTTTTTTAACAATATCCTCTGCCTTTGCGCGTACGGAAGCATCGTCGTCGGTAATGGGAAAATCCCAATAAAGACCGCAAGCTACGCTGTAGAGCTGAATACCGATATCTTCAGCCATTTTTTTAACGGTTTTAAATTCTTCCTCTTTAGAAGTAAGGCTTAAAGGACCTTCGAGATTCAAAGCCAGCTCAATGCCGTCAAAGCCTGCGTTTTTGGCAAGCTTGAGGCTTTCTTCAACAGACAAATCGCCAAACGACCAAATACTAATACCTTTTTTCATAAAAACACTCCTTGCTTTTTATTTGATTTTATGTTAAATTTATCATAAGATATATTTTGCTGTTTGAACAGATATTTTTTTACGGTAAACGTTCATTTTTGTTCACACAAAAATTCGGAGTGAGTTTTTATGAAAACAACCTATACCCGCACAAAATTCAATAATATAATAAACGTAACGGAAATAGTTACTATCCACTACTATGAATTTGATAGCAAATTCGAGTTCGTGGGCGAAAAGCATAATTTCTGGGAAGTTGTTTATGTTGACAGCGGTACCGTTGAGATTATGCGCGACGGAGTTTCAACTATTTTAAAGCAAGGGGAAATTCTTTTTCACCAGCCAAACGAATTTCATACCATAAAATCTTATAACAGCTCGCCGAATATTTTTATTATTTCATTTGTGTGCAGGTCAGCGGCTATGGAATATTTTAAAAGGTTTTCTTCCCGTTTAAGCAATAATTTAAAGCCTTTTATATCGTCTATTATTGCCGAAGCCGAAAGCACCTACGTAATTCCTAAAAACGATATTAATTTAAAAAAGCTTGTGGTAAAAGATACTGCGCCTATCGGAAGCGAACAGCTTATTAAAACGTATCTTGAACAGTTTTTAATTATTCTTATGAGAAGCGCTCTGACAAAAAATGAAATCTCCGTATTTCCTTCAAAAGAAAGTATGGAAACACAGCTTGTGTCGGATATAAAAGAATATATTCAGTCGCAAATAGAAAACAAAATCTGCATTGAGGATATATGTAATCACTTTGGTTACAGCAAAACTTATTTGAGCCAGCTCTTTAAGGGACAGACGTCTGTTTCGTTAATGAGATACTATAACGTCAAAAAAATTGACCACGCAAAAAGGCTTATCAGACAAAATAAATACAATTTTACGCAAATATCAAATATGCTCTGCTTTGACAATCCACAATACTTTTCTCGGGTGTTTAAGAGGATAACGGGAATATCTCCGCGAGAATTTGCAGAATCCTTAGAGATTAACAGATAAAAGACGAGTCTTTGTTAAAGCTAAAAAGCAAATAAAGCAAGCGACAGCTTATGGGACGCAAAACGGGTAAAGGGCGACAGTTTATGGAGTGCAAAACAGGCAAAGAGACGACAGTTTATCGCGCCTAAAACAGACAAACAGCTCTCTATTAAGCTTAAAATAACAGATAAAAAAGACTTTTTATTAACAAAAAACCGACCTGTGCGTTTTAGCAAGGGTCGGCTTTTTATCTGTATGCAAAATGCCTTTGAGGCAAAAAATTTTTATTTTTTCAACAAAACACCGTCATTGGCACGGCGTAGGTTGAAAATTTAACGTTATGTCCCGTATCAAAGTTTTTGACCGCTTTAATTAGGCCGATACAGCCTACCTGAAACAAATCGTCGGGAGATTCGCCACGGGCTAAAAAGCGTTGCACTACCGAAAGCACAAGACGCAGGTTTGCAAACACAAATTTTTCTTTTGCCTGCTCGTCCCCTGCCTTTATTTTTTCCATTAAAGCAGTAGCTTCGTCAGATTTTAATCTTGGCAGCTTTGCCGTATCTACCCCACAAATTTTAACTTTACTGTAATATTGCATAAAAACCTCCGCAAAAATAAGCAAGCGTTTTGTTTTAAAAATAAGAATTTCTTGCTTATGTAACGGAGATTTTTATTTTTATAAAGATTTTTGCGTTAAAAACTATGTAGCAGATGAACAAAAATATTATTTTCAAAATTGGGTAAATTATGCAAAAATAAAGAGATAAAAAAAGACCTTGGCAAAACCAAGGTCCTAATTTTTTAGATTTAATTATCTTAAGAAAGGAAGGTTGCGAATGATAGCGGGCTCTTTAGCTTTGCCTTGGCAAATCTGGAAGAAGCAGATAATCTTTACAACGAAGAAGGTTACGTAAAGAATGATTGCAGCTAAAGCGGCAAGACCGTAAGCGAGCAAACCGAGAATAGGAATGATGAGAATAAGAGCGCCTATACCGAGAACGATAGGAATAAGTGTTTCAACAACAACGAACTTAAGTGCTTGGCGAACGTGGAATGCGGCATACTTTGAAGTTGTGCTTCCTAAAAGAGCGATGATAATGCCGATCCAACCCATTAAGTAAACAAGCATAGAGATAACCTTGTTTTCGGAAATGTCTTTTGCATCGAACTCAGATGTGTGGTCAAAGGGATCGGGAGCGGGTGCTGCCTGAGCAGTTGCATTAAGGGATGCACCGCATACGTTGCAGAATGCAGCATCGTCGTTTAATTGGGCGTTACATTTGGGACATGTTTTCATAAAAAATTTCCTCCTTGTTGGCGTTAAGCCAAAATTTTTTGTATTGTGATTTAATAAAATCCTTTGTTTGTTTTTGATTAAAAATCCTTCATCTGTTTTTTAATCCGTTTCTTAATGATACCGCAAAAGCTTTAGTGTGCTTTAATAAGCGGCAACGTAATGCCAAGCTTCGCGGCAAACTAATTTATCTGTAGCGGCTTAATAAAATCTGTGGACTATTGTGGAGAAAAACGGAATTATTGCTTCAACGTCCTCGTCAATTTTTTGTGGTCTGCCGTTGTTGTAGGCGTAAAGCGTTCCGCTACCGTGGTTATAGCTGTAATCGGTAATGTAGAGCATTTCGCCTGCGGAAGTAAAATCAACGCTGTGTGTGTCCTGGGCAATTTCCGTTACCTTGTTATTAGCGTAGCATTTAAGTGTGCCAAGGTCTTTGCCTGAACGCCAATCAACAAAATAAGCAATGGTATCCTCTGAACAGGTGCTGCTTATATTGCTGAGTAAAACGTTAGAGTCTAACATCTTATCGCCTACGTAAAGGTCGCCTTCTCTGTCATCAACATTTTTGTAGTAAACAAGCTCGCCGTTGAACATGTGGATTGCTAAGCTGTCGCCGTAAACGTCTTGAGCAAAAATTTCTGCCTTGCCAAGCTCGGCTTCGCTTATTGAAATCTTATATACGGCGCAGGAAGTATAGTCGTTATCACCGTCCTCGGATTTTACCGTATAATAAAGGGTTGAGGACTTTTCGGAATAACCTAAAAGGGTATTGATTTCGTTCTCAAAATCAAAGGACTTATCCTTATACGCAAGCTTGAAGATTTTTGAATCTGAAACGGCATCTTCAATTTGCTCACGCACCTGGTAGGCATATTTTACAGAGGAAAGCTTGATTTTCTCTGTTGCAGTTGTGCTTTGGGCGTTTTGCGCGTAGAAGATAACGGGCGTGTCGAATAAATATGCGGGGAAAGAGCTATTTAAAAAGCTGTCGCGGGCAAGCTCTACAGACTTGGTTCCATCGTAATAATAAAGGGTGGTTGAAGTTTTTGTGTAGGTACTGCTTTCCAAGGATTCGCGCAAGGAATCGCGGCTTGTTTTGTCATAGTACGCGTCAAGGTCCTCACGGTACTTATCCATACGGGCGGAATAGCTTTCAAGGTCAAGCTCGTACTGCGCGTAGGCGGCAAGATATTCTTCTTGGGAATCAAACATAAACGAATAGGGACGTGACGGATAAGAAGGATATTCGGGGCGGACAATATTTGCATCAACAGCAAGCATATCGTCCTCAACGAATTCGGAAAGCTTAAGCTCTTGGCTTGTAGATACGCTGTAGTAGAACGTATTGTCATCATAAATAAAGTATACGGCAAGAGAATCGCCCGAAGCAATCTTTTCCTTTTCACTCAAGTTTTGATATTTGTAAAGCTCTTCGCTCTTATAGTAAAAGCATTGAGTAAGGTCTTCACTTACACTGAGAATGCTCGTAACGTCAACGTCAACTCTTTCGGGCTCATTGTTGCCTTTTTTAACGTAAAGGTCCTCGTCAACGGTGTAATATAACATCGTTTTGCAGTCCTGTGTGACAAAGACGCTTTTTACGTCGGAGGCAATCTTTGTTTTTTCATTTAAATCGGTTATGTAAAGGTCTTTGTCGTCGCCTTTAATATATACAACGGTTTTTCCGTCGGCAGAAACTAAATAGCGCGTGATATCAGAATCAAGCTTTTTGCTTTCTGCCTTTGAGTCATTAAGAGGTCTGTAATATATAGTGGCGCTGTAGGAGGACAGGGAAATATCCTCGGCATAGAAAATAGTTTTGCCGTCCTTTGTTACGTAGTTTAAATAGCCGATAAAGGGCTCTGCAACGGTTGAGGTTATTTCGTCCGTAAGCAAAAGGGGCGATATTTTAGAAAGATTTGCGTAATATACTCCGCCATCGTCCTTACGGTAAAGAACGTGGTTTGCTTTTCCGTTACCCGAAAAAACAAGAGAGAGCACAAGAACAAGAATCAACACCGCCGCAATAGCGCTGCTGCCTATGGCGATAAGCTTTTTTGAAAACTTAAAGGGCTTTTTGTATCCGTTTGAGCCTTCAATTCCTATAGAAACGGCACTGGGTGCGCTGGCATTGCTTGGCGCAGCTGCACTTGCTGAAGCCGAGGCTTGAGCTAAAGCACCGCACTTGGAACAGAATTTATCTGCCTCGGTTAAGGACGTGCCGCACTTGGAGCAAAACGCCGCTTTAGGAGCACTCTCTACAGGTGCATTTTCTACAGGTGCATTTTCTACAGGAGCAGTTTCTACAGGTGCAGTTTCTACAGGTGCATTTTCTACGGGAGCGCTTTGTGTAACGGGAGTGCCGCAGGCATCACAAAATCTGGCGTTGTCCGGCAGTTGTCTTTTACAGGCTTGGCAAATCATTTTTAGTTCTCCTTAGCAAAAAATTAAAGTAAGTAAAAGTTGACCGATTGCAAAAGTTGCTTAAAAGGGCAAAGTGCCCGCTTTTTACAAATTTATACAAAATCCGTCAAGCTTTTTATTATTGTATCAAATTTATATGCAAAATACAAGAAAAAATTTATTAAACGTACGTATTTTATATCAGCTAAACGGAAACAAAGCTTAAAACAAAAAAATACTCTTCGTTAACGCAAAAAGCTCACCGAAAAGGCAGAGAGCTAACGGGCAGGCGGCGTAACAGGAAAGAGTACTTTTGAAGTTTAATCGTATTGTTTTTTCTAAACGGGACTAATCGTATTATTTTTTCTCAATGAAATTTAAAAGTATCGGCTTGTTTTATCAAGTGTTAAAACAACGCTATTTATTCAACGAATTTTAAAATGTCTTGAGGCAGGCTTGCAAAGGCAGTAGCCCCTGCTAAAGAAAGAACTTCTTTGCTTCTAAAGCCCCACAGCACGCCTAAAAAGTCAATTTTTGCATTCAGGGCAGTTTGAACGTCAACCTCGGAGTCGCCTACAAAAAGAGAGTCATTCTTATTAACGCCCAATTTTTCAAGGGCGCAGAAAACAAGGTCGGGGGCAGGCTTACGGTTAAAGGCGGGACTTTCACCCAATGCCACGTCTACAAGGGAAGGAAAGTATTTTTCTGCCAAGCCCTTAACAGCGGCGTCGAACTTGTTTGAAACGATAGCACATTTCACGTTTTTATCCTTTAAAGTGGCTAAAAGAGCACAAACGTCGTCATAGGGCGCGGTGTTGTCCTCCGAATGAACGGAATAATGCTTCTTGAAGCAGTTGAGGCAGGCATCAAAATCAACAGAGCCAAGGTTTTCGCCGATAGACCTTTCCATTAAATTGGCAACGCCGTTGCCCACAAAGGAGCATACCTCTTCCTTGGTGCGCAGGGGCAGGTTAAACTGCTCAAGAGCATAGTTTACGCTTAAATATAAGTCGTCAAGAGTGTTTAAAAGAGTTCCGTCCAAATCAAAAACAATGGCTTTGTATTTCATAATAGCTTCCTTTAATATAAATATTGTGTTCAGCCGCATTATATGCTTATGCATGCCGTTAAATCCGACAAGTATTTTAACATAAAAGGTAAAAATGCACAAGCAAATGCGATTAAAGCAAATAAGGAAAAATTTTTATAAAAAACCAAAAATAAGGCAAAAAAAGTACAAAAATCTATATGTAGTGAGGGCGTGCTCGCGCACATACATTATGTGTGTTTTTAAGCGAATTTTATGCTGAAAAAGCCCGAAAAATGCGCCAAAAATCCGTTAAAAGCGACTAAAAACTTTTCAAAAAACAGTTGACAATACTTGATTTTTCTGTTAAACTTGACAACTGTATAATATTGTATTATGGGGTAAAATGCGCACAGTTGATGTGGGTAAGGGGATTTATTCCCCTAAAAACCAGTAATCAAGCCACTTTTGGCGTGTGCGGGTTATTCCGTAACCACTAAAAAATAGGAGAGTGAAAGTATGCTTCATAAGGTATTGAACGCAGCGGAAACCGCAAAAGAAGACAGATTATCCTTTGCTGAGATTGATGCGGCTCTTGAGATGCCCAACCTGATTGAAATTCAGAAGAATTCCTACAACAAATTTATCACCGAGGACCTTGGTCCTATCGTAAGGGATTTTTCACCCATTGACGATTTCTCAGGGGCTATGAGCTTGGAGTTTCTTGACTGCTACATAGAAAATGCACCCAAGTATTCCATTGAGGAATGTAAGGACAGAGACGTTACTTACGCCGCCCCAATGCGTGTAAAGGTGCGTTTAACTCTTAAAAACGATGACGGAACTGTTCGCGAAATTCTCGAGCAGGACGTTTTTATGGGTGATTTTCCTTTAATGACTCCTACCGGCACGTTTATTATAAACGGTGCTGAGCGTGTTGTTGCATCACAGCTTGTGCGTTCACCCGGTTGCTATTTCAGCGATGATAAGCAGGCAGGTAAGTTCCAATTTTCAGCCACCCTTATACCCAACCGCGGTGCTTGGATGGAATATGAAATTGACAATGCCAATGTATTTTCCGTTAAGGTTGACAGAAGCCGCAAGGTAAGCATTACTGCACTCCTTCGCGCTCTCGGGTTTGGTACGGACGAGCAGCTTGTTGAACTTTTAGGCGAAAGCGATGTTTTAGCTGCTACCATCGAGCACGACCACCAGAGCAATATTTTCAATGAGCTTGACGGCTTAACCGAAATGTATAAGCGTATTCGTCCCGGCGAAAATGCCGACGAAAAGATTATGCGTGACAGACTTACAAGCAGCTTCTTCGAAAGCCGCCACTATGACCTTGCACGCGTAGGTAGATATAAGTTCAACAAAAAGCTTGCTCTTGCCACAAGAATCGCAGGCAAGGTTGCCGCAGAAGACGTTGTTTCTCCTGACGGTGAGGTTTTAGTTGAAAAGGGACAGGTTATCTCTACCGAAAAAGCTTATGAAATTCAAAATGCAGGCGTTATGCTTGTAAAGCTTAACATCACTCTTAAAAATGATGCAGGTGAAGAAACTGTTTCAACAGTTCGCGTTATGTCAAACGGCTTTATTGACCCTGCAGGTTATCTTAATTTTGACCCCAAAGAAGTTGGAATTAAGGAATACGTTCACTATGATACTTTAATGAAGATTCTTTCCGAGTGCTCAACTGACGAGCAGATTAAAGCTCGTCTTGTCGCCGATATGGAAGAACTTTCACCCGAGCATCTTTATATGTCCGATATTGTTGCCGCAATCAACTATATCATTACACTTACCCAAGGTCACGGCGAATTAGACGATATTGACCACTTGGGCAACCGTCGTGTTCGTTGCGTTGGTGAGCTGTTGCAAAACCAGCTCCGTGTGGGCCTTTCAAGAATGGAAAGAGTTATTCGCGAAAGAATGACCAGCCAGAGTCTTGACAGCGTTTCACCCGCTTCACTTATTAATATCCGTCCTGTAAGTGCGGTTATAAGAGAGTTCTTCGGCTCCAGCCAGCTGTCACAGTTTATGGACCAGAACAACCCCCTTGCCGAACTTACCCACAAGCGCCGTCTTTCGGCGCTCGGTCCCGGCGGTCTTAACCGTGACAGACCCTCCTTCGAGGTTCGTGACGTTCACCATTCTCACTATAGTAGAATGTGCCCCATTGAAACACCCGAAGGTAAGAACATCGGTCTTATCGGTTCACTTGCAACGTATGCACGTATCAATGAATACGGCTTTATGGAAGCACCCTACCGTAAGGTTGATAAGAAAAAGGGCATCGTTACAAAAGAGGTTGTTTACCTTGCGGCTGACGATGAGGATAAATACATTATCGCTCAGGCTAACGAGCCTATTACCGAGGACGGCCACTTTGTTAACAACGTAGTTTCTGCTCGTAATAAGGAAGACTTCTTGCGTGTAGATATTTCTCAGGTAGATTATATTGACGTTTCGCCTAAGCAGGTAGTTTCAG
The DNA here is from genome assembly GCA_045594045.1 of Clostridia bacterium. Lineage (GTDB taxonomy): Bacteria > Bacillota > Clostridia > Christensenellales > QALW01 > UMGS1322. The sequence continues at coordinate 20,456 of JAZNXV010000017.1, forward strand.
TTGCTACCGCTATGATACCTTTCCTTGAAAACGACGACGCTTCCCGTGCACTTATGGGTGCAAACATGCAGCGTCAGGCAGTTCCGCTTTTAAGAACGGAAGCCCCCGTAGTAGGTACAGGTATTGAATATAAGGCAGCACGTGACAGCGGTGTTTCTGTGCTTTCAGAAGGTCCCGGTGTTGTTGAATACGTTGATGCCGACAAGATTATTGTTAAGCACGATAACGGCGAAACCATTACTTATGAGCTTTTAAAATACCGTCGTTCCAACCAAGGTACCTGCATTAACCAGGTTCCCATTGTTGATAAAGGACAGCGCGTAGAATATAAAACCACTCTTGCAGACGGTCCCAGTACCGCAGAAGGTGAGCTTTCCTTAGGTAGAAACATTATTATCGGTTTCATGCCCTGGAACGGCTACAACTACGAAGACGCTATGCTTATTTCCGAGCGTCTTGCCCGTGACGATATCTTTACCACTATTCATATTGAGGAATATGAGTGCGAGGCTCGTGATACAAAGCTCGGCCCCGAAGAAATCACTCAGGATATTCCCAACGTTGGTGATGATATGCTTCGTAATCTTGACGAAGAAGGTATTATCCGTATCGGTGCAGAGGTTCATTCAGGCGATATCTTAGTTGGTAAGGTTACACCTAAGGGCGAAACAGACGTTACTGCAGAAGAAAGATTGCTTCACGCAATTTTCTCAGGCAACGCAAAGGAAGTGCGTGATACTTCTCTCCGCGCTCCTCACGGTGAAGGCGGCGTTGTTGTTGATATTAAAATCTTTACCCGTGAGAATAAGGACGAGCTTTCTCCCGGCGTAAACAAAATGGTTCGTGTATATCTTGCACAAAAGCGTAAGATTCACGCAGGTGATAAGATGGCAGGCCGTCACGGAAACAAGGGCGTTATTTCCCGCGTTCTTCCCGAAGAGGATATGCCCTTTATGCCCGACGGCACACCGTTGCAGATTTGTTTGAACCCCCTTGGTGTTCCTTCGCGTATGAATATCGGTCAGGTGCTTGAGGTGCATTTAGGTATTGCCGCTAAAAAGCTTGGCATCAAGATAGCAACTCCCGTTTTCGACGGCGCCCACGAAGAAGATATTGAAAAGCTTTCATTATCATCAAAAATTCTTGAAAAAATTGATACACTTTTAACTCTTGCAGTAAGATTACGTTCAACAGAGGAAATTCCCGTAGTTGACGGTGCTTTAGGTCATACCGCAGGTCAGCTTTTAGAAATGGGCAAGGTGCTTCGCGGCAGTGATAAGCCCATCTATGACGGCGGAAAGATTGACGTTGAAGCTTACGATAACGAATTTGCTCTTGTAAAAGAGCTTGCCTATGACAATGAGGTTGAAGACAAGCTTGCGCTTGCAGACCGTATTGTTGCCCTTGCAGATAAGTACTTTATCGCAATTTCCAAAATTTTAGGTAAAATGGCACCCTTGTTCGGTCTTGAAGAAATCGAAAACAAGAACGAGCAGGAAGAGCAAGCCCAGCAAGAGCTTGTTGAATATGCAGGAAACGTATTTACCGGCAAAACCATTCTTTATGACGGACGTACCGGTGAACCCTTCGATAACCCCGTAACAGTAGGCTGTATGTATATGATTAAGCTTATTCACATGGTTGACGATAAGATTCACGCCCGTTCGACAGGTCCTTACTCACTCGTTACACAGCAACCCTTGGGCGGTAAAGCTCAGTTCGGCGGTCAGCGTTTCGGTGAAATGGAAGTTTGGGCTCTTGAAGCTTACGGCGCAGCCCATACGCTTCAGGAAATTCTTACCATCAAGTCAGACGACGTTGTAGGCAGAGTTAAGGCTTACGAAGCAATCGTAAAGGGTGAAAACGTTCCCGAACCCGGTATTCCCGAGTCCTTTAAGGTTCTTTTAGAGGAGCTTCGTTCACTTGCACTTGACGTTAAGATTTTAACCGAAGAAAAGCGCGAAGTTGAAATGCGTGAGCTTCTTGACGACGACCGCGATACCGTTGATTATGCTGACGAGAAAGAAAAGACTGCACCCGTTGCAGACCTGTTCAGTATGCTCGGCTATGACGAAGACGAAGAGGACGGCGACCTTGACCTTGGCACGTTAGATGATGACGAGGACGAGGATTCATTCGATATTCTTGACGGAATTGAAGAGGACGAAGAGGATATGCTTGACGAGGGCGAAGAACTTTCTTTAGAGCTTGACGACGAAGAAGATCTTGACTTTGACCTTGAAGCAGACGATGATGACGAGTTCGCTTTGGACGACGATGAGGCTGAAGACGAAGAATAATCAGCCCGCCCCGACTTATAATGATAAGCCGATTAAATGATGAGAGGAAGATGAAGCCTTGTTTGAGCTTAATAATTTTGATTCAATACAAATAGGTCTTGCACCGGCAAGTAAAATTCGCGAATGGTCCTACGGCGAGGTTACTAAGCCCGAAACCATTAACTACCGTACTTTAAAGCCTGAAAGAGACGGCTTGTTCTGCGAGAGAATTTTCGGTCCTACAAAGGACTGGGAATGCTCTTGCGGCAAATACAAAAAGGGCGCAAGATATAAAGGTCTTAAGTGTGACCGTTGCGGCGTTGAAGTTACAAGAGCAAAAGTTCGCCGTGAACGTATGGGCCACATTGAGCTTGCTGCACCCGTTTCGCACATTTGGTACTTTAAGGGTATCCCCAGCAGAATGAGTCTGCTTTTAAACGTTTCTCCCAAGGATTTGGAAAAGGTACTCTACTTTGCCGCATTTATAGTTCTTGATGCAGGCGATACAGAGTTCCAGGTAAAAGACGTTATTTCCGATGCCGACTATCGCGACATTATGGATAGAGAAATCAGCATTGGTTCCTTCCGCGCAGCAATGGGTGCCGAAGCCGTTAGAGAGCTTCTTCGCGCCGTCGACCTTGATAAAGAAGCGGAAGAATTAAGAGAAGAGTTGAGAACCACCAACTCTACACAAAAACGCGTTAAGGCTGTTAAACGCCTTGAGGTTGTTGAGTCCTTCAGAAAGTCAGGCAACAAGCCCGAATGGATGATTATGGACGTTGTTCCGGTAATTCCTCCGGAAATTCGCCCCATGGTTCAGCTTGACGGCGGAAGATTTGCTTCCAGCGATTTAAACGACCTTTATCGCAGAGTTATCAACCGTAACAACCGCCTTAGAAAGCTTTTGGAGCTTTCAGCACCCGATATTATCGTAAGAAACGAAAAGCGTATGCTTCAAGAGGCTGTTGACGCGCTTATTGACAACGGTCGCAGAGGCCGTCCCGTTACAGGCCCCGGCAACAGACCGTTAAAATCACTTTCTGATATGCTTCGCGGTAAGCAGGGACGCTTCCGTCAGAACCTTTTAGGTAAGCGTGTTGACTATTCAGGCCGTTCCGTTATCGTTGTAGGACCTGAACTTAAAATGCATCAGTGCGGTCTTCCTAAGGAAATGGCAATTGAACTTTTTAAGCCTTTCGTTATGAAGCGCCTTGTCGAAAAGAATTTAGCACAAAATATCCGCGGCGCAAAGCGCTTAATCGAGCGCGGCACAAATGAAGTTTGGGACGTTTTGGAAGAAGTTATAAAGGGTCACCCCGTTCTTTTGAACCGTGCTCCCACACTTCACAGACTTGGTATTCAGGCATTCGAGCCCGTTCTTGTTGACGGTCGTGCAATTAAACTTCATCCCTTGGTATGTACGGCATTTAACGCTGACTTCGACGGCGACCAGATGCCCTGCCACGTACCGCTTTCGGTTGAAGCACAAGCAGAAGCTCGCTTCTTAATGCTTGCGGCAAACAACATCTTAAAGCCTGCTGACGGCAGACCCGTTGTTGTTCCTACACAGGATATGATCATCGGTTCTTACTACCTTACTATCGTAAACGATGAAAAGCCCATGCTTGACAGAACCTTCTCATCTCCTGAAGAGGCTGTGCTTGCTTACGAAATGGGTAACCTTCCCTTGCAGTCTTTAACTAACGTAAGAATGAGCAAGACTGACGAGAACGGCAACGTACGTTCAAAGATTATTCAAACCACCGTTGGTAAGATTATCTTTAACCGTGCAGTACCTCAGAATATCGGTTTCGTTGACAGAAACGATCCCGAACACGAGTTTGACCTTGAAATCGGCTTCTTAATTGATAAAAAGTCACTTAATAAAGTTGTATATCAATGCTATTCCGTTCACGGCGAAGCTGTTACAGCTGAAATGCTTGATGCTATTAAGGCACAAGGCTTTCAATACGCAACTCGCGGCGCTATTACCGTTGGCGTTAAGGACGCTGTTATTCCTAAAAACAAAAAAGAAATACTTGACGCGGCTGATAAGCGCGTTGCAGACATTAACTCTCTTGCAAAGCGCGGCTTCCTTGCAGAAGAGGAAAGATATCGCCTTGTTATCGAAACATGGAAGAACGCCAAGGACGACGTTACAGTTGAGCTGTTAAAGGGTCTTGATAAGTTTAACCCCATCAATATGATGAGCACCTCCGGTGCCCGTGGTAACAAATCACAGATTACTCAGCTTGCAGGTATGCGTGGCTTGATGGCTGACCCGTCAGGTAGAACAATTGAAATTCCCGTTAAGGCAAACTTCCGTGAAGGTCTTACTATTATTGACTTCTTCATGTCATCTCACGGAACACGTAAGGGTCTTGCTGATACGGCTCTTCGTACGGCTGACTCCGGTTACCTTACCCGTCGTCTTGTTGACGTTTGTCAGGACGTTATCATCGGTCAGGAAGACTGCCATGCAATACCCAGCACAATCAATACACCCAACGGCGTGTACGTTGAAGACATTATTCACGAGGGTACGGTTATTGAAACCGTTGCCGAAAGAATTAAGAACAGAACGCTTGCAGAGGATATCTGTGATGAAAACGGCAACGTTGTTTATGCTGACGGCACACTTGTGGATGATGAAATTGCAAAGCACATTACTTCTCCTGCAGAAAAGGGCGGCTTAGGCAGAACAAAGGTTATGATTCGTTCTATCTTTACCTGCCGTTGCGAACACGGCGTTTGCGCCAAGTGCTACGGTGCTGACCTTTCAAACAACAAGCCCGTCGCTATTGGTGAAGCAGTTGGTATTATTGCCGCACAGTCAATCGGTGAACCCGGTACACAGCTTACCATGAGAACTTTCCACACCGGTGGTGTTGCATCAGGTGCTGACATCA
>JAZNXV010000018.1:0-3852 GCA_045594045.1 Clostridia bacterium
AAAGCCTTGCATAAGCAAGGCTTTTCGAATTATTTATTTAAGTTTTGCAATAAGTTAAGTCGATATTTCAACTAATTTGTAAAAGCAACCTGAAAGTGTTTTGTTTATATGTTTCTTATGCAAAGGGCGGATAATCAGTCACTGTATATGGTGTGATGAATTCTACTATATATGTTCCCTGTTGATTACATTTCCAAATCCAATAAGTTATGTCTTTTGGGGAACCAACTGATTCCAAACCCGAACCTGATTGATAACGAGTTTCACCGTTCGGTGTTGTTACCCGCACTCTAATATTTGAAGAATGGAGTGAACCAAATGATTTTATCACACCCCTCATATTTATATATAAATTATCTCCTTCAAAGTAAAAATCTTTTTTTTCTAAAATTACTGTCGAATAATTAGGATAATCGGCGGACCATCGAGTTTTAATCTCAAGCGGAAAGCTTTGCTTGAATACAACCGTTCGGTGATCTATATACTTCTGGCAGCGCGAACAAAAACATCGAGCATCTTCCAAGTGACCCAACGCTTCTCCTGATGTTGCACCACAAACTGTACACTTTTTCGGAGTTGTGCAGGTTGCATCTTGGTAAGTATGATTCAAAGGCGGCTCTCCTGCTTCTGACTTAACATTTAGACAGGCGCTACATTTATATTCAGTACTTCCTGCATTTGTGCAAGTAGGCTTGATAACGGTTCCTTGGTCATACTTGTGTCCACTTGGAATTTCTTCGGATTTTTTATAATCACAAAAAATGCAAGGATATTCTTGTGTACCATTTTCAAAACAAGTTGCCGGAATTGTAACAGTTGGATTTCCAAATTCATGTGGCGTTTTTGGTATAGATATTTGTTCGGTAAGTATTATGCCACAATTCTTGCATTTTACACCTGCTGCTAAACCTGTATCAGTACAAGTTGCTGCAACCGCAGATATGTTTTCTATTTCTTCATGTTTGCAAGGACCGCACCCCGCAAATATTGAAACAATAAGCAAAAGCAAAACAAAACAAGACAATATTCTTAAAAATTTTTTCTTCATATAAAACACCTCTTTGTTACAGATTTATTATGAAAGTAAAACTTTAAAGTCATATTTCATTGTGCTAATACTTGTTAAAATCTCTACTTATATATTACATTGCTGATTGGTAAAAGTCAATACATATATATTTTAAGCAATAAACCCCATGCAAGATTTTTAAAGAATTATTCCTCAATAGTAACCTTTTTGATTTTGTAATCTTCGTAAGGTCTGTCATAAACGTCGCAGGGAGCGCTTGCAATTTCGTCTAAAACGTCAAAGCCTTCAAGCATCGTGCCGAATGCGGCGTACTGTCCGTCAAGGTGGGGAGCATCGGCGTGCATGATGAAAAATTGTGAGCCTGCAGAATCTGGATTCATAGCTCTTGCCATAGAGATAACACCGCGGGTGTGCTTAAGGGTGTTGTTTACGCCGTTGGCAATAAATTCGCCTTTGATGCAGTATCCGGGACCGCCTGTACCCGTACCCGTAGGGTCGCCGCCCTGAATCATAAAGCCTGAAATAACTCTATGAAAAATTATATCCTCATAAAAATCTTCTTTAGCCAGTTTAATAAAGTTCTTTACTGTCAGCGGAGCATTTTTTTCATCAAGCTCAAAGCTCATTTTGCCGCCGTTATGCATTTCAATAATTGCTTTCATTTTTTAATCCTCCAAGCTTTTAAGTTCTTCATTTTCAACGTCTTTGTTGTTGCGTTTGAACGCTTTAAGTACCTGAACGTCTTTATAATTGTATTCTTTTAATTCGATTTGGTCGCCGTTGGTAACGGTAACGCGAACGGTTTCCTTTAAAACGTTAACCTCTTGCACCGTACCTTTTCCGTCGGGAGTTTTAACCTCGGAATTAACGGAAGGCATTTTTTTGTGTGCTTGCTCGTAATGATGCTGCTCATACTTTAAGCAACACATAAGCCTGCCACATAAGCCGCTGATTTTTGTGGGGTTAAGTGAAAGCCCCTGTTCCTTTGCCATTTTAATTGAAACAGGTTGAAAACCGCCTAAAAATTTATTACAGCAGCAGGGCTGACCGCAGGGACCTAAGCCGCCTAAAAGCTTAACCTCGTCACGCACACCGATTTGCCTTAATTCAATGCGGGTGCGGAAGGTGGAAGCCAGCTCCTTAACCAGCTCTCTGAAATCAACTCTGCCGTCAGAAGTAAAGTAGAAAACAGCCTTTGCACAGTCGAAGGTATATTCAACGCGAACAAACTTCATATCGAGCTTATAATTTTCAGCTTTTGATTGGGCAACAGTTAAAGCGCGACTTTCCTTTTGCTTGTTTTCCTCAAGCTTCTTTTTGTCCGCAACGGTTGCGATACGCATAATCTTTTTGAGTGGTGCAACTATTTGGTCGTGGGGAATATCCTTCGTTGCGATAGAAACCTCGCCGTATTCGACGCCTTGGGCAGTTTCTACAATAACTCCTGCACCAAAAGCAATCTCTTTGCCGTCGGGGTCAAAATAATATGTTTTACCGGTATTTCTGAACCGAATTCCTACTACCTTTGCCATTTGATTCCGCCTTTCACTAACGTATAAGCAAGTCGGTCAACAATAAGACCGCTGTTGATATTTTTCTTTTTTGCCGCCAACGCCTCCTGAACGGCAGACAACCTTTGCAGGTTTATCTGGCTGGGGTCGCGGTTAAAAGCCGCAAACAGCTTTGTTTCTAAAATTTGCATAAGCAAAATAAAGCTGTCCTTTTCCTTTTCAATTAAAACGGCGGCGTCAACGGGCAAATTATTATTTACACAGCTTAAAATTTTATCAGCTGTACCGTTTAAATGTATATATTCCTCGTCCTGCACTAATTTTATGGCGTTACCTATATTGCCGTAACATTCTTTAGCGGCATAGACGTTTTTTTCGTTGTTGGGAAACCGTGAATTAAGCTCCCTTAGAATATCGGCTTCGCAGAAATTGCCCAGCCGAAGCTTTTTGCAGCGGGAGATTACGGTGGGAAGCAGAGAAAGATAATTCTCCGTAAGCAAAAAGAAGGTTACTGCCTTTGGCGGCTCCTCCAAGGTTTTTAAAAGAGCGTTTTGAGCAGCTTCGTTAGCTAAATTGAATTGCTTAAATATGTAAATTTTGCTTTTACCCTCGTAAGGCGTTTCATATACGGTGGAAATAACCTCGCGCACCTGATTAACCTTCAGCATATTTTTATCAGGTTCAATAATATAAACGTCCGGATGGTTGCCTTCAAGCACCTTGCGGCAACCGACACATTCAAAGCAAGGCTTGTGCTCGCTAACACAAAAATGAACACAAGAAACAGCCAAGGCAAATGACAGCTTGCCTTGGCCTTGGACTCCGTCAATAATATAAGCGTGACTGTCACTCCCGTTAAGAACGGCAGACCTTTCTGCCTGAAAAACGGGAGAATTTAAAATTAGGGAAAGATTCATTAAAACTTCTTAAACTCGTCAACGGAAAGCACAAACACAGTTGCGCCGCCGATGGTAATTTCGATGTTGTTGTGACCTGCCATAAGCGTTGAGTTGAATGACCCCATATTTGCGGAAACAATCTGTTTACGGCTCTTACAAATATGCTCAATAAGGGAAAGGCAAGTATCCATACGCTGTTCATCAATACCTAAAAGCAAAGTTGTATTTCCTGCACGTAAAAAACCGCCTGTTGTAGCAAGCTTTGTAATGCTGAAGCCTTCCTTCATCATAGCGCTTACTAAACGACCTGCATCTTCATCTTGAACGATAGCAATAATAAGTTTCATATATAGCAACCTTTCTATATTTTATTCGTAAGAATATTATACAACATTTCAGCCGTTTTTGCAAT